>JAYUVG010000029.1:0-2657 GCA_043754255.1 Polaromonas sp. | reverse complement strand
GTTGATGCGGGAAAAGGGTTCCAGATCCATGGAAACGTTCAGCGCCACCCCGTGGTAGGTGCAGTGGCGGCTGACTTTGATGCCCAAAGCGGCGATTTTTCCGAGGCCGACAAAGTTGATGGGGGCTGATTTTTCATCATGCGGGATGTTTGGATCGTTGCCTACCCGCTTTTGCGGCCGCTGATCCAGCAGCGCATGTGAACCCGGGTCGTCCAGCCGCACATAAATCCCTGGCGCACCCGCCACGCGGTGCCCCGTGACGCCAAAGTGCGCCAGCGTGCGAATGACGGCTTCTTCGATGCGGTAGACGTATTCTTTGACAAAATAACCCGCCCGTTTCAAATCAATCAGCGGATACGCCACCACCTGCCCAGGCCCGTGGTAGGTCACCTGGCCGCCCCGGTTGGTTTGCACCACGGGGATGTTGCCGGCGTTCAGAACATGCTCTGTTTTACCCGCCAAACCCTGGGTAAATACCGGGTTATGCTCACAAATCCATAGCTGGTTAGGCAATAAATACGCCGGCTGGAGGTCAATTTGACCATCATTTTTCGGATTGCGCTCGTCTGTGAACGCCTGCATCGCTTCATACGTGGGCAGGTAGTCGACGCGGCCTAGAAAGTGGGTATCCATGATTTTTAGCGCATTAAGACTTCAGTGCGGATTTGAGCTGTGCGGCCATACCCTGACCATCACGCATTTTCTCAACCATCACAAAGCGTTGACCTGTGGTTTGCGCCCAGCGCTCCCCGACCAGTCTTTTCTCGCGCGAGTCGTCGTTGGTCGCGTAGGTATCACCTTTGTACTCAACGACTAAAATTTTTCCATCTATCGTTTCGGCAATAAAATCCGGGTAAAAATAATCAGTAGCTGTGGGCAACCAAAAGGCAAACTCAGGCAAGCGCACCAAATTGCGAACCCAGTGTTTGACCTGCGGCTCGTTATCAATGGCAACGGCGCAGTCAAACTCTTCACCCTGCGCTTTCATGTCGGCGATGGTGTCGTAAAAGTGGTTCTTGAACTTCCAGCGCCCGCTATATGCTTGGCGCACGGGATAGCGACCTTTTTCAAATCGGAATTGACGCAATGGGTCGTGCGCCAATTCTGCATGTCCAGTACCAAACAACAACGCCTGAAACCCTTGACTACGCCCTAAGGCAATTTGATGGTCAATCTGATTGGCAATGGCTTGTCCCAAGACGAAGCGAGAGCGCAAAAGCACCGTCAGCGTCAACCCCTTCTCGTGCTGCAAATGCGCCACGATGCGCTGCACATACACCTGTGTCTCCGACTGCGTGAGGCCAGGACGGCGTATTTGCTGCTCCAAAGCGCGCACCAAGTCGTTCTCAGACGCGTCCGCAGGTACATCATCCAGTGACAACTGCGCAGCATCTGCCTGCTTTAGACGAACCCGCGCACCTTCCAGGTAAATTTCAAAGAAATCACTTTGTTGCACCACGTTAAAACCGTTCAACGTAGGGCGAGGGTCAGCCTGCAATAGGTCAAATTCAATCAAATCGCTCAAGGTTTCCCGCTCAATCAGCTCCAGTTCACCCTGAATACGGACGCACAGCTGCGGAATGGGTGCAAACGGCACATCCCGCTCGGCTGGCGAGCGTTGCGCCGCCAGACGCGCTGCATGCTGTTCAAATTGAGCCTCAAACTTGGCAATATCCGGCGATTTATATGCCTGAGATGCTACTGAAAGAATAGCATTTTGCTGTGTTTCAGAACCTTCACCATGAAAGCTGATTCGGGCACCGCTGCTACTGCCGGAGCCGTCTGCACCCGTGATGGCTTGAACCTGCACATCAGGGTACGCATGCAGCGCCAGTTTGGCTGCCTGCGCGTCCACGCCTTCCAGCACCAGATCAAACCGCAGTGCGCTGGGCGCGGGATGCACCGCAACTTGCCCACCTTCCCCTAATGCGCCAAACAAATCGTCTTCATCTGGCAGCAGCACACTGGCTGCACTCAAGGCATCAAAACCCATGCCCTGCGTCATACGGTCAACCAGTGAATTGGCAGCTTCTGAAAAACTCTTCGCCACCACGTGGGCGTAGGCTTTGTTCAGCGCGGGGCTCTTGCGTTTTTTGGCATAGGGCATGCGGAGCACGCGCCCCAGCAACTGCTCCACCGCCACGTTGCTGCGCAAGTTTTGCACCGAGCACAGCACGTAGGCAAACGAGCAGTCCCAGCCCTCTTTCAGCGCATCCACAGTAATCACATAGCGTACCGTGCAACTTGGTTCAAACAAATTGATGCCGTCTAACTCCCGTTGGGTGCCGGTGGCGATTGCAATCTCGCTCTCTAGGATGTGGTGCTCGGCAAGCAAGTGGTCTTTCAGCACCTGCACCGTCGCGCCACCCTCTTTTGCGCCCTTGTCCTGCGCTTGAAACAGAACAATCGGGCGAATATAGTCCACCTCATGCGCCGCCTCACCTTCCAGCTGTTTACGGCGTAATAGCGCGTCGCGCACCGCGTCTTGCCAGCCCGTTTCATGCTCCGCCAGCATGATGGGCAGCTTGATCATGTCTTCGGCCTGCAGCTCCCGTGCCGACACGCTGACCAGCACATTGGTTTTTTTGGGTACCGGCGTGGCGGTCAAATCCAGTACACAGCAGGGCCGGATGCTTTGCAGCATGGTCAGTGACAGC
>JAYUVG010000028.1:0-3031 GCA_043754255.1 Polaromonas sp. | reverse complement strand
CGCACCTCGACTGGCAGCATCAGCGTGACAAAAATCATCCAGAACACGATGCCTTTGGCCGGAAAGCGAAAGTAAACAATCGCAAAGGCCGACAGCAGCGAAATGGCGATTTTGCCGACAGCGATAACGACTGCAGTGACCAGGCTGACCCACATCATGGGCAGCGCTGGCGGGAAAGCACCTCCCGCGCTGTTTTCGCCGCCAAACAAGGCTGTGCGATAGGTTTGAAGAAAGTTGGTGCCGGGAATCAGCGACAACGGATTCGATGCGGCAATTTGTTCCTGCGACTGGGTGGATGCAACAAATGCCAGGTACAACGGAAAGGCGACGATTGCCACGCCGAGAATCAACACGGCGTGCGAGAAAAAGTTGGCGATGGGGCGGCGTTCAATCATCTAGTAATTGACCTTCTTTTCGATAAACCGAAATTGCAAAACCGTCAGCGCCACCACAATCACCATCAGCACCACCGACTGCGCTGCCGAGCCGCCAATATCCATCGCCTTGAAGCCGTCAAAGTACACCTTGTAGACCAGAATCGCGGTGTCTTTGCCCGGCCCGCCTTGGGTAGCCGCATCAACAATACCAAAGGTGTCAAAAAACGCATAAATCACGTTGATGACCAGCAGGAAGAACGTGGTGGGTGTCAGCAGCGGGAAAACAATCGTCCAGAAGCGGCGGGCCGGCGATGCGCCATCAATCGCTGCAGCTTCGAGTAGCGATTTGGGAATCGACTGCAAACCCGCCAGAAAAAACAAAAAGTTATACGAAATCTGCTTCCACACCGCGGCCACCACGATCAGCGTCATGGCGTGGCTGGAATTGAGCAGGTGATTCCACTTCACCCCCACCGATTCCAGCGCAAAAGAGATCACGCCCATCGGTGATGAAAACATGAACACCCACAGCACGCCAGCCACAACAGGCGCCACCGCATAAGGCCAAATCAACAGTGTTTTGTAAGTGCCCGCACCACGAATCACGCCGTTGGCCATCACCGCCAGCAGCAGGGCAATGGCCAGGCCGCTACCGGCAACAAGAAAAGAGAACAGTGCCGTGACCTTGAAGGAGTTCAGGTAAGTGCTGTCTGCCCACAACCGAGAAAAGTTCAGCATACCGACAAATTCGCTCGACGTGCCAAAGGCATCTTCACGCAATACGCTTTGCCACACCGCCTGGCTGGCTGGCCAGAAAAAGAAAACCAGCACGATCACCAGCTGTGGCGCAACCAGCGCCCACGGCAACCAGGCTGATTTGAAGAGAACTCGTTTTTCCAATTCGCTGCTTCTTGTTGTTAATAAAACGCTATTAAATCAGGAGCTGCTTGTGCCCGTATTGTTGGGCTGCAGCCCTGTTTGGCAACTGAAAACGGCCTTGGCAGGCCATTTTCAGGTCAAGATTGCCTTATTTGCCCTTATTTACCCTTGTTGGCAGCCTGGAAGCGTTCCAGTTGCTCGTTACCGCGTTTGACTGCGGTGTCCAGCGCTTCTTTGGCTGACTTTTTACCGGCCCAGACCTGTTCCAGCTCTTCGTCATTGATGGCGCGAATCTGCACAAAGTTGCCCAGACGAATGCCGCGCGACTTGTCGGTGGTTTTACGGATCATCTGCGTCACAGACACGTCCGTGCCTGGATTCTGTTTGTAAAAACCGGATTTTTCGGTCATGTCAAACGATGCTTTGGTCAGTGGCAAATAGCCGGTGCGCTGGTGGCTCTTGGCGGCCTCGGCGGGTTGCGACAAGAAGGCGTAAAACTGGCCCACGCCTTTGTAGTCAGCCGCTGGCTTGCCCGACATGGCCCACAGGCTGGCGCCACCAATCACGGTGTTTTGTGGCGAGCCAGGCACGTCCGGGTAGTAAGGCAGTGCGCCCGTGCCCGCCGCAAACTTGGCATTGCGCTTGATGTTGCCGTACAGCGCTGATGAGCCGGTCATCATGGCGCATTCGCCTGATACAAAAGTAGCGTCAGCCAGATTGCCGCGACCTTTGTACACAAACAGTGCCTGTTTGGACATATTGGCCAGGTTTTCAATGTGACGCACATGCAGCGGTGTGTTGAAGGCCAGGCGCGTATCCAGCCCTTTCATGCCGTTGCTTTTGGTCGCAAATTCAACGTTGTGCCAGGCTGAAAAGCTCTCCAGCTGTGTCCAGCTGACCCAGCTTGTGGTGAACGGGCATTTGTGGCCATTGGCTTTGAGTTTTGCGGCTGCCAAAGCCACTTCTGGCCAGGTGGTGGGCACGTTGTCAATGCCCGCAGCTTTGAAGGCATCTTTGTTGTAGTGAAACACGGTGGTCGAGCTGTTGAACGGAAAGCTCAGCATGTCGCCACTTGGCGCGGTGTAGTAGCCTGCAACAGCGGGCACGTAGGCGGCGGGGTCAAACTTGATGCCAGCCTTTTTCATGACTTCAGTCACAGGCACGATGGCCTGCTTGCTGGCCATCATGGTGGCGGTGCCAACTTCAAACACCTGCAAAATGTGTGGCGCATTGCCGGCGCGAAAAGCGGCGATGGCGGCGGTCATCGACTCATCGTATGAGCCCTTGAAAGTCGGCACAACTTTGTAGTCCTTCTGGCTGGCGTTGAAGTCTTTGGCCTGGTCATTGACCCATTCGCCCAAGGCGCCACCCATCGAGTGCCACCACTGGATTTCAGTCTGGGCATGGCTGGCCAATGGCAGGCAGGCGGTAAATGCAGCCACGGCGGCTGCTGCAAAACGGTATTTCATAAAAACTCCTGAAAAGTAACGCTGTAAAAGTGATGCTGTAAAACCAGCTGACAGCATATGTCTGGTTTATGACAGTGTTATTTAAATGCAGCGTTAATTTTTAGCAAGCCGGGTTTGCAGGGGGTTCACAGGCGAATCTGTCGCTCATGTTGCACTGCGGTAACATTGAAGACTGCTTGGGGCATACCCCTCAATGCCACTGAATCGTCACGATGAACGCACCCACAAAACTTGAAGAGCTGACTGTTTTTGCACCTGTTGCAAAAACGGACGAATCACGCATTCGTGAGATTCCGTACAACTACA
>JAYUVG010000027.1:0-3392 GCA_043754255.1 Polaromonas sp. | reverse complement strand
GGCAAAGACCCGTCCAAAGTTGACCGTTCAGCCGCCTACGCAGCACGCTACGTGGCGAAAAACATCGTCGCCGCTGGCTTGGCCAAGCAGTGCCAGATCCAGGTGGCCTACGCGATTGGCGTTGCCAAGCCGATGAACGTCACCGTCTACACCGAAGGCACCGGCATCATGTCGGACGAGAAATTGTCCGCCCTGGTGCAAGAGCACTTTGACCTGCGCCCCAAAGGCATCATCCAGATGCTCGATTTGCTGCGCCCGATCTACGAAAAAACCGCCGCCTACGGCCACTTTGGTCGTGACGAGCCAGAATTCACCTGGGAAAAGACAGACAAAGTTGCGGCGCTGCGCGCTTCAGCGGGACTGTAAACACTCACTTAACGACAATTAAAAACCACCTTCGGGTGGTTTTTGCGTTTTATCACGCCGATTTGCTCACTACAATCATTCTCGAACCCTTAAAGTCAGCATTCGAAATCTTAGTATGAAGGACAAAACGAATGTATACGTACTTCAAAACATGGTTCTTGGTTATGTTACTTCTGACAACGGGTTTGCAAGAGCGTGATTTGGCCTTGCAACCCATGTTTGACAAAAATGTCTTCGCTCCTGGCAAGGTCTATTCTCAGGAGTATTTCATTTCAACGAACGGTACCAGTTTTATGGACCGGGCCATCCAGATCGAGCATCTGAGCAAGACCTATGAATTGAAATGGGGCATGAAGTTTGCGTTTGGGGATTGAGCTGCAGTTTGCAGTTTACGCAAATTTGCTACACTTTTAATAGCTACAAAAGCAACAAATACGCCGACTATATGCTTATTTGCTTGCTTTTTAGCTTCCCAAGCAACACAACAGCCTCTTTTTCATGCAATTTGACCTCTTCCAGGTTCGCCTGCAGGTCGGTCATCTGCTCTTCCAGCTCGCGTTTGTGGGTCGCCAGCACTGACAAAAACTTTTGCAACTGCACCCCCGTGTCGCGCGGGCTGTCGTACAGATCAATGATGTCTTTGGCTTCGGTGAGCGACAAACCGAGCCGTTTGGCGCGCAAGGTCAGCTTCAGGCGGGTGCGGTCTCTGGCGCTGTAGACGCGGGAACGGCCTCCGACACCTTCACGCTGGGGGGACAGCAGGCCCATGTCTTCGTAAAACCGGATGGCGCGGGTGGTCAGATCAAATTCTTTGGCCAAATCGCTGATGGTGTAACTTTGGCTCATGATTTTTTGAAGTGATTGGGATAAGATGGGTTCAGCAGTTGACGTTTACGTAAAGGTAAGCGTTGATTTTGACCGATTATGACTGATAAATCGGTCCCAACCTAGAGCCTCCTGACATCATCTTATGACCGAAGCCAGCAACAAACCGTATGTCTCCAGCCCTCCCAACGAACTGGAGCGCCGACTGCACTACCCCTTTGGCGACCAGATGCCCGAACCCGGCCACGGCATGGCGGTGGCGCCCGGCGTCCAGTGGCTGCGCATGGGCTTGCCGTTTGCGCTGAACCACATCAACCTATGGCTGCTGCGCGACAATATCGACGGCGTGGACGGCTGGACGGTGGTGGATTGCTGCATCGACAAACCCGAGTCGCGAGCCCAATGGGAGCAGGTGTTTGTGAATGCGCTGGACGGCCTGCCGATTTTGCGCGTCATCGTCACCCACATGCACCCGGACCACATTGGACTGGCGCATTGGCTGTGCGCCAAATGGCATGTTGCCTTGTGGATCAGTGGGACGGACTACAACGTGGCCCGCTTTGCCTGCTTGGGGGCGGCGGGTTTTGGTGGGCCTGAAAGCGCTTATTTTTTCGCGCAACATGGTTTGGTAGACCCTGCATCGCAAGCAAAACTCCAAGCCCGCTCAAGCTACTTCACCAGCCTGGTGCCTGCGGTGCCGCCCAGCTACCGCCGCATGATGGATGGCGATGTGATCCAGATCGGCCAAAACAAGTGGCGCTGCATCAGCGGTTTCGGCCACGCGCCCGAGCATATCGCCCTGTATTGCGATGAAGCGCAGCTATTGCTGGGTGGCGACATGATGCTGCCGCGCATCTCCACCAATGTCAGCGTGTATGACAACGAGCCTGAATCGAACGCGCTGAAGCTGTTTTTGGACTCGATTGATAAATTCGTCACCTGCGCGCCCAGCACGCTGACGCTGCCCTCGCATGGCAAGCCGTTTGTGGGTATCCATGAGCGCATCCAGCAGCTGCATGACCACCACCGCGACCGCCTGGCCGAGGTGCTGGAAGCCTGTAAAGCCAAGGCCTGCAGCGCCGCTGATGTGCTGCCGGTGATGTTCAAAAGAGAGCTTGATTTGCACCAAACCACCTTTGCCATGGGCGAAGTGGTGGCGCATTTGCACTTTTTATGGTTTCAAGGGCAATTGAAGCGTGAATATTGCACTGACAGAATTTATCGGTTCAGCGCTATTTGATAGCAACTACTGCCCTGCAGCTACCGACGGCTTATTGTCTAACGGATTGACTATCCCCCGGTGCGGTGAAAGACGCTGGCGGCTTCAGGGGAATCCGCGCTTGCGTGCCTTGATCAGCTTGTCCGGGTGTGCCAGCTGCGCCAGGAGCAAAACGGCTGATGGGCCGCTGCGCCATGGTGTCTATTTGAGCGGGTGTGAGTCCGGCCGTGGGATTGGTCGTATTGGCCGTATTGGCCGTATTGGCCACCGCCGCAGCCACGCCGGCCGCCGGTGTACCCATACCGGGCACAAAACTGCTGGCACTTGGGATTTGAGGCTGTACAACAGGTGACGGCATCGGGTTGCGGCCAGCCACGAGGGGTGCGCTCATGCTGCCGGTTGCTGGCAGGCGCACAGGCAGTTCCAGCTTCATGCCATCGGCAGCATCCATCGACGTGGCCAAAATGACATCGGTGCGAGAGATCGATTTGAGCACCCATTCGTCAGCCACTTTGCTGCCCACACGGTAGGGTTTGGCGGGCTTGCCGTCGGTGGCAATCAGGGCAACCCCCCTGCCCGACTTTTCCATGGCCAAGCCAAAGAGTGCATAATTACTGTTAGTCGGCGTGATTAATACCTGTTCAGCTACAGAATTAGGAGCACCCAACAACTTGGCAATGGCTTGGGAATCGAGTACAACAGCGGGTGCGGCGGACGCCAAAGAGGCATTGACAGGTTTGACGGTGACAAACTTCATCGCCCAGTAGACACCGCACAAGACGGCAAGCAACCATACGGCTAATGTAATAAGTCGTAACGACCAAATGGAGGCTGAACGTGTCTTCATATGAGGCGATTATGATGGAATCTAATTTTCGATTGATATTTTAAGAGGCCTATTTTTGATGAACGTTCAATTCAACCCATCTTTAAAGCGACAAAACGGCTTGGTACACACGGTCACCTGCGCTGTGCAGCGCGG
>JAYUVG010000026.1:0-4364 GCA_043754255.1 Polaromonas sp. | reverse complement strand
TCCATGCTTTCGGGCTGAGCCTTTGTTGCGGCCTTAGATGGTGTAGCGGAGCCCCGGCGGAAGTTAAAAAACGGCATGGTGCTGGTTTTGATCTTTTTGTGCTT
Organism: Polaromonas sp.; assembly: GCA_043754255.1. Classification (GTDB taxonomy): domain Bacteria; phylum Pseudomonadota; class Gammaproteobacteria; order Burkholderiales; family Burkholderiaceae_C; genus Polaromonas. Next base: position 4,260 of record JAYUVG010000026.1, on the reverse strand, counting down.
GCAGGTCGGCTGATTTCAGCAAAATATGGACTTCAGACGGGTTCAAACACTCAGGTGCCTGGCAGATGTTTTGAAAAAAGGCGCGGTATGCCGCCTTTCAAAATACCGCCCACCGTGTAGAACGAGCCGAACACCACAATTCTATCAGCGGGGTCTGCGGCAGCCACAGCAGCTTGCAGGGCTGATTCTGGCGTTTTGTACGCGTTTGACGCGGCATCTTTGCGGGTGTTGGACGCTTGCCATGCGGCCTGCAAAACCTCGCCCGTGGCGGCACGCGCGGTAGGCAAGTCTGTGAAGTACCACTTGTCAACCATGGGGCCAACCCGTGCCAGCATGGGGGCCACGTCCTTGTCCGCCATGGCACCAAACACGGCATGGGTGCAGGGGTAAAAACCCATCGCATCCAGGTTTTCAGCCAAAGCCGCCACCGAATGCGGGTTGTGCGCCACGTCCAGCACCAGCGTGGGCTGGCCGGGGATGATTTGAAACCGGCCCGGCAACTCCACCATCGACAACCCGACGCGAACGGCTTGGGCGGTGATGGGCAGCTTGTCACGCAACGCAGTCAACGCCGCCAGCACGCCAGAAGCGTTCATCAACTGATTTGCACCGCGCAAGGCTGGATAAGCCAGCCCCGCATAGCGCCTCCCCCTGCCCGCCCAGCCCCATTGCTGCTTGTCGCCTGAAAAGTTGAAGTCGGTGCCAAACTTCCACAAGTCAGCACCCACTTTGGCGGCGTGGTCAAGCACGCTCTGCGGCGGCACCGGGTCGCTCACCACCACAGGTTTGCCGGGCCGCATGATGCCGGCTTTTTCAAACCCGATCAATTCCCGCGTGTTGCCCAGCAGCTCCATGTGGTCCAGGTCAATGCTGGTGATGATGGCGCAGTCGGTGTCGATGATGTTGACAGCGTCGAGCCTGCCGCCCAGACCCACTTCCAGAATTACCACATCAAGCTTCGCGCTAATGAGCAGCTGCATGATGGCCAGGGTGGTAAATTCAAAGTAAGTCAGTGAAATTTCAATATCATTTTGGCCTCTAGCCCTTTCAACATTTGCGCAAGCAGCTACTAAATCAATAGCATTTGCAATGTCGCCCCGCACCCGGCAACGCTCTTCAAAATCCACCAGATGCGGTGACGTGTAGACCCCGGTGCGGTAGCCAGCTTCCATCAAAATGGCTTCCAGCATGGCGCAGGTAGAACCTTTGCCATTGGTGCCAGCCACCGTGATAACGGGGCAGTCAAACTTGAGTCCCATGCGGTCGGCCACGGTTTTTACACGCGCCAAACCCATGTCAATGGTTTTAGGGTGCAGCCGCTCGGCGTAGGCCAGCCAGTCGGCCAGCGAGTCATCAGGTGTGGGTGGATTTTGCATACTGTGCATGATTGTCACCGCAGAAGGGTGAGCTGGGTGGCGCTCAAGGTACTATTAATTTAATAGCTGCTTGCGCCCGTATTCATTGGGCTAGAGGCCAATTTGACACTAATTTTGAGCTCTTTTTAGCTATTTTGTGACAAAATCAGGCTCATGTCTACGTCCATGTTCACGCCCACCGCTGCTCACCGCTCCTTCCCCAAGCAAAGTGCAAGCCGGTTGCAACACCCCGCAACTGCCGGCTGCCCCTGCGGCACTGACAAAACCTACGGCGAATGCTGCGGTCTGTATCACGCAGGCTGGCAAGCCGTACCTTGCTTGCATGCACCCACACCCGAGGCCCTCATGCGCTCGCGCTACAGCGCCTACGCCCTGAAGTTGGCGAACTACCTGCTGGGTACCTGGCACGGCAGCACTGCCCCCGGAAAAATAGACTTCCCACCCACCAGGTGGCTGGGTCTGGAGATCAAAAATGCCGAGACGCGAGGCGACGCAGGCATCGTTGAATTTATCGCCCGCTACCGCGACAGCACAGGCCACGCAGGCCGCCTGCACGAGGTCAGCCGCTTTGTATCAGATGGCGTAGGCCTGGATGCCCGCTGGCTTTATATTGATGGGCAGGTTGACGATGTTCACCCCCCCAGCCAGGGCGCAACATGAACCCTCGCCTGCTGGCCGATGTCGTGCTGGTCTTGCACGCACTGTTCATCGCGTTTGCCGTGTTTGGCGGCCTGTTCACTTACAGAAAAGACCAGTGGAAAAAACCGCTGCTTATCCTGCATCTGGCCTGTGCAGCATGGGCTAGCGCCGTCGTCATCATGGGCTGGACGTGCCCCCTGACCCCGCTAGAGCAACAACTGCGACTGGCTGCAGGCCAACAGGGCTATAGCAGCAGCTTTATCGAGCATTACCTCCTGGCCATGATTTACCCAGATGGCCTCACGCGCAGGGTGCAAATGGCGCTGGGGGCAGGTGTAGTGATCTTTAATGCGCTTGTTTATGGTTTTTTTGTGTTGAAAAGTCGCACGAGCTGAGGATTTAATTGGAGTCCGCCTCTCATTGTTCCAGTATTTGCTATCGAAAGGACAGCGAAACAAACAATCTTCTGCACCGAATTTAGGACTGCTCAACTCAGCATTACCAGACTATTTCTTAGCATTAGTCCCATTTAGCCCCTCCATCTCCCGGTCGAAATAAACCCATTGAGGGTCTTCGTTTTTGTGAATTTTTATTGGATAGCGCTCAGCTTCCTGCGGCATAGAGGACAGGCGACGCAAGAATTCTTGTTCATTGTCTAGATAGAAAACGAATTCCCGTTCACTGCGCCCCGTAAGCACCAACACCAAGACAGCAAGGTCATCTGCTTCTACGGCTTGCACCAGACGGTTTTCAAAAGCATGCAGTAAGTCAAGTTCTGACTTTGCAGCATACCCACGTTCATCGGACTCAGATATCGATCAAAAAATATTCAACCTACGCGGAAAAACGGCTCGAGGAAATTCGGTCTCAAACTGTCGAAGTCGCACTTGGAATGGGTAGCGTCCTGTGTGTCCCTCCGCAACACTCCATCCCATCGCGTCAAGTTCTAGTGACATCTTTTTCTCCATCGGCAATCAAAAGTCTTAGACGAATCTGCCTCGCTCTCCGCTGATCGCTCAAGGCCTAGTATGCCTATTCGGATCCAGTTGACCACTATTCCGCAGTCCTGCGCATTTTGACGCTCCCAATCAAGAATAGCGCCTCGCGCCCCTTTGGCTCCTGGAACCTGTACGACGACTTCAGGCTTAGATCTTCCCTCGTTTCGATGATGTGGACTGACCCCGTAGTTAATGAAATCCATCAAATCAGGCAGCAGTTGCTTGCAGATGCAGGTGGTGATTTTCATATTTTTATGGAAAAAATACGCAGTGAACAGACAAAAAGCGGGCGCGCTGTGATCGAAAGCCCGCTCAGTCATGAGGCAGGCGATGGTTCAGTCGCCAGGCCAGCACAGCATTGATTCAGGTTTTATCAGTGCGTTAATTGGGGTTTCCGAACGCGCCTTTTTTGATGAGCTTGGTGCTGATATTGTGATTTAAATTACTATAAATTTAATAGCTTCTTACGCCCGTATTTATTGGGTTACAGGCCAATATGATACCTATTTTTGGCTGTTTTTTGCCTTTATATGGCAAAATCCGATTCATGATCACTATCTACGGCATTCCCAACTGCGACACGGTTAAAAAAGCACGCGCCTGGCTCACCGAACAAGGCTTGGCGTACTCGTTTCATGATTTTAAAAAGCAGGGTGTGCCTGAAAGCAGGCTGCCCGTCTGGGTCAGCGCTGTAGGCTGGGACAAGCTGCTGAACCGCCAGGGTACGACCTGGCGCAAGCTGGATGCTGCACTACAAGCCAGCGCGGGTACGCCGCAGGGCGCACAGACATTGGTGATGGCCAACCCGAGCGTCATCAAACGGCCTGTAGTGCAATGGCCGCACGGCGATGTAACAGTGGGGTTTGACAGCAACTTGTGGGCTGAAATCGCTGCAAAATAGGAAAATCGGTTAAAGACGTGAACCACTGGCTGCAAAAGACATCCAATGAACCACTCGCACAGGAATCGACACCATGAACAAAACTCTTTTCATTTCAACGCTTGCAGCCTCCGGCCTGTTGTCGCTAAACGCATCAGCTGCTGACATTTTGGCCCGCGTCATTACCAGCACACCTGTGGTCAACCAGGTCGCGGTGCCGCGCCAAGTCTGCAACACACAGCAAGTGATCACTGAAACCCCAAAATCGGGCGGCGGCGCGCTGCTGGGTGCGGTTGCAGGTGGTGCGGTTGGCAACGCGATTGGCAACGGCGGTGGGCGCGCACTGGCCACCATGATTGGCCTGGTC
>JAYUVG010000025.1:0-13715 GCA_043754255.1 Polaromonas sp. | reverse complement strand
CAGCCGGTCAAAACCCAGCCCCTGCAAGCTGGCCCAATCGCTCACAGCATCCAGATCGGCGGCGTTAGAACCCGAGCCCTTCGTCTGCCCCACCCAGTTTTTTATCCGCTTAAGCATGCGCGCCTGCTTTCTTTTGTGAGGCCGACCGCCTGAAAAAAATTCACATCGCGCTAGAACGTTTGCTACGAAATATGAAGCAAGCTATGCAACCAAAATAAGCGCAAAATGGCCATTTCATGCTCCAAATAACCCGTTGTATGGGGTTGAACTTTGGTCTACCCGACAGGGATCGAACCTGTGACCCTCAGCTTAGAAGGCTGATGCTCTATCCAACTGAGCTACGGGCAGCTCGGATGCCGTTATAAATTCATTTTTCGGGCGAATTGCTGCGTTGGGCGGTGCTCGCAATCCTCACGTACGGGTGTACGTTCCGGTGTGCTGCGCTCCGTCCGCCTTGCACTTCATCCCGAAAATCTGAATTTCTAGAAGTGCCCTCAGATTGCGCCATTACATTCATCGGATTGTTTTGCGCGGTGCTTTGGCGGCGGGTTTCCTGACGGCGGCTTTTTTTGCAGCTGGCTTCTTCACGGCTTTGGCCGCAACAGGTGTCGGCCAAGCCTGGGCACCTCCAAATACCGAATTTTTAGCCGTGTTCATCGCGGCACGCCCAGCACCGGCCATGGTTTTACCTGCATTGCTGGCGATGCCGGTTGCCATGTCTGTTGCCGCTTTCATGGCATCTTTGGCCAGCCCGGTGGCGACATTTTTGGTGGTGTCCACGGCGACTTTTTTAGCGGCTTCTTTCATCGCATCAGCGGCAATGGTTTGAAACTGCTGCGTCAGCGCGCCCCACCACTGCATCGGGTCTACCACGCCCATGGCCGGTGCAGCAGGTGCGTCGGGTGCATCAGCCTTGACTTCTTCTTTGGCCGGCGCAGCTTGCTTGCCAAAACTCGTGGGCGGCACTTCCAGCCCGGCAAAGGTCTTGGCTTTGTCGGCCATGCCCTGCACGCCACCGGCTACCGTGTCAGCCACCTTAAGCTTGAAAGCATTGGCCACATCGCCCATGTTGAAGTTCATACCCTTCAACGTAGCCAGCGTCATTTTTTGCACCTCAAGTGCCTGGATGGTGGCTTTCAATGCCATCGCGTTTTGGTCCAGCCAGAACTGCACTGATTTCAATTCCCCAATGCGCTTGTCAAGCTCTTCCACATTCAGCGTAGGCGCTACCCAGTTGCCCAGGTTAGGAAGCTGCGGAATTTTTTCAGCCGCGCTGCCAGCAGCCTGCGTTGCCAGGTTTTGCAAAAAGTCAAAGCCCGGCACAAATTTGCCAAATCCTGAAAGTGCTGAATTGTCTGAATCGCTCATGGTTGTCTCCTGTTTTAAGTGGTGTCGCTCTCATTGTGCAACGCGGCGGCCTTTGTGCAAAGTGTTTGATGGCCAGCAACTGCCCAAAACTGCTTTCTAAACCGTTTTTAAGCATCAAAAGTGCCTGTAGCCGACGTAAAGTGCGCGCAAGCAGCTCCTGAATATATAGCAACGAAAAATTTTCTGCAACCCGGAAACCCCTGATAAGCTCACGCCATGAAAAGCCTTTTCCACTTTGCCTTTAACGTCACTGACCTGGATATTGCTAGAGAGTTTTACGGCGGTGTTTTGCAATGTGCTGAAGGGCGCAGCACCGCCACCTGGGTCGATTTTGATTTTTTCGGCCACCAGATATCGCTGCATCTGGGCCAGCCGTTCAAGTCTGAAAGCACCGGCCGGGTAGGCGACACCCTGGTGCCGATGCCCCACTTTGGCCTGGTGCTGACGCTGCCCGACTGGCAGGCGATGGCTGCGCGCCTGACAAACGCCAACACAGTGTTCCTCATGCCGCCGCAGCTGCGGTTTGCCGGCCAGCCCGGCGAGCAGCACACCATGTTTTTTTGCGACCCGTTTGGCAACCCGATGGAGATCAAGGGGTTTGCGTCGCTTGAGTCTCTTTACGATGTCTAAATTCGGGACTTAAGAAGCTGCCAACGCCACCACCTTCTGCTCAATCGCCCCAAACACACTCTGCCCGTCCTTGGCCTTGGCTTCGATCCGAATCGTGTCGCCAAACTTCATGAATTCGGTGACAGGTTTGCCACCTTCAATCGTTTCTATCGCGCGTTTTTCTGCAATGCAGCTGTAGCCGTGTGCCCAGTCTTTGTTGCTGACTGTGCCAGAGCCAATCACGCTGCCAGCGCGCACGTTGCGGGTTTTGCAGATGTGGGCAATCAGCTGGCCAAAGTGAAACGTCATCTCTGGCCCGGCATTGCACATGCCTACCTTGCGGCCGTTCCAGGTGCTTTGCAGCGTCATGTGCAATCGCCCGCCTTGCCAAGCGTCACCTAGCTCGTCAACAGTCACAGCCACCGGGCTGAATGCAGTAGCGGGTTTGCTCTGAAAAAAGCCAAAGCCTTTGGCCAGCTCGGCGGGGATCAAATTGCGCAACGATACATCGTTGGCCAGCATCACCAGCCGCACGCCGTCAATCGCCTGCTCCGCACTGGTGCCCATACCCACGTCTGCAGTAATCACTGCAACTTCAGCTTCAAAATCAATGCCGAAATCATCGCTGGCGGTCACTATGTCGTCACGCGGGCCGATAAAGTCGTCGCTGCCGCCCTGGTACATCAGCGGGTCGGTGTAAAAAGTTTCAGGCATTTCAGCGTTGCGCGCCTTGCGCACCAGCTCAACGTGGTTGATAAAAGCCGAGCCGTCCGCCCACTGGTAAGCGCGTGGCAACGGGGCCATGCAGCGCGCAGGCTCAAACGGAAAAGCGTGGCGTGTTTTCCCTTGGTTCAGCGTTTCATACAAGTCCTGCAACTGCGGGGACATGAAGTTCCAGTCGTCCAGTACCTGCTGCAATTTGCTGGCAATGCCGGTTGCATAATGCGCGGTTGCCAAGTCGCGCGAGACCACCACCAGCTGGCCGTCTCTGGAACCGTCTTTGTAGGTGGCAAGTTTCATGGGGGCGCTTTCTGCAGACGTTAAGTTACGATAAGTGAGATGGATTTACCTAAACGTAATTATAAAGAACCGATGAAGGCTGAAATTACTCCCGTGAATCCGCTGCATGCAGCCACCTTGCCGCAACGCGCCGGCATCCAGTCGGTGGAAGTAGGATTTAATTTACTGGACGTGCTGGCCAACGCTGGCGACGCTTTGATGCTACGCGACCTGGCCGTCCGCGCAGGCATGAGCGCTGCCAAGGCGCATCGCTATCTGGTCAGTTTTCAGCGCCTGGGCCTGGTGGTACAGGACTCTGGTACCACCCGCTATGACTTGGGCCCTGCTGCCCTTAAGTTAGGGCTCGCTTCTTTGGCCAGAGTTGATGCTGTTAGGCTGGCTCGCCAACGTATCAGCCTGTTGATGGGCCAGATCGGCCAGACACTGGCGCTCAGTGTGTGGGGCAACCAGGGCCCGTGCATGGTGCACTGGGAAGAATCGCCGCAGGCGGTGACGGTCAATTTGCGCCTGGGTGATGTGATGCCGCTGCTGTCATCGGCCACCGGTCTGTGCTTTGCGGCTTTCATGGCAACGCGGCAAAGCGCGGTGAACACGCGGCTCAAGGGGTTGCTAAAAGCCGAGCTGGCACGCGCCCAAAAGCTGGGGCGCAAAGACCTGCCTGCCACCATGGCAGAAGTAACCGCGCTGCTGATTGAGGCGCGCAGCCACGGCGTCGCCAGGGTTGTCAATACGCTGCTGCCAGGCGTGGCCGGTTTTTGTGCGCCGGTGTTTGATGCCGACGGCCACATGGTGCTGGGCATGGTGGCTCTGGGTTCGCTGAGTACTTTTGACGCCGATTGGCGCGGTATAGTCGCTACGCCTTTGAAAGCCGCAGCCCGGCAACTGTCAAGCGATCTGGGCTACATTGCGGCATGACAAATGCCATTCGTCCTTCTGGTCAGCCTGGCTGGAAGCTGCTGACCGTGTTGGCCGCCCTGGTGGTGTTGGCGCATGCGCTGGTGCTCAAGGCCGCGCCAGCGCAGCTGGGCCATGGGGCAGACGTTGACTTGGCCGCAGGCAAAACACTGACCACCCGCAGCATTGCGCCTGAAATGCCGTCGCCGGTTCAGGTTGCACCGGCACCAGTTGCTGTTGCAAAACCAGCTCCAGCAGCTGTAAAAACCCCAAAAAACATACCAAACAGACCTCTAGCCCCCGTAAACAGCGCGCAAGCAGCTCCTGAAATCATAGCACAAACAGCGCCTGCAGCAACACCAAATGCGCCTGCTGAAACTCTCCCGCCCGCGACGCCAACAGTTGCCGTAGCTGCTATGCCCTTACCGGCTGTGGCGGCAGCGACAGCCGTAGCATCTGACGTTGCGCCGCTGCAAACTGGCGCCAAAACCACGCCAGTCAATGCCGTCAACCTGGCCAGCCCGGTGCGGCTGCTTTACAAGGTAGTGGGGATGTCAAAAGACCTGAACTACCAGGCCAACGCCGAGCTGAGCTGGAAATCCGACGGGCAAAGCTATGAAGCCGTGATGAAAGTCAGCGCTTTTCTGGTCGGCTCCCGCAGCATGACGAGTGTCGGCAAAATTACCGGCAGCGGCCTGGCACCGACACGCTTTGCTGACAAATTCAAAAACGAATTGGCCGCCCATTTTGAAGCCGATAAAGGCAAGATAACGTTCAGCGCCAACACCCCTGACGCAGTGTGGATGGACGGCGTGCAAGACCGGGTCAGCGTGTTCTTTCAGTTGGGCGGCGTGCTGGCTGCCAACCCGGCCGTGTTTCCAGCAGGCAGCAATATCAGCTTTTTAACGGTTGGCCCGCGCGATGCCGACACCTGGACATTTGTCATCGAGCTTGAAGAAGACCTGCAACTGATGGGCGCGTCCATGCAAACCTTGAAGCTGACCCGCAAACCGCGCAAAGAGTTCGACCAGAAAGTTGAAATCTGGTTTGCGCCGTCTTTGGGCTATTTGCCGGTGCGCAACCGCATCACCCAGCCAAATGGCGATTTTATTGACCAGCAGCTGGTAGAAGTTGTCAGGCCGTAAGCAGGCAGGGCGGATTTACCCTGTCAGCCTTGAAGTTAACACTGTCGTTGCTATTTACATAGCAAGCCGATGTCTAGAATGCCCCAAGGAAAAATTTAAATGCAAATGCTTTACGACTCAGAGTCCTTTGTGGTGGTGCAAATTCACGCCAACGCACCCGAAGCATCTGCCCCCCCGCCAACCATTCCGCACATGGCCCGCAATGGGTTCGAGATTGTTGACAAACGCTCCGGCAAAGAGGTGTATCTGGACGGCTCATGGGCCGAGATGTTCCAGCAGCGCCTGAGCGCCTGGCAGCTCAACACGCCAACCCAGCAGGAAATTGAAGACACGCTGGAAGGCTACAGCGGCCTGGCGACCACGCCGATTTCGCTGCATTGAATCTATGCAGTGATCGAGGGTTAGCGCGCCTTTTTACGTTTGTTAACGCTGCGCTGCTGTCAGGCGAAGTGGATCTGGTGCTCGACCCCAGCTTGCAAGACCTTGGCCGCATGCGCAACAACAATGCCCTGAAGGTGCTGGACGGCGCTGAAAACCGCACCATCTTTTTGGGCATGGATCAATTCCGTGACGAGCTGGTGGGCTCCAGCGTCAAGGGCAAAAACCCGCTAAAAGACGTTCGCGTGCGCAAAGCGTTGTACCAGGCGATTGACAGCGCCACACTCAACCGGGTCGCCATGCGTGGCCTGAGCCAGCCGACCGGCACACTGATTGCACCGCAAGTCAACGGCTGGACCAAAAAAGTAGATGCACGCTGGCCTTTTGATGTGGAAGGCGCCAAAAAGCTGATGGCTGATGCGGGCTACTCCGGTGGTTTTGAAGTGGATCTGGCCTGCCCGAACAACCGCTACATCAACGACGAAGAAATCTGTCAGGCCATCACCGCCATGTGGTCAAAGATTGGCGTCAAGGCGAAGTTGCGCACGCTGCCGCTGGTGACCTACTTCCCGATGATCCAGCGCTATGAAGCCAGCATTTACATGCTGGGCTGGGGCGTGCCCACATTTGATGCGCTGTACAGCCTGCAATCGCTGGTGCGCAGCGTCGGCGCGGGCGGCGACGGCAACTACAACGTGGGCCGCTACTCGAACCCGCAAATGGACGCGCTGATTGAGCGCATCAAGGTGGAGACCGATCCTAAAAACCGCAACGACCTGATTGATAAAGCTCTGGAGTTGTCTCACACCGATGTGTCGCACATTCCGCTGCACAACCAGATCATTCCGTGGGCCATGAAGAAAAACATCGACGTGGTGCACCGTGCGGACAACCGGATTGACTGGCGTTTGGTCAAGGTGAACTGATCAGACGGATACGTTATTCCCGCAAAGGCGAATAGTGTGTCATTGCCGCGAAGGCGAAAAATGTGTCGTTCCCGCGAAGGCGGGAATCCAGTCCGGTCGTCAAGATGCCAACGCTGTCACCACCGGACTGGATACCCGCCTGCGCGGGTATGACGCAAAGGATGGGCGGGCAGCATGCGAACAAAACCGAATCTGATCTAAGGTTTGTCCTGTAGTGGTGCACAAATTGCTGCGCTAGTATTGGGATCGCCCTTTTTTTCTGCCCATGCTCTCATTCATTCTCCAACGCCTGTTTCAAGCCGTGATCGTGATGGTCACGGTGGCTTTCATCTCGTTTTTGCTGTTCCAGTATGTTGGCGATCCGGTGGTGTTTTTGCTGGGGCAAGATGCGACGCCCCAGCAAATCACAGAGCTGCGCGCTGACCTGGGGCTGGACAAATCCTTTGTGGTTCAGTTCTGGAACTTTCTGGCCAATGCGGTGCAAGGCGAGTTTGGGTTAAGCCTGCGCCAGGGGGCTAAAGTGTCCCGCCTGATTGCCGAGCGCCTGCCCGCCACGCTGGAGCTGGCCGGTGTCGCTGCGCTACTGGCGCTGTTGCTGGGCATCCCGATGGGCGTGTATGCGGCGCTCAAACGTGGCACGTTTTTAAGCCAGCTGTTCATGACGGTGTCGCTGCTGGGCGTGTCGCTGCCGACGTTTCTGGTCGGCATTTTGCTGATTCTTTTATTTGCCGTTGGCCTGGGCTGGTTCCCCAGTTTTGGCCGGGGCGATGTGGTGCAGGTCGGCTGGTGGAGCTCCGGGCTTTTGACTCTCAAAGGCTGGCACCACATCGTGCTGCCCGCTGTCACGCTGGCGGTGTTTCAGCTGACCCTCATCATGCGGCTGGTGCGGGCTGAAATGCTGGAAGTGCTGCGCACCGATTACGTCAAGTTTGCCCGGGCCCGCGGCCTGTCAGATACCGCCATTCACTTTGGCCATGCGCTGAAAAACACGCTGGTGCCTGTCATCACCATCACCGGTTTGCAGCTCGGCTCATTGATTGCCTTTGCCATCATCACCGAAACCGTGTTTCAGTGGCCGGGCATGGGGCTGCTGTTTATTCAGGCGGTGACGTTTGCCGACATTCCCGTCATGGCAGCATATTTGTGCTTGACCTCACTGATTTTTGTGGTGATCAATCTGGTGGTTGATCTGCTTTATTTTGTAGTCGATCCGCGCCTTCGCGTGGGCAAACCAGGAGGCCATTGATGCTGACCGAAGTTCAACCGATGAATCCGATGAATCCGATGAAGCTGATGGCCGCTGGCCGCGCTTTTGCTGCTATTTCCCAGTTTCACCCGGAGCTGACTGCTTTCAGGCGTGACCTGCACAGCCACCCCGAGCTGGGTTTTGAAGAGGTCTACACCGCTGGCCGCGTCGAGCAGGCACTGAGGCTGTGCGGTGTTGATGCCATTCATACCGGCATTGGCCAAACTGGCGTGGTCGGCATCATTCATGGCAAGGGCCGCTCAGCTGCCAACCCCGGCAACATGATTGGCCTGCGCGCCGATATGGACGCATTGCCGTTGACCGAGCACAACGCCTTCGGCTGGAAGTCTGGGCAGCCCGGCCGCATGCACGCCTGCGGCCACGACGGCCACACCACCATGCTGGTCGGTGCGGCGCGCTACCTGTCTGAAACTCGCCATTTTGACGGCACGGCGGTGCTGATATTCCAGCCCGGCGAGGAGGGTTACGCTGGCGCTAAAGCGATGATTGAAGACGGTTTGTTTGAGCGTTTCCCGGTGCAGGCAGCGTATGCCATGCATAACTGGCCGTCGATGGCCGCAGGCACAGTGGGCGTGAACCGCGGGCCCATGATGGCGGCGGCTGACCGCATCACCATCACCATTACCGGCAAGGGCGGCCACGGCGCGCACCCGTACATGGCGATTGATCCGGTGCTGGTGGCCGCCCACATCATCACTGCCGTGCAAAGCATCGTCAGCCGCAACGTCAAGCCGCAAGACAGCGCTGTCATCAGCATTTGCGCGCTGCATGCGGGCGACCTGGGAGCCATGAGTGTGATCCCCGGCACGGCCACGCTGGTGGGCACGGTGCGCACCTTCAGCGCCGAGGTACAGGACATGATTGAAAAGCGCCTGCACACGTTGATAGCGTCCGTTGCTGAGGCCTTTGGTGCAACCGCCAGCATGAACTATGAGCGCATTTACCCGGCCACCATCAACACGCCGATTGAAGCCATGTTTGCGGCCGACATTGCGGCCATGCTGGTCGGTGAAGACAACGTGGTGCGTGACCTGGTGCCGAGCATGGGCGCTGAAGATTTTTCGTTCATGCTGCAAGCCAAACCCGGCGCGTATTTGCGGCTCGGCCAAGGCGATGGATTGGGGACACCGGGCTGCTTTTTGCACAACAGCCGGTATGACTTCAATGACGAGGTGCTGCCGCTGGGGGCAGCGCTGTTTGCGGGGTTGGTGGAGCGATCCATGCCGGTTGCGGCATGACCCATTGATCGCTCGCAGAGTAAGTAAACTTTTAATTTAAACGGAGACAACATGTCAAATATTATGAAGAAAACGACTGTAGCCAAAGTAATCAGCGCGCAAGCAGCTATTGTTTTAATAGCGTGCATGATGGGCGCTGTGGGTGCAGTCAACGCCAAAACCATCCGCATCGGCAACCAGGGCGACGCGCTGTCGATGGACCCGCACTCGCTCAATGAATCGCTGCAACTCAGCGTGACCGGCAACGTCTACGAGCCACTGGTAGGCCGCAACAAGGACTTGAGCCTGGCGCCGATTCTTGCCACCAGCTGGAGCCAGCCGACACCCGCCGTGTGGCGTTTTGAGCTGCGCAAAGGCGTCAAATTTCATGACGGCACGCCCTTTACCGCTGATGATGTGCTGTTCAGCTTTACCCGCGCAGGCGCTGATGGCTCGGACATGAAAAGCTACACCAACGACATCAAGGAAGTGCGCAAGGTTGGTGATTTTGTTGTTGAAATTGAAACCAAAGCGCCGTTTCCGATCCTGCCTGATGTGATCTCGCTGCTCTACATCATGAGCAAAACCTGGTCTGAAACCAATCAGGCGATTCGCCCGGTAGACCGGCGCAAGGGCGTAGAAAACGCAGCGTCGTTTCGCGCCAACGGCACCGGCCCGTACCGCGTCCGCGAGCGCCAGCCCAGCATCAAAACCACCTTTGACCGCAACGGCACTTATTGGGGCAAGATTGACGGCAACGTGACCCAGGTGGTCTACACACCGATCACCAACGACGCGACCCGCGTGGCCGCTTTGATATCAGGCGAGATTGATGTGATGGAGCCCGTGCCAGTGCAAGACATTGCCCGGGTCAACGCCAGCGCCAACGCCAAAGCCATGACCGGCCCCGAGCTGCGCACCATCTTTTTGGGCATGGACCAAAAGCGCGACGAGCTGCTGTATTCCAGCGTCAAAGGCAAAAACCCGTTCAAGGACAAGCGCGTGCGACAGGCGTTTTATCAGGCCATTGACATCGAAGGCATCAAGCGCACGGTGATGCGCGGCGCGTCCAACCCCACCGCGTTGATGATTGGCCCCGGCATCAATGGCTTTGACGCAAATTCCAACAAGCGCTTGCCGTACGACCTGGAAGCCGCCAAAAAACTGATGGCGGATGCGGGCTATGGCGCGGGTTTTGAAGTCAGCATGAACTGCCCGAATGACCGCTATGTGAACGACGGCGAAATATGCCAGGCGGTGGCCGCCAACCTGTCGCGCATCAACGTCAAGATCAATTTGCAGGCCGAGACAAAGGGAACGTATTTCCCGAAAATCTTGCGCCGCGACACCAGCTTTTACATGCTGGGCTGGACGCCTGCTACCTACGACGCGCACAACGCTTTCAATGGCCTGATGCGCTGCGTGGACGACAAAGGCGCAGGCCAGTTCAACCTGGGCGCATATTGCAACCCGAAAGTCGACGAGCTGATTGCCAAAATCCAGTCAGAGACCGACAAGACCAAGCGCCAGGCTTTCATTGCCGAAGCCTTCAAACTGCACAACGACGACATCGGTCACCTGCCGCTGCACCAGCAGGCACTGGCTTGGGGCGTGAGCAAAAAAGTTGACCTGACCCAGATGGCCGACAACTTTATGCCGTTCAAATGGATGAGCGTGAAGTAATACTGGCTTGTTCCTTCCCCCTCTGGGGGAAGGCCATGATGGGGGCATCGTCTCAAGGTAGCCAGTTGCTATTGATTCACGACCTGGCTTTGCCCCCATCCCAACCTTCCCCCAGAGGGGGAAGGAGTAAAAAGCAGACGCACTCAAACTAAATGACCAACATTCTCACCCGCTGGCTCGACACCGATGTCGGCTACAGCTTTAAAACTTCACCGATGGCGATTACTGCTGCGGTGGTGGCTTTTATTTGCCTCATCTGCGCTGTATTTGCAGGCTTTATCGCGCCGCACAATCCGTTTGATCTGACGACGCTTGAGTTGTCAAATGCACGCCTGCCGCCTGCATGGGAAGCCGAAGGCAAGCGCGCCTTTTTGCTCGGCACTGACGACCAGGGCCGCGACATTTTGTCAACGCTGATGTATGGCGCGCGCATCTCGCTGGCAGTGGGGTTTGCGTCGGTCATTATCTCGGTGGCGTTTGGTGTGGTGATGGGTTTGCTGGCAGGCTTTATGGGCGGCTGGCTCGACAGTTTCTTGATGCGCCTGTGCGACGTGATGCTCAGTTTTCCATCGATTCTGGTGGCGCTGCTGATTGCTGGCGTGGGCCGCGCGATGTTTCCCAACGCGCATGAATCGCTGGCCTTTGGTGTGTTGATCGTGTCGATTTCCTTGACCGGCTGGGTGCAGTACGCCCGCACGGTACGCGGCTCAACACTGGTTGAACGTAATAAAGAATATGTGCAGGCCGCCCGCGTCACAGGCGTGGCGCCGCTTCGCATCATGACGCGCCATGTGCTGCCCAATGTGCTCGGCCCGGTGCTGGTGCTGGCGACTATTCAAGTCGCCACCGCTATCATTACTGAAGCAACGCTGTCGTTTCTCGGCGTTGGCGTGCCGCCGACTTCGCCCTCGCTTGGCACGCTGATTCGCGTCGGCAACGACTATCTGTTTTCAGGTGAATGGTGGATCACCGTGTTCCCTGCGCTGATGCTGATCATCATTGCACTTAGCGTCAATTTACTCGGCGACTGGCTGCGTGATGCGCTGAATCCGAGATTGCGGTAAATCGACATGTCACTTCTTCAAGTTAAAAACCTCGTCGTCGAATTCCCGAACCGACGCGGCACGCTGCGCGCCATCGACGGCATTTCATTTGACATTGCGCCCGGTGAAATTTTGGGTGTGGTGGGCGAATCGGGTGCAGGCAAGTCACTGACGGGCGCGTCCATCATTGGTTTGCTGGAGCCACCAGGCCGCATCGCCAGTGGTGAGGTGCTGCTGGACGGCAAGCGCATTGACAACCTGCATAACGACGAGCTGCGTCACATTCGCGGTCGCCAGATCGGCGCAATTTTTCAGGATCCGCTGACCTCACTCAACCCGCTGTACAGCGTCGGCAAGCAGCTGACAGAAACGATTCAGGCGCACCTGCCTGTCAGCAATGCCGAGGCTCGCAAACGCGCGATTGATTTGCTGAAAGACACCGGCATTCCAGCGGCCGAGCAGCGCATTGACCATTACCCGCACCAGTTTTCAGGCGGCATGCGCCAGCGCGTGGTGATTGCTTTGGCGCTCGCTGCCGAGCCCAAGCTGATCGTGGCTGATGAACCGACGACGGCGCTTGATGTGTCGATTCAGGCGCAGATCATCAGCCTGCTGAAAAACATTTGCAAAAACCGGGGTGCTGCGGTGATGCTGATCACCCACGACATGGGCGTGATTGCAGAAACCTGTGACCGCGTGGCCGTGATGTACGCCGGCCGCATTGTTGAAATTGGCCCAGTGCATGAGGTCATCAATCGCCCTGCGCATCCGTACACCGCTGGCTTGATGGCGTCGATTCCCGACATCACGCAAGACCGCGAATACTTGAACCAGATTGACGGTGCCATGCCGCGCCTGAATGCCATTCCCACAGGTTGCGCGTTTAATCCACGTTGCCCCAAAGTGTTCGACCGTTGCCGGGTTGAGCGGCCAGAGTTAATGGATGCTGGCGTGACCCGTGCCGCTTGCTGGCTTGTTGAAAAGACAGGAACCACAGCATGAGCACCACGAACAATGTTCTGGTTTCAGTCAACGACATTGCCATGACGTTTGACGTGTCGCCGAGCCTGCTGACCCGAATCATCGAACGCCAGCCCAAACTTTTGTTGCACGCAGTCGATGGCGTGAGTTTTGAGATTGAGAAAGGCAAAACGCTGGCACTCGTTGGTGAATCAGGCTGCGGCAAAAGCACGGTGGCCAAGCTGATGGTCGGCCTCTACCAGCCCACCCGCGGCAGCATGACCTTTGACGGCATGGACGCGCACGCGACTTACAAAGGCCCGACGGGTTTGAAGCTGCGCGAACGCATCCAGATGATTTTTCAGGATCCGTATGCGTCGCTGAACCCGCGCTGGATTGTGGAAGACATCATTGGCGAGCCGCTCAAAGAACACGGCATCATCACCGATGCAGCGGAGCTGAAAGCCAAAGTCGGCGAGCTGCTCAAGTCAGTCGGCCTGAGCCCGCTGGACATGCCCAAATACCCGCACCAGTTTTCGGGCGGGCAGCGCCAGCGTATTTCAAGTGCGCGGGCACTGGCCACCAACCCCGAATTTTTGGTGTGCGACGAGCCGACCAGCGCGCTTGACGTCAGCGTGCAGGCGCAGGTGCTCAACATCATGAAAGACCTGCAAAAGCAGCGCGGCCTGACGTACCTTTTCATCAGCCACAACCTGGCGGTGGTGCGCCACGTCAGCGACAGTGTCGGCGTGATGTACCTGGGCCGGCTGGTCGAGCTGGCAGACAAACAGTCGCTGTTTGCCACGCCGCGCCACCCGTACACGCGCATGCTGCTCGACGCCATCCCCAAGATGATTGATACAGGCCGCGCCCGCACGGCAGTGCAGGGCGAAGTGCCGAATCCGCTCAACCCGCCGACAGGCTGCGCGTTCAATCCCCGTTGCCCACACGCCAATGACCGTTGCCGCACTGAACGGCCAATTCTCAAGCTGCTGCACGGCATCAAGGTTGCTTGCCATGCGGTGGAAGAAGGCCGGATTTAACCTTATATGCTACTGAATGAATAGCTGCTTGCGCGCTGTTTACGTGAGCTAGAGGCTTAAACCACCACTACTGTCCGGTGAAATCAGTCTTAGTTCCCTGCAAAGCCTTGCCCAGCATGGGTTTGCGGGCGATTTTCGATTCGGACGACTTCAAATGCAGGT
>JAYUVG010000024.1:0-23229 GCA_043754255.1 Polaromonas sp. | reverse complement strand
GTCGCAAGATGGTTGCAGCATTACAACGCAGATGATTTACAACGGCTTTGAATTATTACTCAATAACTTGCTGAGTTGCGCGACGGTATCTGACCTCATTGCAGTCAGTTAAGAACTGGGGGGTAACGTTTCGCCGCTAAGGTTGAGTTAATCGATGTCTTATCCTGTGACGTATAGACAACAACATTACCTGGCTCCGTGTAAACCCCTTCTTCCACCGCAAATTGGGATGAGCGTTTAACATAAATCAATTGCTGGTTGCTCGCTAATGAAGCAACCCCTCTTTTGTCTAAAGGTATATTCAATTTGAGTACCTCACTTGTCTCATTTCGATTACCTAGTGATGTTCGCGCCCATGTTCCATACCCAACTATGTTTCGTCTACAGGAGGTTGTGTTGGATATTGGGACGCAACTGCCCGCCATGATATCGTAGAGTGGCGCTGTATTTTGTAAGTCAGTAGCGAGTCCGAGGAATGACCAGCCCAATATGCTACGACTAAGATACGTTTGCCCGTTAGCCGAGCTGTTCCACGTTGTAATAAGCTCTCCAATAGAGCGTATATTCATAGGTCTCTCTAACTTGTACTCAGCCCCTGGAGTTTTAATAACACTCGCATAACGGCTACCTACGGTATCGGTATTAGCGAGTGAGATCGATCCTTGTCGCAGCGTCTGCCCCCCATACTTCACATCAAATGTGGTGTTACCCGTTATTGAAATTTGTGAGGGTCCTTGTGGTGTCCAGGAGTTATCTGGCAGTAAAAGAAAAGCTGAAATTGCATAGCCAATCGGAATATTTTGCCAATTTCCATTATTCAGACAGTATTTACTCTCCCCAAGATCTGTTACCGAACCTTGCGACAACTGACTTTTGCGATAACAGGGTGTCATTGGATTGTCTTCAAACTCGTACAAACCATTTTGTAGGATCGTTAGCGCCGTAAGTGTGGGTACAGTAGCCGCGGCCACCACAACAGGAAATGAACCCAACGGAGTTGTACCGGGCAATGTACGGACTACGGCGGTCAACGTACCTGCGACGGGCGGGGTACAGGCGAACTGGTGCTGCGTTGCCGACTGGCTTACGAACTGGATGCTGGCACAACCGTTAAACGTGATGTCAAGGTTAGCCGTAGCAGGCAAATTAGTACCTATGATGGTAAAGGATGTGGTGGTGCCGCCTTTAGTGATAGCTGGACTGATAGAGTGAATGTTGCTGGTAGTAAGCGCTAAATCAATATCACCCAAGTCGACGGTTGCCCCTAGCGTTTCGATTTCTTGACTCCAAGACTTATAACCCACCACATCTATTTTTAGCTTGATACGGTAGTCTGCCAATGCTGCGGTCGCACCAAATTTGTTAGAAATAGCACTGCCGATGTCAATATTGAACTGGCCCGCATTGTCTGATTGCGCGCCACTAAAGTAATGCTTAGAAACACCTGTTGATTTTTCAATAATCGTTGCCCATATCACTGCAAATTTGACGGGTGTTAGGGTTGAACCTACAAGCCCCACCTGCCTAGGCTCGGTACTTGCACCTAAGCGTCCTTTTATGGTGGAGGCTTGGGAAGCTGTCAGTGAAAATGGTGATGCCGCCGGTGTAGCCGCTAAATAATTTACACCAAAAACCAGTCTTGGCATAACATGCATCAACTGAGATCCGTCATAGTTAGCTACAGCATATGACTTGTTTGGGCCTTCAAAATTTTCACCATATACAGGCAAGGTAATTTTTGAGGCCGTATGTGCAGAATATCCACAGACTAGATAGTTTCTTGCAGATACATCGTATTTTAAGCAGTCGCCTTTAGTAAGCGCTGTCAGTTTGGCGATATTACCTAAAACTGTTGGATACGCATTAGTTTCAAATTTGAATTTGAACGCCATATTCGCTTCGCCATCAAATGCTTGGTCAGAAAAGTCTTGTGGTATTGCAGCCTGCCCCATCAAAGAAATTAGGCCATCTCCATAACTGTAAAGCCCAATGTGGCCTGAAAATGCACCGCTTTGCAAATAAGGCCTGAACCCCGTAACAGTTAAATAAGGCGCATTACCCTTTGATTGGGCGATTCCAGTTTGCATATCTGCAATCGTTTCACCTTCTTTCAAGCTACGCGCAACTCCACCAAGAATTTCAGCGTAGATGTTTAACGTCGGCATATAACCGTCAATCAATGCTTTATTAACTGCAAGCGATTTAAAGCTTCCATTATTATTAAACGTAGCTCCAGCTTGTGCACACGTAATTGAATAACATAATTTAATCATGCCATCACTGCTATCCACACCTCGTGGGAAAGCAACATCCTGCAAAGCAGACGTATTGTTGTATACTTTTTTAATTGGGTTGAATGCAGCGTAAGCTGTAGACAACCCACCGTTTGCATTTATACCTGACAAAGGTGAATTAAGTGTGATTAGTTTGGCAAATACGCGGTCGGTATTTACTGCTTCCCATTGCCCTGCTCCATATTTTGGACTTTTCCATTCACGACCTTTGTTTTGTAAAGCCAGATGTGACACCACACCGCCAAAAGAATGCGCCAAAATGATTGGCTTTTTCCCAGTGAGGATTGCAATATCTTTACCAAATTTTGCCAATGCACCAGCGGCATCTTCAAACGGCATATATGACAACCATCGCATTTCAAAGACAGGGTGACCTTGTTCTGTTAGAAGATTGGCCGTTTGTCCCCACGTGTCTACATCACCGCCAACGATAGATTCATTCCACGCGATATTATCTTCACCAGAAAAGCCGTGTATCAGAATGATTGGACTCTTTGCCTGAGCATTTGATGCGCAAGAAGGTTTCCCTGCATATGTGCTGTCGAAATCTGTTGCGCAATTTGAGCCGAACCAAAACACCGGAAAGCCATCTAAAGATGCGGATCGAATATCGGCCAGGCTGCCGTTAAAGTAGGTGACATTTCCAGCTGGTCTTGAGGTGTAAACATTACTCCCGCCTGCCATAACTGCTCCGTTTTCATTAATATCTGAAAAATTAATAGAGCTAGATCCAACCCTAAGCTCACTAATTGGGTAACTTTGGACAACTCCAGCTTGAGTTGCTGTTGGAGCAAAGGCACTCATTAAGGGTGATCGCTGAGTTGCAGGAGCCTGCAAAATCGCGGTATTAAATCCATCGCCAGTTGCCTTAAAAAGCCATGAAAACTCACCATTTTTGCGATATGTTTCTGTAATGGTTAACTCACCGGAAATTACGCTCGTCGTTGTTTTTTTACTGATGTTGACTAGATACCTGCCCTCGTCATCTGAATAGATTTGCTCAATATCGGCTAACGTTTTTTGTACTACAACGCGCACTTTACGTACATCCGTCGGTATGTTGGCTGAGATCACTGCACCATTGCTTAAATTACCAGTTACACGCAGTGAGGCTATGCCAGCAAAGTCCTTGTCGACAGGTGTCCACGTAATATTGCCAGCTTCGTCAATGCTAGGCTGCCCACCACCCGCTACGTTGTTAACGATGGAAAGACTGGCAACAGTAACGCTGGCATCGCTGAGGGTGACTTCAATTTGACCCTTATATTCCTGCCCAACAATTGCTGTGCCACCCATGCTTTTGGAAATAATCACACCGGCCTGTGTAACGGCCGCAGGGACATTCGCGACTTGGCTATCACTACCGGAGCCACCACATGCAGCTAGGGCAAGCGCAGTAATGATTAACACGATTGATGCTCGACCAAAAATCAAGAAGGTTTTATTCATGTGAGGTCGTCCTTGTTAAAACTGTTTTCGCAAACCCAGCGTCCATACGCTGGGGCGGTGTGCATTGGGCGGTGCTTGCAGGCCGTTGACTACGGCGCTCGCACCATGGCTGTACTGGCTGCGGGCATAGCGTGCGGCAATGGCCCAGCCGGTTAGCAGGGCCTGCCCTGTGGCAGCGCCGAGGTCTTGGGTAATGCCCAGGTGCCATTGCTGGTAGCTGCCGCCGCCTTGCGTGGCTGCAAAGCCAAACGTGGGCACGCTGACGGTGGCGGGCTGGCTGCGGCCTACCAGGGCCTGAGCTTCAAGCACAGTGCCGGGTAGCATTTGCCATTGGACACGCACGCCGCCTGCAGTGCTGGTGTGGCGGTAAGCCTCGCTGTATTGCGCCAGGTCGCGCTGCCAGTGGTGCTGAGCCAGTTGCAGCAGCGGGGTAATTTGCCATGCGCTGGGCATAGTGGCCCAGGTGCTGGCGTTAAGGCCATAGCCTATGTGGGCGCTGTACTGGGTGGCTACGTTGCCTGTGCGGGCGGCATAGGGGCTGAGGCTGCCGTTGCCTGCTTGCAGATAACCGTTGTAGGCGGTCGCACCGGTTTGGCGCTGGGCATTCAGGCTTAGCAGCCAGCCACTGGTGGTTTGGTAGCTGATGGCTGCTCCCAAATTTTGTTGGCGGCCGGTTTCAGTGTTGAGGGTGCCGTTGGCGGTTAAACCTTGGGTGTCTACCTCACGGTAGTTTTGCTGCTGCTGGCCGGCGCTTAGCTCAACGTAGCGGTTGTGGGCTGGCCAAGTGGTGGCCTGGGCGTGTGTGGGGGCCAGGCTTGCCCAGACAAGCGCGCCGCTGGCGATGAAAGAAGCGCCGCGCTTCGTTACTTGCTTGCTGGTTCGAAATACATTCGGTGACATAACTTTCAGGTTACATCAGTCATTTGAGTGTTTTTACAGATTTTGTATCTGTTGTGTCACCACTGCGCATCTGGCGCATGCAGCCAATGCGCCGTGGCCCTGTAGCTGCCTAGGTTGATGCATTTCTAGAGGCTTGCGGTCAACATTTCGGCTGGCCAGTAGGCACAGTAGCCGTCCTCTAGCATTGTTTTACGCAACGCCGCGGGTTGCGAATCAAGCAGGCTGCACAAAGCGGTGCTGGCTTGTAGCTGGGCGGCGCGCTGCGGTTTGCCATGCATATGGTCTTGGGCAAAGCGCAGGTAGAGCGTCCAGCCAATAGCTAACTGGCGTGCGTCGCCACAGTTGCTTAGCCGGGCAATGCCCTGAATATAAAAAGCCTCTTTGGCCGGGCTGTTGCCTTCTACTTCTTGCGCGAGTGGATCTGTCAGCTGATGGGTAGCAATCTGGGCGTGTTGGTCTAGCCAGAAGCTGCCCAGAAAAATATATTCCCACGCACTGTCTTTTCCAGCGTCCAGCTTGGCGTGGAAAGCCAGTGTGAGCCGGTGCCAGTTAAATACCTGCAGTACGCTGGGGCTGGTTGGCAGGCCCAGACTGCATGTGTTTTGCAAATGAAAGGCGTAGTTGGCCACGTAGGCCTGAAGGCGGTCCCAGTCGCGCTGCCATGCGCCCAAATAAATGGCCGACTCCAGGTGCCTTAGCGCGAGCTGGCTTAAAACTTCGGCTTCTTTTGTGCTGTGGGGCTGTGCCGGCTGCGGCTGTTGGCTGTGCAAGCGCCGCCGTGCCAGCAGGGCGCGCAGGTTGTGCCAGTCGGCTAGGGTGCGCCAGTCAACGCTTAAAACCGGCGGCAATGGGGCTACTGCCTCCCATAGCCAATCGCTTTGCCCCACTGGGGCCTCGTCATAGGCAATGCGGTGCAAGACAAACGATGCGTGGGTCTGCAAGCCGGGGTCGGCGGGCGTAGGCGTGGCCAGGACGCGGTGAGCCAGTTCGCGCGCTTTGCCAAAGTGGCCCAGTCGTTTTTGCCACATGGATTCGCGTAGCAAGAGCAGACAGCGCCCCTCAGCCGTGAGTGGCTGGCCATAGGCTGGCTGCAGGCTGGCAATGGCGCTGCGATAGTCGCCATACAGGGCAAACGCATCACTGATGAGCAATTGGCTTATCAGTTGGTGGAGGGCGTCTGTGCAAGGCTGCAGTAGCAGCATGGGATGGCTCCAGGCCGGTGCCTGGTCGTTGTCTATGGTGAAGGTAACGGGCGCTTGAAACGCCAGGTGCCACGGCCCGATCGTGCTTTTGCGTGGATCAGCCACCACGCGCAGGGGCTGGCCGGGAAGGCTTTCCAAATAGTCAGCCACATTTGTAAAAAGTCTTTTGAGCTGGGTGCGGTTAAGTAGCTGTTGCTGACCATGCAACTGCAACGACTGCTGGATGGCTGCGGCACTTAAAGGCTGCGCGGCCCTGGCCGCTTGCAACAGTAACGCCAGTATTCGCGCCTCCCAACGGCGGCCAAACTGGTGAATGTCTCCGTCTTGCACCTGCACCTGGTTTTTTTGCGAATCTATGACGATGTGCATAAAGGAATAGGATTACTTTTGGTCGGCGCCAACACTCTTTGGTGCTCAGCTTCTGGCCACAGTGCGGGAGCGACGCTAACACACAAGCACTGAGAAGCACTGAGGGTCAAGTCTTGCAATGACGTATCCGCGTCCTATATTCAAGCCATTTAGTCTTTAAAGCCATTTGATACGGGCGCATACAGCTATGTTATGTGTAGCATTCACCCTTTTACGTGTCCTGGAATTTACAGCATTTACGGGCATATCAGCGGCACGCCAGGAAAGTAGCTGTTGTACCGTCCCGCGTCGCGGGTAAGGATGGCGACACCCAGCGCTTGGGCATGTCCGCCTATAAAAAAATCTGGCAAGGGCGCGGTTTTAGTGCCGCCTTGTCGGCGGTATTTTAAAAAGGCCTTGGCAGTTAAAAATAGCGCTTCACGCGGCAGCTCCCGCAGCTCCAGTTTGAGCCCCATCAGCACTTTATTGACATCTTCAGTTGTGCTGGCGCTGGTACACAACTCTGTGTAAATCAATGGGTTAATCAGCAAACCGCCCGGTTGATAGGCGGTTATCTGCCTGTCTGCCCAGTCGGCCCAAACGGGGTCGTCATTTGTGACATCGAAAATGACATTGCTGTCCACAATGACGGGCATGGTTATTGATCCGAACGTGTAAGGGTCATGATTTCGTCGGTGGTCATCCTGCCCGCCCACATGCCGCGAACTGAATGACATGCACTAGAAGTAGACAACGCAGCTATCGGGGGGCTTAAATGGGGCCTGACTACGGCGGTAAGAATGTCCCGTGCCTCGGCCTCCATTGACCGCCCGTGGCTAGCAGCACGCATTCGCAGCATTTGCTTGACGGATTCTTCCAAATTGCGAATGGTTAGGGTTGTACTCATTGCATGACTTTAAGCAATGCAAGCAATGCTGTCAATGCTTATTCAGTTAATGGCTTTTAACTTGCCTGCGTAAATAAGCACCGAGCCCTGCGTGCCGGGTCTTTAAAAGCAGCATCAACTGGCGATAAAATAGGCCTCTAGCCCAATTAAGTAGGGCGCAAGCAGCTCCTGATTAGATAGCAAAATGCTGCAAACCATAAACACGCATCAGCCATAAAGGTGAGGCAGTCAACTTTCCCAATCGCAAATCGCTTGTTCCCGCGTCCAGCCTTCTTGGCTTTGCCGGTTTTGCCTATGCCTGCGAGTTTGTCTTTCTGGTCTTCCGACAGTAAAAAGCCGATTGAGCGTTTGGGCGGTGGCGCCGGTGCGGCCAGCAGCTCGGCAATCGAATCGACCAACTCGGCAATATGGCGCTCATGCTGCGACACCTTGCGCTCCAGCGTGTTTACGTTGCCTGCCAGCTCCCGGTTACTTGCCAGCATGCCGCGTAGTTCTACAGAAGCGTGCACCACGTAAACGCCCAGTTCGTTGGCGCGTGGGCTGTTCAGCAGCGTCGCCGCCATGGATTGCCCAGTGCTCGGTAAACGCCATTGGCAAGTATTTGCTGTAGCGTCCACGGCCTGGTTTGCCATCCGCGCTAGTTGCGTCTAAGGTTGCAATTTGCAACCTAACAGATTTCGCCTCCTCGAAATCAAGCCTGGTTGACGACAATTACCTTGGCCGTTTTGCTGCAAGGTGATGCGATCAAGTGTGAGCATGGCTAGAGTCCAGATTGAAGAATTTTGATAATAACGTCAGTTCAATTTTGATTTTTTATGGGCCAAAGGCAGGAAGTAACCAGTCAGTAAAACCTGCTGCTGAATCAGGTTTTGAATCTACTCCACAGTCGGCTGACGAATGGTGAAATTTTAAAAAGATAGCGCTAAACAACGACTGGTTGCGGCTTCGGGCGGGCTTGCCAAACGCGCTTGCAAAGCTTTAAAAATCAGGCAAACTACTGTACATAAATACAGTATTTTGGATTGATCTAAGTTGTGACCACGAACCCTCCCATGATTGACGTTGCCCACGTCTGGCGCGCGGGTGAGATGGCCCATCTAAGTTATTTGGGTGGAGCCAGCGTACAAACCGTAGCCACTGGTTATGCCGCGTTGAATGTTGTGCTGCCCGGCGGCGGCTGGCCGTGCGGTGCGATGACGGAGGTGCTGCAGGCCCAATCCGGCCAGCACGAATGGGGTTTGGTGGCGCCTGCACTGGCCGCGCTGCAGGCCGCGTCGCCTTCTGGCCTGGTGGTACTGGTCGGCGCGCCGTATTGCCCGTTTGGCCCGGCGCTTGGCGCGTGCCAGCTCAAGATGACGCAACTGTTAAATATCAATCTCGTAAAAGACGACAACCCCGCCATGCTGTGGGCCACGCGTGAAGCGCTGCAATGCGCGGACGTGTGCGCCGTGCTGGCCTGGCTGCCTGAAGCACGCAGCGCGCATTTGCGGCGCTTGCAAATTGCCGCTCACACGCACAACAAGTTGCTGTTTGTCTTCAGGCCGCTTTCTGCACAGCACGATTCGTCGCCCGCGCCGCTGCGGCTCAAGCTGGCGGGCATCGGGCAGGCTGCGAATGTGGGAGCACACAACCTGCAAATCGATGTGTTCAAGCGCCGCGGCCCGAATCTGGCTGCGCCTATTTTGATTGACACGCGCCCACCCCGGCTGGCCGCGCTGCTGGCCGCCAGCCGTGAGCGTGTTCATCAACATGCGCCGTTTATTGAGCCAAAGCCCGCTGTGCTTGACCTGTCAGAAATTCTAAGAAAGCCGCTTCATGCGCTGGATCGCACTGCAAGCTTGCAGCATTGAGCCTGCAGCTGCCAACGAAGCAGCGGTGCAAGAAACAAGCGTTGCAGCTGTGCAGCAGGCCATCTGCGCCATATCGCTTGGCTTTACGCCGCGTGTGGCGGTGTGTGGGAGCGCTGTGGTGATGGAGGTGTCTGGCAGCTTGCGTCTGTTTGGCGGGCTGCTCACGTTGGCCAAGCTGTTGACAGCCAATATAGAGGCATTTTTTAAGCAAAATAGCCTTCTAGCCCATGTATTCAGCGCGCAAGCAGCTACATCTTTAATAGCAATCGGACGCTTGAGGCTGTTGTGTGCTGGCATGGCTTTGCCTGCACGTGTGGCCAACATGCCCATGCACACGCTGACAGCTACCCATCCACACCTGGCGGTGCTGGAGCGTACCGGTTGCCGCACCTGGGGCGATTTGTTGGCGCTGCCGCGCGACGGCGTGGCCCGGCGTTTTGGTGCGCCGCTGCTGGCAGCACTTGACCAGGCCCGGGGGGCGCTGCCAGAGCCCTACACATGGCACGTGCTGCCCGAGCAGTTTGAACAAAAAATCGAGCTCGATGCCCTCGTCATTCATGCGCCACAACTGATGGCAGGCGTTGACATGCTGCTGGTGCAACTGCACGCCTGGCTGCTGGGCCGCCAGAGCGGGTTGTGTGCGCTCAAGCTGGTGTGGCACCTGGACAAGCGCAAGGGCGGCCCAGAGATGGGCGAGCTGGTGGTGCGCACAGCCCAGCCCGCACAGCGCCTGGAGCATGTGGCGCGGCTGATTGCCGAGCGGCTCAATCAGTCCAAATTGAGTGCGCCCGTCCACAGTTTGAGCCTGCTGTCGCTTGAAACCGTGAGTTTGCGCAACGCCGCCAACGCCACCGCCAGCTTGCTGATGGAGCACAAGCAGCAGGGCACCAGCAGCACGCAATTCATCGAACGCCTGAGCGCCCGGCTGGGTGCTGCCAGCGTGCAGGTGTGGCAGCCCAGCGCTGACCATCGGCCTGAGGCCATGCAGCGCTGGGTAAGTGCTGCGCCTGTAGCAGCGACCGGGAGCAACCATTCAAATGCTACTAAATCGATAGCTGCTTGCGCGCTATTTACGTCGGCTACAGGCACAAAAGGCTCTAAAAACAAGGCAAAAACACGCTCTGAAGACTCCAAAGCAAAGACCGATGCCTTGTACCCCACCTGGCTGCTGCCCCAGCCGCTCAGGCTGGCAACCCGCGCCGGTGCGCCGCAACTGCATGGTGCACTCGTCAAGCTGGCCGGGCCGCAGCGACTGGAAGCCACTGGCTGGTTGCTTGCTGAAACTGAAAACATTGCTCCGGCGCTGCGTGATTACTTTATTTACCGCAGCAGCCAGGGCACGCTGCTGTGGATTTACAGCGAACGTCTGGCGCTGGCAACAGGCCACCAGGCCCAGCACGCTTGGTATTTGCAGGGCGTGTTTGCATGATGCTGCCCGCCTATGCAGAGCTGCATGTACTCAGCAACTTCAGTTTTCAGCGCGGCGCATCGCACGCTGAAGAGCTGGTGGAGCGCGCTGCTGCATTGGGTTACAGCGCTATCGCCATCACAGACGAATGCTCAGTCGCAGGCGTGGTGCGCGCCCACGGTGAGGCCAAAAAGCACGGCCTGCAGTTGCTGCCGGGGGCGGAGTTTTTAGTGCAATGTGCATCACCGTTTCGCATCGTCGTGTTGCCGCACAACGCCAGCGGCTGGGGCAACCTGTGCGAATTTATTACCCAAGCCAAAGCAGCGGGTGAGGGACAAGAAAAGGGGAGTTATCTGGTCACGCCAGACTCTGATTTGGCATTGCTGCAGGACTGTGAAGTCATGGTTTGCCTGATGCAAGGCGCTATCAATACAGAAGCTGCTTGCGCGCATATTATTTGGCTTAAGAGCATTTTTTGCTTAAATTTAGAGGCCTGCTTTCTTACTCCTTCCCCCTCTGGGGGAAGGTGGGATGGGGGCACGCACGATATTGGCAGTCGTTCTGCGCTTGCCCCCACCCCACCCTCCCCCAGGGGGGGAGGGAGAAAAGCGCAGCAGTTAGTCAATCTCTGGCTCGCAGTCGAACTATTGCAAACCATGGACGATGCGCTGCGCCTACAGCAATTGCAAATACTCAGCCAGCAAACCGGTGTGCCATTGGTGGCAAGCGGCGCGGTGCTGATGCACGTCCGCTCGCGCAAGCCGCTGCACGACGTCATCACCGCCGTTGGCATGAATTGCACCGTGCACGACTGCGGTTTTGCTCTGGCGCCCAACGCTGAGGCGCACCTGCGCCCGCGTATGCGGCTGGCCAGCTTGTACCCGCCCGAGCTGCTGGCCGCTACGTTAGAGATTGCCAGCCGCTGTACGTTTAATCTGGACGAAATCCGCGATTTGTACCGCTACCCGCAAGGCGCGGTGAGGCGGGAAGAAGCGCCGATGGATTGCCTGCGCCGCTTGACTGCTTTGGGTGCAGAGCAACGCTACCCGGCGGGCGTACCTGAAAAAATCAAAGTCCAGCTCACCCACGAGCTGGCCCTGATTGACGAGCTCAACTACGCCATGTACTTCATCACCGTGCACGACATCGTCAAGTTCGCGATTGACAACCATATCCTGTGCCAGGGTCGTGGCTCGGCGGCCAATTCAGCCGTGTGCTACTGCCTGGCCATTACAGCGGTTGACCCAGCCGAAAGCCAGTTGCTGTTCGAGCGTTTCATCAGCCGCGAGCGCAAAGAGCCGCCCGATATTGA
The DNA here is from genome assembly GCA_043754255.1 of Polaromonas sp. GTDB lineage: Bacteria > Pseudomonadota > Gammaproteobacteria > Burkholderiales > Burkholderiaceae_C > Polaromonas. The sequence continues at coordinate 11,559 of JAYUVG010000024.1, read as the reverse complement.
TGTGGACTTTGAGCACCAGCGGCGTGAAGAAGTCATTCAGTACATTTACGCCAAATACGGCCACGAGCATGCGGCCATAGCGGCCACCGTCACCACTTACCGGCCCCGCAGCGCGATTCGGGATGTGGGCAAGGCGCTCGGCATCGAGCTGGAGTTGATTGAAAAATTTGCCAAAGAAAACTTCTGGTTTGACAAGGCTGGCCTGCTGGCCCAGCGGCTCGAAGAGGCCAATATCAGCGATGCCAAAGATGCCGGGCCGGTAATGCAGTGGCTGGACTTGACAGTGCAACTGCTCGGCTTTCCGCGCCATTTAGGCCAGCACGTCGGCGGCTTTGTATTGACGCAAACCAAACTGAGCCGCCTGGTGCCGATTCAACCCGCAACGATGGAACACCGCCGCATCATTCAGTGGGACAAAGACGATTTGGATGCGATGGGTCTGCTCAAGGTTGATGTACTGGCACTCGGCATGTTGTCGGCAATCCGGCGCAGCCTGCAATTGATTGACCAGTGGCGTGGTGGGCACTTGCAGATGCACCAGATCCCGGCGGGCGATGTGCAAACCTACGACATGATTTGCGAGGCTGACACGGTGGGTGTTTTTCAGATTGAAAGCCGCGCGCAAATGAGCATGTTGCCGCGCCTCAAGCCCCGCTGTTTTTATGATTTGGTGATTGAAGTGGCCATCGTGCGGCCCGGCCCGATTGCTGGCGGTATGGTGCACCCGTACCTCAAACGCCGTGCTGACCCAACGCTGGAAACCTACCCCAACGAAGAGCTGCGCACAGCACTTGGCCGTACGCTGGGCGTGCCGATCTTTCAGGAACAGGTCATGCAAATCGCCATGGTTGCAGCCGACTTTACGCCGGGTGAGGCCGATGATTTGCGCCGCTCAATGGCCGCGTGGAAAAGGAAGGGCGGCGTCAAACGCTTTTATGACCGGCTGGTGGGTCGCATGATTGAGCGTGGCTATGAACCCTCTTTTGCAGAAGGAATTTTCAAGCAGATCGAAGGCTTTGGCGAATACGGTTTTCCGGAAAGTCACGCGGCCAGTTTTGCCAAGCTGGTGTACATCAGCTGCTGGCTGAAATGCCATGAGCCAGCCTGCTTTTTTGCCGCGCTCGTCAACTCGCAGCCGATGGGGTTTTATTCACCATCGCAGTTGATGCAGGATGCGCGGAGGCATGGGGTGGTTGTGCGTGCGGTGGATGTGACACTGAGTGGGTGGGATTGCACGCTGGAGAGCCCTCACCCCAACCCTCTCCCGCTGGCGGGAGAGGGAGTGAATCAAACTGACTTGCTCCCTCTCCCGCCTGCGGGAGAGGGCAGGGGTGAGGGTGCGTTGGCTGCCGTGGTACAGCGTGCGCCATCGGGGAGCCCTGTCTTGCAGACCGCAGACCGGCCAGAGCCCGGTCTTCTTCGCGCTGTCCAGGAGCGCCCAAGCGCTCTCGGAGCCGCAGCGCGAAGCCCCAACCCTCTCCCAGGGGGAGAGGGAGCAAGACACCCACGCATCCGCCCCAACCAGCCAGCCATTCGCCTCGGCCTGCGCCTGGTCAGCGGCCTGAGCGAAGCAGTAGTCAACCGCATCCTCATCGCAAGACGTCAAACCATTTTTACCAGCGTTGAAGACCTCTGCGCACGCGCCCAACTTGGCACACTCGAAGTCAACGCCCTGGCTGCAGCCGACGCACTTGCCCCATTAGCAGGCCACCGCCGCCAGCAGGTATGGCAAGCCGCAGCGATTAAGCCCCAGCCGTTGCTGCTCAAAGCCGTTCCCATCATCGAAGCCGCGCTTGACTTGCCAGACACGCCAGAAGGCGAAAACATCCTGTTTGACTACCGCGCCACCGGCCTCACTTTGCGCCGCCACCCGCTGGCACTGCTGCGCCCACGGCTAAGTCAAAAAGGTTTTTTAACTGCTGCACAACTCGATGCACTGCCCGACGGCGCAGACGTTGCCGCTTGCGGCATCGTCATGCTCAGGCAGCAACCCTCTACAGCCAAAGGCGTGATTTTTTTAACCATTGAAGACGATACCGGCTCCATCAACGTCATCGTCTGGAAGTCATTGCGATTGACGCAGCGCGATGAGTTGCTTCACTCCACCTTGCTTGGCGTACACGGCACATGGCAGCGCAGCACCGAGCTGCCAGGTGCGCTCGAAGGTTACGGCTTGGTGCGCAATCTGATTGCCCATCGGCTGGAAGACCTAAGCCCGCTGCTGGGCCGCCTGGGGCAGGGCGCTGCGCGAAGTCGGGACTTTCATTGAAAGATTTTGAAACTGAAAAAAGGTGAAAAAAAATGGACGAAAAAAAAACCGGCTTTCACCGGTTTTTCAAGGTCTACCCTGCTTTGAAAACAGGCAGATTATTTGACGTGCTTGCCAATCAGACCCGCCATCTCGAACATTAACACCTGAGCAGATGACCGACGCCATACCTGTCATGCCTCAACCGGGTTATGCGTCGGCAACAGTTGTGCAAAGCGTGCAAAGTCCCGGTCAGCCGTCCACAGTTGCCGCACGCCGTTTTCCAGGCAGATGGCTGCAATACGGGCGTCATGAATCTGCCCACCGCGTGCCTGACCGTGTGTCACCACCTTTTCAAGAACATCAAGATGCTGATCGGTTGGGTGCAGCAGCGTCATGGTCTCGGATTGCATCCACACCCTGATTTGCATAAATGCATCTGCTACAGGTGTGGGCGTGTAGGGCGCTCGAAATCCGGTGACTTGCGATAAAAACTCATGAAGGCACACCACGGGAATTGCCCAGTTTTTCCGACCTATATGAAGCATGTTCAAAGCGTCTTTGGCAGCGCGGTGCTGCACAAAATCTTTACGGTGTGCGTAAATTAAAATGTTGGTGTCAATGGCGATCATAGGCAAGCTACCATTTAATACGCCCGCTTGTACAACTCGCCATCTGCCGCATCGTAGTTACGTCCCCCTGATTTGGGCAGCACATAGTCTGCCGGAAACGCCACAGGCCCGCCAAAGCTCATGTCGCGAAAGGGCTGTGCAGTTTTGGTCTTAGGCGCATTCAACACGTTAACAAGCCCTGCCTCAATCAAAGACCTCAAGCTGGTGCCGCGCTGTTTGGCTGCAAGCCGGGCCCGTTCAAAAAGTACATCAGAAATTTCAACCGTAGTTTTCATACATACGCCCCATATCTAGTAATATGGGCAGTATTGTAGTTGATGCACCTTAAATTGCAACGTTTAATTGATTCATATGTCAATTCCTTCGTCAGCTGTAAATACTGCAGTGATGCACCCACCTTTTATTCGGGCTGCACTTTAAAATGCAATAAAAAAAGCCGGTTCGCACCGGCTTTTCAATGTCGACCAAAGGGCAGATTACTTGACGTGCTTGCCAATCAGGCCAGCCATCTCGAACATCGACACCTGGGCTTTGCCGAAAACGGCTTTGAGCTTGGCGTCTGCGTTGATCATGCGCTTGTTGATGCTGTCCTGCAGCTTGTTGGCCTTGATGTAGACCCACAACTTGCTGACAATTTCAGTGCGCGGCAATGGCTTGTCGCCCAGAACTGCGGCGAGTTCTTTGCTCAAGGTCAGTGCCTTCATGAACGCGGCGTTTGGCGTACGCTTTTTGGCTGCTGGTTTAGCGGCAGCTTTCTTAGCGGGAGCTGCTTTTGGAGCAGCTGCCTTTTTTGCAGGTGCTGCTTTTTTAGCGGCTACCTTTTTCGCGGGAGTTGCTGCTTTCGCAGCTACTTTCTTTGCCGGAGCAGCCTTTGTTGCAGGCGCTTTTTTAGCCGGTGCTTTTTTTGCAGTTGCCATGATTGATTTTCCTTCTAGAAGTTGATAAATCACTGCCAGAAATAACTAGTCTCCAACAGCACTGCGGATGCTACTAGAGAAAAGATGTTTTTCATAGGGAAAAAGGCACTTTATTTGGCTGTTTTTGCTGCGTGTTTATCTACAACGACAAATCGCCGCACAGAAGAGAATTCTTTAACGAATGCATTGCAGCGCAAATCAAGTTCACCACCTCCGGTCTTTTCAGGCCATTGCTTTGGCCATTGCATTGTCTAGGGCCTGCCCGCCGCCATAGCTTCCCTGTACCGGCGGGACACCGCCAAGGCTGACCCGGATGGCGCAATACTTGAACTCGGGGATTTTTGCAAAGGGATCCAGCGCGTCATTGGTCAGCTTGTTGATGGCCGCCTCGTAGTAGCAAAACGGCACAAAAACCGCGCCGCGTGGCGAGCTGTCATCGGCTCGTGCATACAGCTCTACCTTGCCGCGACGCGACTCAATCGTGACAACATCGCCAGGCTGACCACCCATGTCTGCCAGATCAAGAGGGTGAATCAGCGCAACCGGATCGGGCTCAATCGCATCCAGAACCGTTGCCCGCCGCGTCATGCTGCCGGTATGCCAGTGCTCCAGCTGCCTGCCAGTGATGAGCACCATGGGGTAATCATCGTTAGGGCGTTCGTTGGCGGGAATGATGTCGGCTGGTACAAACTGCGCGCGGCCGGTGGCACGCGGAAAGGTGTCAGTAAACACCACAGACTGGCCAGGATCGCCTTCTTTCATGCACGGGTAGGTCACGGCATGTTCACGATCCAGCCGGTCCCAGGTGATGCCTGCAATGCTTGGCATGGTCAGCCGCATTTCGTCAAACACTTCACTGACATGGCCGTACTGCCAGTCCAGTTCCAGCCGCTTGGCAATTTCCTGGATGATCCATAAATCCTGGCGCGCATCGCCGGGCGGGTTGATGGCCTTGCGGCCCATCTGCACCAGGCGGTCGGTGTTGGTGAAGCTGCCGTCTTTCTCGGGAAATGCGCTGGCCGGCAAGATGACATCAGCCAGATACGCGGTTTCTGTCAAGAAGATATCTTGCACCACCAGGTGGTCAAGCGCAGCCAATGCTTCACGTGCGTGGTTGGCGTCCGGGTCAGACATGGCCGGGTTCTCGCCCATCACGTACATGCCGCGAATACCGCCCTGCTTGATGGCGTGCATGACTTCAACAACTGTCAGGCCGGGCTTATCGTCGAGCGAGCCGGCTGGCACTTGCCAGGCTTTTTCAAAGCTGGCGCGTACGTCGGCGCTTGATACGTGCTGATAGTCAGGAAGCATCATGGGTATCAAACCCGCGTCAGACGCGCCCTGAACGTTGTTTTGACCCCGCAGCGGGTGCAAGCCGGTACCAGGCCGGCCAATTTGCCCGGTCATCAGCGACAGGGCAATCAGGCAGCGCGCATTGTCTGTGCCGTGGACGTGTTGTGACACCCCCATGCCCCACAAAATCATCGACGCCTTGGAGGTGGCATACAGCCGCGCGACATAACGGATGGTGTCGGCATCAATGCCGCAAATCGGCGCCATCAGTTCCGGGCTGTAGCCTTCTACGTTGGCGCGCAGCGCTTCATAGCCACTGGTGCGGCTGGCAATAAATTCAGCATCCACCAGGCCTTCAGAAACGATGACGTGCATCATGGCGTTTAACAGCGCCACATCGGTGTCGGCCTTGAACTGCAGGTAGCGGTGCGACATGCGTGCCAGCTCGGAACGGCGGGGATCCAGCACCACCAGTTTGGTTCCGTTTTTGATGGCGTTCTTGAGCCACGTTGCAGCCACAGGATGATTGACAGTGGGGTTTGCGCCGATGACGATCACCACGTCGGCCTTGGTCACATCCATCACCGGGTTGGACACCGCGCCCGAGCCAATGCCCTCCAGCAGGGCAACCACCGACGACGCGTGGCACAAGCGTGTGCAGTGGTCTACGTTGTTGCTGCCAAAACCGGTGCGTACGAGTTTTTGAAACAGGTAGGCTTCTTCATTGCTGCCTTTTGCCGACCCGAATCCGGCCAATGATTTTTTACCGAACTGATCCCGGATAGCCTTGAACTTGCCACCTGCCAGGGCCAAAGCTTCTTCCCAGGTGGCTTCGCGGAAAACATCCATCACGCGGTCAGGATCCATCGTGAAGTCACCGGTCTTGGGTACACCAGCACGGCGAATCAACGGCTTGGTCAGGCGCTGTGGGTGGTGCGCGTAGTCAAAACCATAGCGTCCCTTGACACAAAGCCGGCCATGGTTGGCCGGGCCGTCGCGGCCTTCCACAAAAATAATCTTGTCGTCCTTGACGTTGTAGGTCAGCTGGCACCCGACACCGCAATACGGGCAGACCGAATCGACCTGTTTGTCGGGGATGGCCAGTGCAGCTTCGCGTGCGGGCATCAATGCACCGGTTGGGCAAGCCTGAACGCATTCGCCGCAGGCCACGCAAGTTGACGCGCCCATCGGGTCATCCATGTCAAACACAATTTTTGCATGGTCGCCCCTGAAGGCCAATCCAATGACATCGTTGACCTGCTCGTCACGGCAGGCGCGAAGGCAGCGTGTGCACTGAATACACGCATCAAGATTGACTGCAATCGCTGGATGCGACAGATCTTGGCGTACTTGCTGACGAGCTTCAAAACGCGGCTTTCCAACGCCTATTTTCTCAGCCCACTGGCCAACTTCATTGTGGCGGGTGTAGTCTTTTTCGGGCATGTCCGACAGCAGCAACTCCAGCACCATTTTTTGGGAAGCAACTGCGCGTTCGCTGCTGGTTTGAACCTTCATGCCGGAAGTCGGAAAGCGGCAGCATGAGGCTGCAAGCACGCGTTCACCATTGATTTCGACCATGCAAGAGCGGCAATTGCCAACTGCCTCCAGACCTTCGGAATAACACAGGCGCGGAATGTCGATGCCTTCGCGGTCTGCCACCTGCAGCAATGTTTCGTCGGCCCGGGCAACTACGTCACGGCCATTCAGGGAGAAACTGACGGTAGGAGCGCTCAGCATGGCCAGCTCTTGTCGTGCGATCATATTCATGAAAAATCCTTCACTGTCGATATTTGGACAAGGCCAGCGCCCTGGGCCATCAAAGCAAGAGCAGCCAGCGGGATGGCCATGTTGCTAACAAAGCGTCCAGCGCATGTGACTCATAGTTCTTGCGGGAAATACTTGACCACGCAATCCATCGGGTTGGGTGCAGCCTGGCCCAGGCCGCAAATCGATGCGTCACGCATCACCTGCGACAGCTCAGCCATCAGCGCTGTGTCCCATTTGGGTTGATCCATCAGTTGCACTGCCTTGGCTGTACCTACGCGGCAGGGTGTGCATTGACCGCAGGACTCATGTTGAAAAAACCGCATCATGTTGCGTGCAGCAGCAGTTGCCGTGTCGTGGTCTGACAGGATGATGACAGCTGCTGATCCAATGAAGCAACCGTACGGCTGCAGCGTGTCGAAATCCAGCGGAATGCTGTTCAGGGATGCGGGCAAAATACCGCCCGACGCGCCGCCCGGCAAATAACCGTAAAACGTATGTCCGCTTTGCATGCCGCCGCAGTAGTTGTCGATCAGCTCCTGCACCGTGGTGCCAGCTGGTGCCAGTTTGACCCCAGGATTGTTGACCCGGCCTGAGACTGAAAAAGAGCGCAGTCCCTTGCGACCGTTTCGTCCCTGCGATGCAAACCATTCATCGCCTTTTTCAACAATTTCGCGTACCCAATACAGGGTTTCAAAATTATGTGCCAGGGTAGGGCGACCAAACAACCCCACTTGAGCCACATACGGCGGGCGCAGCCTTGGCATGCCGCGTTTGCCTTCGATCGACTCGATCATGGCAGATTCTTCACCGCAAATATAGGCGCCTGCACCGCGTCGCAGTTCAATTTTCGGCATGCCAACCATGGGCGGAAATTCATTCAGCTTGACGAGTTCGGACTCCAGCATCGCACGGCAGCCGTGGTATTCATCGCGAAGATAAAGGTAAATGCTGTCAATGCCGACCGCCCAGGCCGCGATCAGCATGCCTTCCAGAAAACGGTGTGGATCGGTCTCCAGATAGGTTCGGTCTTTGAAAGTACCTGGTTCGCCCTCGTCGATATTGATGGTCATCAGGCGTGGACCGGCTTCAGCCCGCACGATGCGCCACTTGCGGCCGGCCGGGAAGCCCGCACCGCCCAGTCCTCGCAACACAGAATCTTCCATGATTTTGATAATCGACTCTACAGAGCGAATGCCAGTTGCGCATGCATTGAGCAGTGCGTAACCACCATTTGCCTGATACGTTGCAAAATCAATAAAGCCAGCGGGTTGGTGTTTTACTTCTCCAGCAGAAACAACAGACTGAACTTTTTCCAGCGTTGCATAGGCAACCGGATTTTGTCCAACAACAGCAGCCGGAGCTTGCTCGCACCGGCCAATACACGGCGCTGCAATAACGCGAACGTCTTTGCCAAGCAGGGCAGGGAGTTTTTTCAGTAAATCACGTGCGCCAGCCATCTCGCACGACAAGCCATCACACACGCGCACTGTGATTGCCGCCGGTGCTTCTTCGCCTTCTTTCACCACATCAAAGTGGTGGTAAAAAGTGGCGACCTCATAAACTTCGGTTTGTGCAAGCCCCATTTCCTGGGCAAGAGCTGCCAGATGAGCAGCTGCAAGATGCCCAAAATGGTCTTGAATTTTGTGGAGATGCTCAATCAGCAGGTCTGGCTGGCGGGACTCTGTACCCAACAGTTGCTGCACTTGTAGCAATGCTGCCGGATCCACACGCCGCCCTTTGGGTGCCTGACGTTTTCGTTCTCGGGAAGCATCGATGACAGCAATGGGAATAACGGGATGATTCATCAGGACTTTCAAATGACGCGCTCTGCACGCAACTCTGTGATGTATTCGGCGCTATAGCCCAGATGCGCCAGAACCTCATCCGTGTGCTCGCCCAGCAGGGGGGAGCGTGTCACTTCGGTCGGACTGTCAGACATTTTGATGGGGTTACCAACAGTGAGATATTTGCCGCGTTTTGGATGGTCAACTTCGACAATGGTTCCAGTTGCACGCAATGCGGGTTCTTCAGAAATTTCTTTCATGGAAAGAATTGGCCCACAAGGAATATCGTACTTGTTAAGGATCTCCATCGCTTCAAACTTTGTCTTGGTCATGGTCCATTGCTCGATCCGGGCAAATATCGGTTTCAGGTGCAACAGCCGGGCCGCAGGAGTTTTATACGCATCGTCATCAATCCAGCCTTCCTCACCAATGACTTTGCAAACTGCTGGCCAAACAGCACCTTGCGTGATGAAGTAAATGTAGGCGTTCGGGTCGGTTTCCCAACCCTTGCATTTCAGGATGGAGCCCGGTTGACCGCCACCTGATGCATTGCCTGCGCGCGGCACTGCCTCACCAAATTTTCCGTCGGGATATTGCGGATACTCATGCATCGTGCCGGTACGTTCCAGACGCTGCTGGTCGCGCAGTTTGACGCGGCAAAGGTTCAGCACCGCGTCCTGCATGGGTGCGAGTACTTTTTGTCCCCGGCCTGTCGAGTTCCGTTGAAAGAGTGCTGCAACAATGCCCAGTGCCAAGTGCAAACCGGTTCCACTGTCACCGATTTGCGCACCGGTCACCATGGGTGGGCCGTCGTCAAAACCAGTCGTCGAAGCTGAGCCGCCAGCGCACTGCGCAACGTTTTCATAGACCTTGCAATCTTCATAAGGGCCAGGACCAAAACCTTTCACCGAGGCAACGATCATGCGTGGATTCAGGCTCTGGATATGTGCCCATGTGATACCCATGCGATCCAGTGCACCAGGAGCAAAGTTTTCCACCAGCACATCGCATTGCTTGATCAGCCGGTCGAGAACTTCTTTGCCTTTTACCGTCTTGGTGTCCAGTGTGATGGAACGCTTGTTGTGGTTAAGCATCGTGAAGTAAAGACTGTCTGCTCCAGGAATGTCGCGTAGCTGGGCGCGTGTTGCATCGCCTTCGCCAGATCGCTCAACCTTGATAACGTCAGCTCCAAACCACGCCAGCAATTGCGTGCAGGTAGGGCCTGATTGAACATGTGTGAAATCAAGAATGCGTATGCCGTCTAGCGCTTTGCTCATAATGAAAAGTCTTGTTGAATTTGTAAATGAATCACGTCGGAAGGAATACGGATTGCTGTTGGGTGGCGGTTGGGCCGGCTGTTACCAGTCAACCAGCACCTAGTTTTTAGACAAAAATATTTATCAGCCAATGCCCGGCCGGGAAAGCTGTCCTTCAAGGTCTGTCAGTTGTTTACGCAAAGCCCGTTCTTCGTTAAACCGGGCGGTCTCGTCCCGAATAACCGCAACAATATTTGAAATTGAACCATCTACTGCGTGCATCAGCGCCACCGTAAATGCAATCGACAGGGCATGCCCATCCTTGTGTATGGCGGGAACCCGCAGCACATCATTGCCGTAGCGTGTGATTCCGGTTTGCATGGTTTTGTAATAACCATCCCAATGTCGCTTGCGAAGACGCTCGGGCGTGATGATGTCCAGCGTCTTACCCAACGCCTCAGCTTCAGCGTGGCCAAACATCCTTTGAGCAGCAGGGTTCCACAACGTTATGGCGCCGCTGGCATCTGAAGCCACGACAGCATCTCCCATTGCAGAAACAAGTTGTTTGAAATCAGCGAATGCTTGCATTTTCAGGGTCGTAAAAAGATAAAAATTCGTTCACGCAAAGAAGGCGCTCAAATGAAAGCGCCTTCTTTGCAATCGCTTCAATGGCGACTTAGAAAAACAGACTCAAACTGCTTTTGCGGTGTGCAGTGTTGCGATCTGGTCTTTGCTGTAACCCAACTCGGCCAAAACTTCGTCGGTGTGCTCGCCCAGCAGCGGCGATGCCGTTACTTCGGGTTTGGTGTCAGAGAATTTGATCGGACTGCCCACAGTGAAATAGCTACCGCGCACTTTGTGCGGTACTTCAACGATGGAGCCACTGGCGCGCAAGGATTTGTCATTCAGCAAATCCTTCATTGACAACACGGGCGCGCAAGGAATATCAAACTTGCGGAAGATGTCCACAGCTTCGAACTTGGTCTTGTCAGCGATGAATGCTTCAATCGTGGCGAAGATGTCCATGATGTGCGGCTGGCGTGCTTTGGCGGTGGTGTAGGCAGGGTCGGTTTTCCACTCGGGTTTGCCGAGTGCATCGCAGATTGGCTCCCAGGCGTGACCCTGAACCGTGAAATAAATGTAGGCATTGGGGTCAGTCTGCCAGCCTTTGCATTTCAAAATCCAGCCGGGCTGCCCGCCACCACCGGCATTGGCGCCACGCGGCACGACACCGTCTTTGAAGGCTTCCATTTCATGCGGGTATTGCGGGTACTCTTCCAGGTAGCCCAGGTTGTCCAGACGCAACTGGTCGCGCATTTTGACGCGGCACAGGTTGAGCACACTGTCCTGCATGGAAACAGCGACTTTTTGGCCCTTGCCAGTCTGCTGGCGGCCGATGTAGGCTGTCAAAATACCGATGGCCAGGTGCATGCCAGTATTGCTGTCGCCCAAGGCGGCAGACGAAATGGTGGGGCCTGAGTTTTCGCCCTTCCAGTAGCCGGTGGTGGACGCTGCGCCGCCTGCGCACTGGGCCACGTTTTCGTACACCTTCAGGTCTTCGTAGTGGTGGCCGTCAGAGAAACCCTTGACGGATGCCAGAATCATTTTTGGGTTGAGTGACTGGATGTGTTCCCAGGTGAATCCCATACGGTCCAGCGCGCC
>JAYUVG010000023.1:0-11167 GCA_043754255.1 Polaromonas sp. | reverse complement strand
TCCGACGACAGCGAAGCTGGCTAGTTTCTAGATTTTCCGGCTCCTTCAGCTTTTTCAAGGAACCGCGAAGCGGCCCAGACTGCGGGTCGCCTTTCTTTTGCTTAGCTTTCTTTGGCGAAGCAAAGAAAAGTAAGTCGCCCGCCGGGGCGAGTCCCGGCAGGCTCGCAAGGCGATTAGCTATAAATTTATGAGCTGCTTGCGCCCGTATTCATTGGCATGGAGCCCTAAAACATAGGTAAAATGGCTATTTTCAGGTGTTTTCAAGCTTTTCGACAGACCTAATCGAGTTCTGACCGTGATTGTTTGTCTTGCTTGCGAGTTTCGACCAAAAGATTGAATCTTTCTATTTCGCGTTTCTCTCGAAGATCAATTAACTGAATCGCAAACTGGCCAATCAAACGAAGTACCAACAAGTAGCAAACAATTGCTAGCAGCGAAAGCCAATCCCCCAGCGCTGCTCGCAGTGAGTTCTGCCAGAAGGCCAACGGGCCCAAGCCTAGTAAATAGACCAGTTTAGGTAAATGCTTTTTCATTTATTTGCGTCGATCGACTTAACCAAAGGTGCCCGATATCCGCTGCAAACACTTTCTCAAACCACCTTAGCAATACTCGAACAAACCCAATCAATATTCTTGCTGTTGAGAGCAGCAACGCACATCCGCCCAGCATCCGTCCCATACACCCCAAACTCACTGCGCAACCGCTGCATCTGATCTTTGCTCAAACCTGAATAGCTGAACATTCCAATCTGGTCTGTGATAAAGCCCATGTTTTGCTTCACGCCCGCTGCCTTCAGCCCATCCACCAGTTTTTGTCGCATGGCCTTGATTCGCACCCGCATCTCGGTTAATTCTGTTTCCCACTGGGCGCGCAGTTCGGGGGTGTTTAGTACCGTAGCCACTACCGTCGCGCCATGAATTTGCGGGTTGCTGTAGTTGGTGCGAATCACCAGTTTGAGCTGACTCAGCACACGGTCTGCTTCTTCTTTTGTGCTGCAGACAACTGACAGCGCACCGACGCGCTCGCCGTACAAGCTGAAGCTTTTGCTGAACGACGTTGATACGAAAAAGTTCAGGCCAGCAGCAACAAATTTGGCGACTGCTGCGCCGTCTTCCTTGATGCCGTAGCCAAAGCCCTGATACGCCATGTCTAAAAACGGCGTGATGTTGCGTGCCTTGACAACTGCAATCACCTGATCCCACTGCGCGGGCGTGATGTCGTAGCCCGTCGGGTTATGGCAGCAGGCGTGCAGCACGGCAATGGTGCCAGGCGCAGCTGCGTTCAGTGCGGCCAGCATGCCGTCAAAATCAATGCCGCGTTTGGCGGCGTCGTAATACGGGTGGCTGATGACTTCAAAACCGGCTTGGGTGAACAGGGCCTTGTGGTTTTCCCAGCTTGGGTCTGAAATCATGACTTTGACGTTGGGGCTGAGCTTTTTCAAAAAGTCTGCGCCGATTTTCAACCCACCCGTGCCACCAATGCCCTGGGCAGTAGCCACGCGGCCGCTTTTGACGGGTTCGCTGTCGGCGCCAAACACCAGCGCCTTGACGGCTGCGTCATATGCAGCAATGCCGTCAATCGGCAAGTAACCGCGCGGCTTGGGCGATGCCATCATCAGCTTTTCAGCGGCCTGTACGCACTGCAGCAGGGGCAGTTTGCCGTTGTCGTCGTAGTACACGCCCACGCCCAAGTTCACCTTGTTGGGATTGTTGTCGGCGGCAAAGGCTTCGTTGATGCCCAAAATCGGGTCACGTGGGGCCATTTCGACGGCATTGAAGATTGACATGGGATTCCTGAAAGTTAAAAAAGACGTAAGCTAGTTGGTTGTACTAAATTTTAACGGCCTCAGATGATGGTCTGAACGTGATTTATCGAGGTTTCCATGCCAGAAGTTTTAGAACTCATTCCCGCAGTTGACAACTCGCAGCCCAAAGGCACATTCGCAAGCTTTCCCAACTCGCCTTTCGAGCTGTTTCAACCCTACCTGCCCGCAGGCGACCAGCCACAGGCGATTGAAAAGCTGGTGGAAGGCGTCAACGATGGCGAGGTTTTTCAAACCCTGCTGGGCGTGACAGGTTCGGGCAAAACATTCACCATGGCCAATGTGATTGCGCGCCTGGGCAAGCCTGCGATTGTGTTTGCGCCCAACAAAACATTGGCTGCGCAGCTGTACAGTGAGTTTCGCGAATTTTTCCCGAAAAATGCGGTCGAATATTTCGTCAGTTACTACGACTATTACCAGCCTGAGGCCTATGTTCCGCAGCGCGACTTGTTCATTGAAAAAGATTCAGCAATCAACGAGCACATTGAGCAGATGCGTCTGTCAGCCACCAAGAGCGTGCTGGAGCGACGCGACACGATCATCGTGGCAACGGTTAGCGCCATTTACGGCATTGGTGCACCTGAGGATTACACGCAAATGCGGTTCATCGCGCGGGTCAGCGACAAAATGGGCCAGCGCGATGTGATCGCACGGCTGATTCGCATGCAGTACCAGCGCAACGACCAGGACTTTTCACGTGGCACGTTTCGCGTGCGGGGCGATGTGATTGATATTTTCCCAGCTGAGCATTCGGAACTTGCCCTGCGCATTGAATTGTTTGACGACGAGATTGAGTCGCTACAGTTATTTGACCCACTGACAGGCCGCATCCGGCAAAAAGTACCGCGATTTGTGGTGTACCCAAAAAGCCATTACGTCACGCCACGTGACAAGGTGATGAGCTCGATAGAAACAATCAAGCTGGAGCTGGCCGAACGCATTGCGTATTTTGTCAGCCAGGGCAAACTGGTAGAAGCCCAGCGCATTGAGCAGCGCACCCGGTTTGATCTGGAAATGCTGACCGAAATTGGCCACTGCAAAGGCATTGAAAACTACACCCGCCATTTGAGCGGCGCGCCTCCCGGCTCACCACCGTCTACATTGTGCGACTACATGCCCAAAGATGCGGTGATGTTTCTGGACGAAAGCCACGTGATGATGGGCCAGCTTTCTGCCATGTACAACGGCGACCGGTCGCGCAAAACCACGCTGGTGGACTACGGCTTCAGGCTGCCAAGTGCGCTGGACAACAGGCCACTGAAGCTGGAAGAGTTTGAAACCAAAATGCGCCAGGCGATTTTTGTTTCTGCCACGCCAGCCGCGTATGAGAAGGAACATGCAGGCCAGGTGGTTGAGCAAGTGGTGCGCCCCACCGGGCTGGTTGACCCGCAGGTTGAAGTGCGCCCGGCAGTTAATCAGGTTGATGATGTGCTGGGTGAGATTCGCATTCGGGTGGACAAAAATGAGCGCGTATTGATCACCACGCTGACCAAACGCATGGCCGAGCAGCTGACGGATTATTTGAGCGAAAACGGCGTGAAGGTGCGCTACCTGCACAGCGATGTTGACACGGTCGAACGGGTCGAAATTTTGCGCGACTTGCGCCTGGGTGTGTTCGACGTGCTGGTGGGCATCAACTTGTTGCGTGAGGGTCTGGACATTCCTGAAGTGTCATTGGTGGCAATTCTGGATGCGGACAAAGAAGGATTTTTGCGCGCAGAACGCAGCCTGATTCAAACCATTGGCCGTGCCGCCCGCAACCTGAATGGCCGCGCGATTTTGTATGCTGACCGCATCACCGATTCCATGAAAAAGGCGATGGATGAAACCGAGCGCCGCCGCAATAAACAAATCGCCCACAACATTGAACACAACATCACCCCAAAGAGCGTGGTCAAGCGCATCAAAGATTTGATCGACGGCGTCTACAGCGAAAAGTCAGGCAAGGAAGCCGACAAGCTGATGATGCAAAAAGCGCTGGTCGAAGACATGAGCGACAAGGATGTGTCGCGTGAAATAAAACGCCTTGAAAAGCAGATGGTGGAGCATGCCAAAAACCTGGAATTTGAAAAAGCCGCCAGAGTTCGGGATCAACTGCACATACTTAAGGAACAGGCTTTTGGCGCTGGCGGAACTGACAACATCGTGCCGATCTCTAGTGTGCGTGCATAAGCCTGAGTAATCTGATAGGATATCGTTACCAAACGGTATTTATTTCTACTGCTTGGTTTTATCACAAGGCAAATGTTGATTTTCTGGTATACTTGACTAATCTAGTCGGGAACAGTTAAACAACAGTAAAAGCCCCAAGCTCAGCAATGGTTGCGATGGGCAGCTGGAGGGATAAACCTCTTTTGAAACATTATTTTCAAAAGTAATAACCGGAGTTTAGCGACAGCTAAGCTAACCACAAGGAGCTTGTTATGCGCCTCACGACCAAAGGCCGCTTTGCGGTCACAGCAATGATTGACCTGGGCTTGCGCCAAAACAGCGGCCCCGTGACACTGGCTGCCATCAGCCAGCGTCAGCAAATTTCGCTTTCGTACCTTGAGCAGCTTTTCGGCAAGCTGCGTCGCCACGAGCTGGTTGAATCCACCCGCGGCCCCGGTGGCGGTTACACGCTTGGCCGCAAGGCGGCAGACATCACTGTGGCTGACATCATTGTGTCGGTTGACGAGCCGATTGATGCTACCCAATGCGGCGGGAAAGAAAATTGCCTCGGTGAGGGTGCGCGCTGCATGACGCATGAGCTGTGGGCATCACTTAACAGCCGTATGGTTGAGTTTTTGGATTCTGTCAGCCTGCAAAAACTGGTGGACGAGCAGTTGGCCAAAGGCCTGGTGGTCGAAAACTCACCGATGGTTAAAAAAGCCATATTCACGCAACCGCTGCCTAAACCAATTCGCGTGAATGCACCGAACTCGGTTTTTGCATTGGGAAACGCTTTTTCAAAATCCTGATTGCAATTTTTGACCGTTTGAGTCCGGCCATCCAGCCAGCTAACTGACACCTGAGTATTAAAGCCAAATGGAAACCCCACACTTCCCTATCTACATGGACTACAGCGCCACCAATCCGTGCGACCCGCGGGTAGTGGATGCAATGATTCCGTGGTTGCGTGAACACTTCGGCAACCCAGCGTCACGCAGCCACGCATGGGGCTGGGAGGCAGAAGCGGCTGTTGAAAAAGCGCGCGAGCAGGTCGCTGGGCTGATAGGTGCAGATCCACGTGAGATTGTCTGGACCAGTGGCGCTACAGAGTCCAACAACCTGGCCATCAAAGGCGCAGCGCAGTTTTATAAAACCAAAGGCAAGCACATCATCACCGTCAAGACAGAGCACAAAGCCGTGCTCGACACTTTTCGCGAGCTGGAGCGCCAGGGTTTCGAGGCGACTTACCTGGATGTGCAGGCCGACGGTTTGCTGGACATTGAGGTTTTGAAGGCTGCGATTCGGCCAGACACGATTCTGGTCAGCGTCATGTTTGTTAACAACGAAATTGGTGTCATTCAGGATGTGGCTGCCATTGGCGCACTGTGCCGTGAAAAAGGCATTATTTTCCATACCGATGCGGCGCAGGCGACGGGCCGGGTTGACATTGACTTGACAGCGTTGCCAATTGATTTGATGAGCCTGACGTCGCATAAAACCTACGGCCCCAAAGGTATTGGCGCTTTGTATGTCAGGCGCAAGCCGCGCGTGCGGCTTGAAGCGCAAATGCATGGCGGCGGTCATGAGCGCGGCATGCGCTCAGGCACGCTGCCTACGCACCAGTGCGTCGGTATGGGCGAGGCTTACCGCATTGCCAAGCTGGAAATGCACGAAGAAAACAAGCGTATTCGCGGGTTGCAGCAACGCATGATCAATGGCTTGAAAGATGTTGAAGAAGTATTTCTGAACGGTCACGCTGAAAAGCGAGTGCCGCACAACCTGAACATGAGTTTTAACTACGTTGAGGGCGAATCGCTGATCATGGGCATCAAGGGTTTGGCTGTATCAAGCGGGTCGGCTTGCACGTCTGCATCGCTGGAGCCGAGTTACGTTTTGCGCGCTTTAGGCCGCAGTGACGAGCTGGCCCACAGCAGTCTGCGCATGACGATTGGCCGATGGACTACCGAAGAAGAAATTGACTACGCAGTTGGCACCATCAAGGAAAACGTCGCCAAGCTGCGCGAACTGTCGCCTCTGTGGGACATGTTCAAAGAAGGTATTGATCTGTCCACCATCCAATGGGCAGCACATTAATTTTCCCGCACAAATTTAGAGGTAAACAATCATGGCTTATTCAGAAAAAGTAGTTGACCACTACGAAAACCCCCGCAATGTCGGCTCTTTTGAAAAGGGCGACGACACAGTTGGTACTGGCATGGTCGGCGCACCAGCCTGCGGCGATGTGATGAAGCTGCAAATCAAGGTCAACCCGGTGACGGGTGTCATTGAAGATGCACGCTTTAAAACATACGGGTGCGGCTCTGCAATAGCGTCCAGTTCGCTGGTGACAGAGTGGGTCAAAGGAAAAACGCTTGATGAAGCAGCCAGCATCAAAAACAGCGAAATCGCGCAAGAATTGGCATTGCCGCCGGTCAAAATTCATTGCTCAATTCTGGCGGAAGACGCCATCAAGGCGGCTGTAAATGACTACAAGCAAAAGCATTCTCAAGCTGTTGCTGCTTTGTAAATAGTTCAGAAAAATCAAAATGCCTGTAACGCTGACCGACGCCGCTGCCCGCCACGTAACCCGCTACATGACCAAGCGCGGCAAGGGCGTTGGCGTGCGTCTGGGTGTCAAAACGACCGGGTGCTCGGGTCTGGCATACAAGCTTGAATACGCTGATGACATCGCGCCTGAAGACGTGGTATTTGAAGACAATGGCGTGAAGGTGCTGGTCGATCCGAAAAGCATGGCCTACATTGACGGCACACAGCTGGACTTTGTGCGTGAGGGGTTGAACGAAGGTTTCAAGTTTCTCAATCCGAATGAACGTGACCGCTGCGGATGCGGTGAGTCTTTTCGGGTGTGAATCTCCAAGCCAATGACTTTGAACTTTTCGGATTAGCGCAGAAGTTCAGCCAAAACCGCGCCGCCATTGATGCCCGCTGGAAAGAACTTCAGCGCGAAGCCCATCCCGACAAGTTTGCAGCGGTTGGCGCCAGCGCCCAACGCATCGCCATGCAGTGGTCGGTGCGCATCAATGAGGCCTACCGGCGGCTGAAAGATCCTCTTCAGCGCGCAATCTATTTGTGTGAGTTAAATGGCGTAGCTGTTAACGCCGAAAAGAACACTGCCATGCCTGCTGATTTCCTGATGCAGCAAATTGAATGGCGGGAAGCACTGGATGAAGCAAAATCCATCGAGAATTTGCATCAAATAGCACTACAGGCCATACAATATGCGCGCAACCAGCTATCAAAAATAGAGCAAGAGATTGATGCTAAAGACGACTTCAAACTGGCTGTCGAGCACATCAGAGCCCTTATGTTTGTCGAGCGATTCAATGCAGAAGTAGACATGCGTATCGATCAACTGCAACAATAAGCTAACTGACAGATTCCCCTAAGCGACATGGCACTTCTCCAAATATCCGAACCCGGCCAGGCGCCAAATCCGCACGAAAGGCGCATCGCCATCGGCATAGACCTTGGCACCACCCATTCGCTGGTCGCCAGTGTGCGGAGCGGCGTGGCTGAATGTTTGCCAGACGACGAAGGCCGTAACATTTTGCCCAGCGTGGTGCGCTACATGGACGGCGATAAACGGCAGATTGGGTACGCCGCCCTGGCTGCCCAGGTTGATGATCCGACCAATACCATTTCATCTGTCAAGCGCCTGATGGCGCGCGGCATTGACGACATTGCGAGCGCTGGCAAGTTGCCTTATCAGATGACTGACAAGCCGGGCATGGTCTTGTTGCAGACAGTTGCTGGCGAAAAGAGCCCAGTTGAAATCAGTGCAGAAATTTTGGCAACCTTGCGCTTTCGGGCAGAAGACACATTCGACGACGATATTTTTGGCGCAGTGATCACCGTACCCGCTTACTTTGACGATGCCCAGCGGCAGGCCACAAAAGATGCGGCGAAGCTGGCAGGCCTGAATGTGCTTCGGCTGATCAATGAGCCTACTGCAGCAGCCATTGCTTACGGTCTGGACAACGCCAGCCAGGGCGTCTTTGCGATTTATGACCTGGGTGGCGGCACGTTTGACATTTCCATCCTTCGGTTGACTGAGGGCGTGTTTGAAGTTGTGGCTACTGGCGGTGATTCAGCCCTGGGTGGTGATGACTATGACCGCGCACTGGTGGACATGGCTTTGAGCAAAGCGGGTCTGGCTGCAAGTGTGCTGACAGCCAAAGACACTGCTGCGTTGCTGCGGGCAGCGCGCACAGCCAAAGAAGCGTTGTCGAGTGCAGCAACTGCACCGTTTTCAGTGCAATTGGCCAAGGCTTCGATCAGTTTTGAGATCAAGGCGGCTGATTTTGAGGCGGCTACCGCTCATTTAACGCAGCGCACCCTAGCTGCAGCGCGAAAGACGCTGCGCGATGCCAAGCTGGAAAAGGCTGACATCGAAGGCGTAGTGCTGGTTGGCGGTTCTACCCGCATGCCGCAGGTACGCAAGGCAGTGGCCAGCTTTTTTGGGCGCGAGCCTTTGACAAATTTGAACCCGGATGAAGTGGTGGCATTGGGCGCTGCCATTTCTGCCAACCAGCTGGCCGGCAACAACGCAGGCAATGACTTGCTGCTGCTCGATGTGATTCCGTTGTCGTTAGGCATTGAAACCATGGGCGGCCTGGTAGAGCGCATCGTGCCGCGCAACCAGACAATTCCCACCGCCATGGCGCAGGACTTCACCACCTATCAGGACGGCCAGACGGCGCTGGCGCTGCACGTGGTGCAGGGTGAGCGTGACCTGGTTGCCGACTGTCGCAGCTTGGCCCGGTTTGAGCTGCGCGGCATTCCGCCAATGGTGGCGGGTGCGGCACGTATCCGCGTCACCTTCACGGTTGATGCCGATGGTTTGCTCAGCGTGGAGGCAAAAGAGCAGGTCAGTGGCGTTGAAGCGCGCATCAACGTCAAGCCGTCGTATGGACTGACGGACGATGAGATTGCACGCATGTTGCAAGACAGCTTTTCAACCGCCCAGCTTGATATGGCTTCGCGCGCTCTGGCTGAGGCGCGACTGGATGCAGACCGCATGCTGCTGGCGGTTAAAACAGCACTCGGTGCAGATGCCGATTTGCTCAGACCCAATGAGCGCGCGCAGATCGACAGCCGGATCGTTGGCTTGATGGACGCCCGTGAAAACGGCGATGCGCCCGCGATTGAAGCTGCGACAAAACTGCTGGCGCAGGGCACAGAAGCTTTTGCCGCCGAGCGCATGAACCGGGGCATCCAGCTAGCCCTGGCTGGCAAGAATATTGAAACCATTTGAACAAGTTAGCGCGCCATGCCCATCATCAAAATCCTCCCCCACGCCGAGTATTGCCCGCAAGGCGCCGAGATCACCGCTCCTGCTGGCACGTCCATCTGCGAAGCTTTGCTTGACAACAAAATCAACATCGAACACGCCTGCGACATGAGCGCAGCTTGCACCACGTGTCACGTCATCGTGCGTGAAGGTTTGGCATCGCTGAACCCGGCCGAGGAAGAAGAAGACGACCTGCTGGATCGCGCTTGGGGGCTTGAGCCCAATTCACGCCTGAGCTGCCAGGCGATCCTTGCGCAAAGCGATGTGACGATAGCCATACCAAAATACACCATCAACCACGCCAAAGAGCTGCATTAATATTCGGAGATATTTACAAGGAGATTAAAGAGGTCAAGGATGAAAGCCAGTGAGACGGCAAAAAAGATATTTCTTTATTCCTCCTAACCTCCTTGATCTCTTCGTGAAAAATAATTTATGCGTCAAGTATTTCTAGACACTGAAACCACAGGCTTGTCACCTGAAAGCGGCGACCGCATCATTGAAATCGGTTGTGTTGAACTGATAGCCCGCAAGCTGACTGGGAACAACAAACACTTTTATCTGAACCCCGATCGTGAAAGCCACGAAGCAGCTTTCAAGGTTCACGGTATCAGCGATGAATTTTTAAAAGACAAGCCGCGCTTTGGCGTCATCGCCGGCGAGCTGCTCGAATATTTGAGCGGCGCAGAAATCATCATTCACAACGCGCCGTTTGATGTCGGGTTTTTAAACAAAGAGCTCGAAATTTGCGGCCAGAACCCATTCATCACTTACGTCAACAAAATCACTGACAGCCTGATGATGGCCAAGGAGCTTTACCCAGGCAAACGCAACTCACTGGACGCACTGTGCGACAGGCTTGAGGTGGACAATTCAGGCCGCACCCTGCATGGCGCGCTGCTGGATGCAGAGTTGCTGGCAGACGTGTACATCAATCTCACGCGTGGTCAAAACAGCTTGATGATGGACACAGTGGCGTCAACCTCAACGGGAAATCATTTGCCAATGGTTGATTTGAGCCAGTTTGTATTGCCGCTGCTGGCTGCAAATGATGAAGAACTGAATGCACATGAAAAATTGCTGGCCGACATCGACAAGGCCAGCAAAGGCAGGACTGTATGGAGGACAGCCAGCATATAATCATGGGCTTGCCTGGTGTCATGCCAAAGCAACGGGAGATTAGCTCAGGGGTAGAGCACTGCATTCACACTGCAGGGGTCGCAAGTTCGAAACTTGCATCTCCCACCATCAAATTTGGTACCCGCACAAAACAAAAAGCCAAGTCACCGGACTTGGCTTTTTGCGTTGCAGACAAAATTTTTACAGGACTTCGCTGGCAAAGTCTGCCAGCCGCGAACGCTCACCGCGTGCCAGCGTGACGTGCCCACCATGCGGCCAGCCCTTAAAGCGGTCCACCGCATAAGTCATTCCAGATGAGCCCTCGGTCAAATACGGCGTGTCAATCTGCGCCAGGTTGCCCATACAGACAATTTTGGTTCCCGGCCCAGCGCGGGTGATCAGCGTTTTCATCTGCTTGGGCGTCAGGTTTTGCGCTTCATCGATGATGACGTATTTGTTCAAAAATGTCCGGCCTCGCATGAAGTTCATGCTTTTGACCTTGATGCGTGAACGGATCAACTCGTTGGTGGCAGCGCGGCCCCAGTCGCCAGAGCCGTTTTCGGTCTTGCCCAGCACTTCAAGGTTGTCGTCGAGTGCGCCCATCCACGGGCCCATTTTTTCTTCTTCCGTGCCCGGCAAGAATCCAATGTCTTCACCCACCGATCCCGTCGCGCGGGTCATGATGATTTCGGTGTAGCGGCGGTCGTCCAGCACCTGGGTCAGGCCGCTGGCCAGTGCCATCAGTGTTTTGCCACTTCCTGCGG
>JAYUVG010000022.1:0-3294 GCA_043754255.1 Polaromonas sp. | reverse complement strand
GTCGGGTTGCAAATCAACAATTTTGTCAATCTTGGCGCTTAAAAACGCGCTGACTTTGGGCTTTTCTTCACGCGCACGCGGTGGGCGCACGGTGTAGCCTGATATGCCCACTATGCGCCTTTCTTCACCCAACAGGTACAGCCATTCAGTTGGCTCTTCCGTCAGACAAACGATGCGCTGCGGGCCAAGGCTAGACAAATTGCCACGCCAAAGGTTCACCGAAGGTAATTGCACAGCGCTTGACTGCATGAAAAAGACCTCTTCACGCGTTAAAAGTTAACTCGCAACGTCGCAGTGAATGCTCTGCCAGCATCGGGATAAATGCTGTTGGTGACGCCTGCGATGCATCTGAATGCCTGCGAATAATATTTGCTATTAGCCAGGTTCGTTGCGCCGATAGCCAACTCTGCATTGGCAAATTTGTAGGCATACCGAGCGTCCAGCGTACTGTAGGCGGGCATGGTGCAAGCGTTAGCAAAGTCAGGCTTTTGCGCACCTATCCATTGAACACTGGCGCTGATTTGTTGCTTGTCAGCGAGACGCCAATCCGTGCGAACTGATAGCGTTTGGCGAGGCGTTAGCGGTACGTCTTTGCCAGCGTAAACACCAGATTTGAATGTGGCTTGGCGCATGGCGGCGTTGGCACGCAGATCAACCGTAGTGGAAATGCTGTGCTTAACTTCAAGCTCAACGCCCTGCCTAAGAGTCGGATCGAAATTAACGTTCGCTCCAAAACCACTGAAGGCGTTGGCATTTGCTATGCCTGGATCAAACCCGATTTCGTTAGTTATGTCACTGCGATAAAGGCGTAGCTCTGCTTTTGTTTCCATTGCGTTCCAGCGCAAACCGATTTCCTTGTCCTTAGAAGTTTGCGATTTTATTGCCGTATTTGGCGTTGTAAATGAAAATTCGTCCGCATTGGCTAGCCTGAAACTTCGCCCGACTCGTCCAAAAACTGCCAGTGCGCCATGCAAAGGCTGAACTAACCCAATGTCCCACGCTTGCTGGTGGCTTTCAATCAGTGTCGCCGTCGTGCTTAAGTCCTTTCTAAGTGCCTCATGCCGCAAACCTAAGCTGATTCGGGTCTGCGTTGACAAAACAGTCACATCATTTTTGGCGTATACGGCGTTCGATGTCGCTTTACTGGTATTACCAAAAGCACCTAAAACCTTTCGCTCCCAACTGTTGTTGTCAAAGCCAAGGACAAATGTGTTGGCCAAACTTGTACCTTTTTTCTCATGTCGAGCACGCAAGCCTAGCGTGCTGGCATCAATGTCGTATTTAAAAGTGGAGGTCGGCGTAACGCTGGCATATTTTTTCGTTCTTTTCCCAGCATCCAAAGCGAATTGCCAGTCGCCTGTGTTGGCTTCTGCAAATAAACCTGAGCGCTCGTTTTCGATACGACCATTGTTGAACGGCGTGAGAGTCTGTTTTGGGTTGGCGGCATACTGCGCAGCCGTTAAGCTGCCAGGCAGGCCAGTTTGCAAATCATCACGACCATAGCGCAGGCCTAGCCGCAGCCAGTTGTTCTGCCACTGACCTGTCGCAGTCAGACCATCGGTTTTTGACTTGAAATTATCTCGGTGATTATCGGTTTGACGTTGATTTGCTGTCACATCCAATGAAAATTCTCCGCCCGCTAGCGTGGCGGATGCGCTTGAATCGCGCAGCCCATAACTGCCAGCAGCAAAAGCCAAGTTAGCACTGTTTGGTCGAATGGCGCCTTTACCTGACTTGGTGGTGATAACAATCACACCGCCTGTTGCGCCCTCACCGTAAAGCACCGCCCCGCTACCTCGCAAAACTTCAATTCGATCAACAGACTCAATAGCAATACCTGAAAGCGATGGGCTGCCCAAATCCGACTCAGAAAGACGCAGGCCATCAAGCACGATGACTTGGTTACTGTTAGCTGTAGCGCCAAAACCGCGCAAGTCCAGTGTGCTGTTGCCGCTACCAAAAAAATCAAGCCTTGCAGGTACACCAAGTAATCGACTGACTGCGTCGTTGACCGACGCGACCCCAGCGCTTTTTATTTCTGCTGCAGTAATGACGCTGACACCAAATGCCAAGGAAGCATCGGGCTCAGAAAAACGGGTTGCAGTGACCAGCGTTTCTTTGAGTGAGGGCAAAGTTTGTGCAGTATTGACTAAAGTAGTTTGCGCATTAGAAAAAGACGGAAATGCAGCGGCCAGCGCCAAAGGCAGTGCGGCAATACGCGCACTCAAAATACAAGTTTTCATGAAATAAACAATCAACAATAAGCCCTCACCAGCTTCCCCGCCAGTGCATGAGCGATAAAGATGGCGCGACTTTTTATGGGCGCACCATCACCTTGTTGGCCGGTATCCGGGCTGACGGAACTGCTCTCATCGCCTTCCCAAGTCCTTGTTCAGGGGTCTCAGTGGCGAGTGACGAAAGCTGAATGCAGGCCAAAAATCTGGTCTGCATTCGTCCGTTTTACCGTTGCGGGGGCAGCGCAGGTTAAAAGTTGTGGCCATTGACGGCAAACTCTCTCCTGCTTCCCGTTGAACTGCGACATGTGAACCACACCGCGAGCACCAACAAATAAGATTCTACGCTGGCGCCTGCTGTAAACCCTACAATTACCGAAGTTATGGCAAACCAAAACCAAATCGACCAAATCACCGAGCGTGTAGAGCGTCTCTTGCTCCGCTACGAAGAATTGCAGCGCACCAACGCGCTGCTCACCGAAGAAGTCAGTGTTTTGACGCAAGAACGCGATTCACTCAAGTCACGACTGGGTGCGGCGCGGTCCCGTGTTGACGCGTTGCTGGAGCGCTTGCCTGAAAACGCCAGCCATAGCCCGTCTGCGCCCCTGGAATCATTGAGGTCAGCATGATCAAGCAGCTTGAAGTGCAAATCATGGGCCAGAGTTATCTGCTGGGCTGCCCACCAGACGGCGATGCGCGCCTGCTTGATGCCGTTAACCGGGTGGATTTGGCCATGTGCAAAATCCGCGACAGCGGGAAAATCAAGGCCCGCGACAGGATTGCCGTGCTGGCAGCCCTTAACCTGGCGTTTGAAATGCCTGAACAATCCTCTCAAATTCAAAAAACTATTTCGCCAGGCGTTGAGTATGCGCATCTCAATGCATTGCTTCAGCGCCTGGATGCTGCTTTGGGCCAGGATGGTCGGCTGCTTTGATGGCCGCATGGGCCTACAATCAAAACCGTCTGCAGTACGCGCTGGGCTTTATATTTCCTTGTACCAATGCTTTTAATAGCACGGGCTTGGTAAATTGCCTGGTTGGCGCGCCCGTCTCGCGTTAGA
>JAYUVG010000021.1:0-5115 GCA_043754255.1 Polaromonas sp. | reverse complement strand
TTCAACATTCCAGTATTCGGCATGGCCAATGTTGACTTGCAGCAGAGCCATGTCCGGGTCGGTAGCGCCACCCGGAAACCAGGCTTTGGCAAACGAAGTAAAAAGATAATCTTTTTTGGTCTGGTCTTCAATGATTTCAGCTGTGCCTGACACTGAAACATACCTGTCGTCGCCCGGGTGGGAATAGGCCACATTTACATTCGGCTCACTGACAACGCACCTTGCGATTTCGCTGTTGCGGGAGATAAAAAAGTACAGTGCCTTGCCCTCGTCGTCTGCCTTGTTCTGTGTGGTCAAAGGCGCACTGCGCAACTGGCCGTCAGAATGGCGGTGTGTCAGCATGCCAAATTTGATGTCAGCAATCAAAGTCCACAACGTATGCTGGGGGGTGTTGGTGTCAGTATTTTTATAGCTGTCGCTGTTCATTGATTCTTGCATTTTTTTGCCTGTTAAGTTGGTTGACAGGTTGATCGTATAAACGTCTGCGCTGTATCAATATCGGTCAAAATCCAGCCAGTGCGTCAGTCAGAAACTACACCTTCCATGGCACACCAGCCAGCCTGCGAAAATTATTGAAAACATACCAACCAAAGGATTTTTCTCATGGTCGATCCAAATATTTCCAGTGCTGGCAAACAAAATCATTTCGCCAGTACGCTGACAGATTTCCACACAATTTCAGGAGCATCAGGTCTCCTGCATTCACTGCCAGAGCTGGCAAAACAGTTTCCAAATATTGAGCGTTTGCCCATTTCATTGCGGATCGTGCTGGAGTCTGTGCTGCGCAATTGCGATGGCAAGCGCGTTACCCCCCAGCATGTATCTGAACTTGCAAATTGGCAGCCCAGTGCACCGCGTACTCAGGAGATTCCATTTGTAGTGTCGCGTGTAGTGCTGCAAGACTTTACCGGCGTGCCGCTGTTGGCCGATCTGGCTGCCATGCGCAGCGTTGCTGCCCGCCTGGGCAAAGACCCCAAATGCATTGAGCCGGCGGTAGCGGTTGATCTGGTGGTTGACCATTCCATCATGGTCGATTTTTATGGGCAAAAAGATTCGATGGACTTGAACATGAAGCTTGAGTTTGAGCGCAACAACGAGCGCTACCAGTTCATGAAGTGGGGCATGCAGGCGTTTGACACCTTCGGCGTAGTGCCGCCAGGTTTTGGCATCGTGCACCAGGTCAATCTTGAGTATCTTGCACGCGGTGTGCACAAAACTGCAGACAACGTTTACTACCCCGATTCACTGGTTGGCACCGACAGCCACACCACCATGATCAATGGCATCGGTGTGGTGGCCTGGGGCGTTGGCGGCATTGAGGCAGAAGCCGCCATGCTGGGCCAGCCGGTGTATTTTTTAACACCCGATGTGGTGGGCTTTGAGCTGACCGGCAAACTGCGGGAGGGCGTGACAGCCACTGACTTGGTACTGCGCGTGACTGAGCAACTGCGCCAGACAAAAGTCGTTGGCAAATTTGTTGAGTTTTTTGGCGACGGCACACGCACGTTAAGCCTGCCAGACCGGGCCACCATCGGCAACATGGCGCCCGAGTACGGTGCCACGATGGGGTTTTTCCCGGTTGATGAAAAAACGATTGAATACTTTGAAGGCACCGGCCGAACCAGTGCAGAGATTGAAGCATTCGAAGCCTACTTCAATGCGCAAGGATTGTTTGGTGTGGCCAAGGCCGGGGACATTGACTATTCGCAGGTGGTCACGCTGGACTTGGGTGATGTCACTCCCAGTCTGGCAGGCCCCAAACGCCCGCAAGACCGGATTGAACTGAGCCATGTGGCAAAGCAGTTTGCATCGCTGTTCAGCAAACCAATTGCTGAAAATGGATTCAATCAGCCTGCTGGCCTGTTGGCAACCCGGCATCTTTTGCGTCATACCGACAACAACCGCATGGACACATTGCCCGGCACACCACCCACGCCTCCAGGCTCGCCGCGCACGGTGATGGAGATGGAGGGCAACAAGCCCACGCTGGCAGTTGCCCGCAGCACCGGAGGGGCTCAGGCCACCGCCAGCAGCTCACCTCCATCAACCATGCAAGGCATCGCGATTGGCAACGGTGATGTGTTGATTGCAGCGATTACCAGTTGCACCAATACGTCCAACCCAAGTGTCATGCTGGCCGCCGGCCTGCTGGCCAAAAAGGCTGTTGAAGCGGGCCTTCAAGTGCAGCCGCACATCAAAACGTCACTGGCGCCGGGCTCACGCATCGTGACTGAATATTTGCTTGAGGCGGGCCTGCTGCCCTACCTTGAACAACTCGGCTTTGCGCTGGCTGGCTACGGCTGCACTACCTGCATCGGCAACGCGGGGGATCTGACGCTTGAGATCAATGAAACCATCAGCAAGAACGATCTGGTGTGCGCCGCTGTGCTGTCCGGCAACCGCAATTTTGAAGCGCGCATTCACCCCAACCTGAAGGCTAATTTTTTGGCCAGTCCACCGCTGGTAGTGGCCTATGCCATTGCAGGCACCATGATGCGGGACTTGACAACCGAGTCTGTTGGCAAGGGACACAACGGCAACGATGTGTATTTGCGCGACATCTGGCCAACGACGGATGAGATCGATGCGCTGATGCAATACGCGATGAACGGGGAAGCCTTTCGCGCCAATTACGCCAAAGTAAAAACCGAGCCCGGCGAGCTGTGGGAAAAAATCAGGGGTGTCACGGGCAATACCTACACCTGGCCCGACAGTACCTACATAGCCGAGCCACCGTTCTTCAAGGACTTTGCTATAAATAATATAGCTGCTCGCGCGCATAATACGTCGGCTACAGGCTTAAATGATACTGAAAATAGTCAATTTGACGTCACCAGCGCCCGCATCATGGCGCTGTTCGGGGACTCGATTACCACTGACCATATTTCGCCTGCCGGCTCCATCAAGGCATCGTCCCCAGCAGGCCAGTGGCTCCAGGCGCATGGTGTGGGCAAAGCCGACTTCAACAGCTACGGCGCGCGGCGTGGCAACCACGACGTCATGATGCGCGGCACTTTTGCCAACGTGCGGATTAAAAATTTGATGATTCCGGCAGGTGTTGATGGCTCGCGCGAGGAGGGCGGCGTGACGCTTTTCCAGCCCGACCAGGAAAAAATGTTTATTTACGACGCTGCGATGAAATACATTGAACAAGGCACGCCCACCGTGGTTTTTGCGGGTGAAGAATACGGCACCGGCTCATCACGCGACTGGGCTGCCAAGGGCACACAGCTGCTCGGCATCAAGGCAGTCATTGCGGGCAGTTTTGAGCGCATTCACCGCAGCAATCTGGTCGGCATGGGCGTACTGCCGCTGCAGTTCAAGCCAGGCCAGTCGTGGCAGACGCTGGGGCTGACGGGCAATGAAACGGTTGACGTGATTCCGCACCCTGAACTGAAACCCCAGAGCGATGCCACTTTACGCATCACCCATGCAGATGGCAAGGTGCAGGACGTTGTGGTGACGCTGCGCGTTGACACGCCGATTGAGGTGGACTACTACCAAAATGGCGGCATCTTGCCGTATGTGCTGCGCCAGTTGCTGGCCGCATGAATGTGAGGGTAGCAATCGCTGGTGGCGGCATTGGCGGGCTGGCTGCTACGCTGGCAGTGTCACGCAGCGGCTGCGAAGCGGTAGTGTTTGAAAAAGCCGCTGCCTTTGCTGAAACTGGTGCGGGCATTCAGCTTGGGCCTAATGTGAGCCGCATCTTTGACGGCTGGGGCTTGCTCGACAGCTTGCAGCGGGTAGCCGCAGCACCTGAGCGTTTGCAGGTGCGCAGCGCAACCAGTGCTGCTGTGCTGGGCGAGCTGCGCCTGGGGCAAGCAATGCGCAGGCGCTACGGCGCGCCATATCTCACGCTGCACCGTGCTGATTTGCACAGCCTGCTGCTGCAGGCAGTTCAGCAAACGTCTGCTGTGGTGCAAACAGCTTGCCCCGTGCAAAGCTTTCAGCAAAACCCGCAAGGTGTGTCACTGCAAACTGCACAAGGGTTAAAAGATTTCGATATGTTGCTAGGCGCCGATGGCTTGTGGAGCAACACCCGCCAGCAGCTGTTAAACGACGGCCCACCGCGCCGCACAGGTCACCTGGCGTATCGGGCCCTGGTCAGGCAAACCGATCTGCCTCAACCATTGCGCACACAGGACATCACCGCCTGGTTAGGGCCCAGCATGCACGCCGTGCAGTACCCGGTGCGCGCCGGTGAGTGGCTGAATATTGTGATTTTTATCCACGGTGATGTGCCAAATGATTTTCAAAACTGGGATCACAGTGCCAATGCAACAGAGGTGAAAGCAGCACTGCAAGGCAGCTGTTCGCCACTGCAAAACCTGATTCAGGCCGTGTCTGAGTGGCGACTGTGGGTCATGCACGACCGCCAGGCTATCGAAGGCGCACATCAGATGGCGCAAGGCCGCATTGCGCTGTTGGGTGACGCAGCGCACCCGATGCGGCCGTACCTGGCGCAGGGTGCGGGCATGGCGATTGAAGATGCGGATGCACTCCGCCGGGTTTTAAAAGAGGCGTCAGCACCAAACGTACCCGCAGCGTTGCTTGAATACGGCGCAGGGCGCTGGCAACGAAACGCCCGTGTTCAAAAACGTGCTTTGAGAAATGGCCAGATTTTTCATGCCACCGGGCCAGTGCGCTGGGGCCGTGATGTAGCCATGAAACTGGTCGGCCAACAGCTGCTGGATACACCCTGGCTGTATGGATACCGACAGCAGCCCTGAAGTTATTCCATTTCCAAATCATCCGTGCACTTTGTCGGCAACGCTCGCCGTACGTTTGTACTGTCTTCGCTTCGCCTTCGCGTTCACGAATGATGTGGAAATGGAGTTACTGGATATGAAGAGTTATCTACGTTCACTGCTGTCCGGTTAAAAATTGAACAAAATCAATTGGTTATCGTCGATTGGCAGTTCGCTTCCAGAGTCATCGAGCTGCAAGGCGCATGACAGCTGGGTTTTCTCGAAGACCGAGACCGACAAGATCTGTAGACATGTGTAAAGGGAGGCCTTGAGTTGAAGCTCCTTTTTGACGATGGCAATCAGCACGTAGGTGGCCACGGCGCACCACACCTGCGTCTTCACCGCGTTCTCGCTGGTGCCCAGAAAC
>JAYUVG010000020.1:0-17477 GCA_043754255.1 Polaromonas sp. | reverse complement strand
GTCGTCATCACCACGCCCTGCGCGTGTTCTTCAGCAATTCTTAGCAATGCGCGCCGCTCATAGCGCCTGTAGCCAGCCTGCCCGTGCAGCAGCAAAATCTCGTTCATGCTGGTGCCGGCTTCACGCTCAATTTCACGGTCCAGCTCAATAAAAGGTACGCCCCGCCCAGCTGCCAGAAGCGAGCCCAGTGTTGATTTGCCCGCACCGCGCAGGCCAATCAGAGCTATCCGCTGTTCCCTGCCCTGCGCATCTTTCAAACCAAAATTGCTGCCCAGCAAACCACAGGCCTGGTCAAGCTGCGAATCATCAAGGCGCGCCAACAGGCTTTGCGCCCTGGCCAAAGCCGGGCGCGGCGCATCTTGAAGCAGGTCAATCACTGTGATGTTTAAAGCGTGCGCCGTGGCTTCGAGCGAGTTGATCGACACGTTGCCTTTGCCGCCTTCAATGTCGGCCAGAAAGCGTTCACTCAAACCCGAATCAACCGCTAAACCTTTGCGCGTCATGCCGCGCCGGGCGCGCCAGGCGCGCACGCGGTTGCCCAGGTCGGCCAGAGTGGCTTTGCTGTCTTGCTCCATTTCGGTTGCGGCGTTCATGAATTGCACTATACTTCATTTAACAACATCGTCAAGCAGTTTATTGCATTTTTAGCGGAACTCAATATGAAACTCAAAATCCTGGTGGGCACCATGACCAGCACTGCCGACTATGTGGCGCAGGCCATCCAGATGGATTGCACGGATCTTGTCAGTGATATAGAAATTGAAATGATGGATGGTCTGGACATTTCTGTGTTTGGTGAAAACACCGCAAAAGATGCGATATATCTCATTTGCACATCTACCTACGGCCAGGGCGACGTGCCAGACAACGCCCGGAGTTTGTACGAGTCAATGGCGGCAACGCCGCAGTTTTTGGGCCATGTCAAATACGGCGTGATTGCTCTGGGTGACCGCACTTATCTACAAACCTTCTGCTTTGGTGGCAAAAAGTTTGATGAACGTTTGATTGATCTGGGCGCGCAGCGCATCGGCGAGGTTTGGTGTCACGACGCGAGCAGCGGAACGATGCCTGAAGAAGAAGGCACTGCGTGGTGCAGGCAATGGCTGAGTGAGGCGCTGCAAAATACCGAAGCGGCTTGAGTTACTCCTTCCCCGCTGGGGGAAGGCGGGGATGGGGGCACGCTCGGTGCTAGAAACCTCTCTGCACTTGCCCCCATCCCAACCTTCCCCCAAGAGGGGAAGGAGTAAGAAAAATTCCCGGAGACAAAAAGTGAACCTCAGCCAAGCCGACCACAGCACCCAACCGCCCCAAATTACCATCCCGCGCCGCTACAACGCCGCACATGACTTGCTGGCGCGTAACACGGCCTGGCCAGATAAAACCGCTTTTATCAACGCCATTAGCGGTGAAAAGCTCAGCTATGGAGAGCTGACGCGCCAGTCGTACCAGTTTGCCAACGCCCTGCGCGCACAAGGCATTGCGCCTGAAAGCCGTGTGCTGATGGCGATGCTGGACACGCCTGATTGGCCGGTGGTTTTTCTGGGTTGCATTTTGGCGGGCGTGGTGCCTGTTGCAGCCAACACGCTGCTGACAACTGCAGACTTTGAATTTATGCTGCGCGATTCGCGGGCACAGGCACTGGTCGTATCCAGCGTGCTGCTGCCTGCTTTTGAGCCGCTTCTTGGCAACATCGACACTCTGAGGATGGTGGTTGTTGCTGGCGCTTCCCAAGGGGAGCAATTAACCCTGAAAAACACATCAAATCTGCCTCTAGCCGACGTGTTATGCGCGCAAGCAGCTACTGAAATAGTAGCAAACACTTGTGCAGACGATGCCTGCTTCTGGCTTTATTCCAGCGGTTCAACCGGCGCTCCCAAAGGCACGGTGCATCTGCACAGCCACCTCATTCAAACAGCTGAACTCTACGGGCGCGGCGTGTTGGGTATACGGCATGCAGACGTGGTCTATTCAGCCGCCAAACTGTTTTTTGCTTACGGCCTGGGCAATGCACTGACCTTTCCAATGGCCGTCGGTGCAACCACCATTTTGTTGCCCATGCGGCCCACGCCGATAGATGTTTTTGACATCTTGACCCGCTTCAAACCCACGATTTTTTACGGTGTACCTACGCTGTATGCCGCCCTGCTGGCCGACCCGGCCCGACCAGCCAAATCTGCAGTGAACCTGCGCGTTTGCACCAGCGCGGGCGAGGCACTGCCAGCAGAGATCGGTAAAAAATTCACCCTAGAGTACGGCGTGGAGATTCTGGACGGCATTGGCTCGACTGAAATGCTGCACATCTTTTTAAGCAATCGCCCTGGCCAGGTGCGCTACGGCACCACCGGCCAGGCCGTGCCCGGCTACGCGCTGCGCATCGTGGGCGACGACGGCAAAGACTGCGCTGCGGGCGAGATTGGCGATCTGCTTATCAACGGCCCCACCTCGGCCATCATGTACTGGAACAACCGAGCCAAAACCAAAGCCACCTTTGCTGGCGACTGGACCAAAAGCGGCGACAAATACACGCTTGATGCAGACGGCTACTACACCTACGGCGGGCGCAGTGACGACATGCTCAAAGTCGGCGGCATTTACGTGTCGCCGTTTGAAGTTGAGGCCTGTTTGATGACGCACCCGGCAGTGCTTGAAGTTGCCGTGATTGGCGTGAAAGACGCTGACGAACTCGTCAAACCCAAGGCGTATGTGGTTCTCAAGTCAGGCCAAAGCGTGAGCGCTGAAGAACTGCAAACCCACGTCAAACAACACCTGGCACCGTACAAATACCCGCGCTGGATCGAGTTTGTTGCGGAACTGCCCAAGACGGCGACAGGCAAGATTCAGCGGTTTAAATTGCGGCAAATGTAACTTTTTCTGAACATGCTTTAGGGTTAAACAATTCACCGTTAAAGCTCGGGTTTCACACTATGGCCGATGAAACGTCTGACGCATAAAATGCACAGTCCGCTTTTTATCCCCCACCAGGAGTTTTCAATGACCTCTCGTCGCCTCGTTTTAACCCACAGTGCCGCTGTTATCGGTGCTGCGTCCACGGGCCTGTTGTTGCCTGAAATCGTGCGCGCACAAGGGGCCAAAGTCCGTGTTGGATTCATGCTGCCGTACACCGGCACCTTTGCACAATTGGGCATTGCGATTGAAAACGGCTTTCGCCTGGCCATCAATGAGCAAGGCGGCAAGCTGGGTGGCCGGGAGATTGAATACTTCAAGGTTGACGATGAATCCGACCCGTCCAAAGGCATTGAAAACGCCAACAAACTGGTGCAGCGCGACAAGGTCGATGTGTTGGTTGGCACTGTGCATTCGGGTGTGCAGATGGGCATTCAGAAAGTCGCGCGCGACACCGGCGTGCTGAGCCTGATCCCGAATGCTGGCGTGCATGCGGCCACGCGCGGCCTGTGCGCTCCCAACGTGTTTCGCACCTCATTTACCAATTCGCAACCGACCCGCGCGCTGGGCCAGGCCATGATGGCCAAGGGGCATAAAAAAGCCGTCTGGATCACCTGGAAGTATGCAGCCGGTGACGAGGCTTTTGAAGGCTTCAAAGAAAGCTACACCGCCTCAGGTGGCACCATCATCAAAGAACTCGGACTGCCATTTCCGCAAGTCGAATTTCAGGCCTTGCTGACAGAAATCGCCGCGCTGAAGCCCGATGCAGTGGCCTGCTTTTTTGCCGGTGGCGGGGCAGCCAAATTCATTCGTGATTACGCAGCGGCCGGTCTGAAAGGCAAGATTCCGCTCTATGGCTCCGGCTTTTTGACCGAAGGCGTGCTGGAGGCGGCAGGCCCGGCCGCTGACGGCATCATTACGACCATGCATTACAGCGATTCGCTGGACACGCCGCGCAACAAAAACTTTCGCCTGGCGTACGCCAAAGCCTTCAAGTCGCAACCCGACGTTTACGCTGTGCAAGGTTACGACACTGGCCTGCTGCTGGTGCAAGGTGCCAATGCCGTCAAGGGTGATTTGGCCAACAAACCGGCGCTGTACAAGTCCATGGAAGGCGCAACGATTGACAGCCCACGCGGCAAGTGGACGATGAGCAAGTCGCACAACCCGGTGCAGGACATGTACTTGCGCATCGTTGAAAACAAGGAAAACAAGGTGCTGGGCGTAGCGGCGAAGGCGCTGGCCGACAGCGGCGCTGGCTGCAAGATGGGCTGATCAATTAAGCCATCTTCATTCACGCCAGAAGCTGTCATTGCGGACTTGATCCGCAATCCATGGGGTTTTTGGGTCACCACGCTTGTAAAAGTCATGGATCCCGGATCAGGTCCGGGATGACAACCTTTTTTGAACAGCCTTGCAGTCTCGCGTACTTTGTAAATGGACTTCCCCCAATTCCTTATCCAGTTATTGAACAGCGTGCAATACGGCCTGCTGCTGTTCATGCTGGCCGCCGGTCTGACACTAATCTTCGGCATCATGGGCGTGGTGAACCTGGCGCATGGCAGCTTTTACATGTTGGGCGCTTACCTGGCGTGGTCGCTCAGCTCTGCTTTTGGTAGCTTGACGCTGGCGATTTTCGTCGGCGCTGTGCTGGCCGTAGCGTTTGGTTTGGCACTTGAATGGCTGTTGTTCAGGCATTTTTACAAGCGCCCTCACCTGGATCAGGTGCTGCTGACATTCGGCCTGATTTATATTTTTGAAGAGCTTCGCTCCATCGTTTGGGGTGACGACGTGCATGGCGTGACGATTCCCGCGCTGCTGAGCGCTTCCATTCCGCTGACTGACAATTTGTCTTACCCGGTGTACCGCCTTTTCATGTCCGGCGTGTGCATTGCATTGGCAATCGGTTTGTATCTGCTGATTTCAAAAACCCGTCTCGGCATGAAAATTCGCGCTGGTGCGTTCAACCGTGATATGGCCGAATCATTGGGCGTCAATATAAAGCTGATTCATGCGGTGGTGTTTGCCTTGGGCGTTGGCCTGGCAGCAGTGGCCGGCATGATTGCCGCACCGGTTGCCAGCGTCTACCCCAACATGGGCTCGCAGGTGCTGATCATGTGCTTTGTGGTGGTGGTGATTGGCGGTATCGGGTCGGTGCGCGGCGCGCTCATTGCGGCGCTGCTGGTGGGCTTGGTTGATACCTTTGGCAAGGTGCTGCTGCCGTCGGTGGCCGGTATGCTGGTGTACATGCTGATGGCGGCGGTGTTGCTGTTCAAGCCTGAAGGCTTGTTCAAACAATGAGCGCACAACAGGCCAACCTTGAGGTGCTCCCGGTCAGCATCAAGCTGGTTCTGGGCATGGGCTTGGTCGCCCTGCTCGCCTTTCCTTTCGTCGGCACACTGTTTTACACAGAGATGGTCACGCGCATGATGATCATGGCGATTTTTGCCATGTCACTTGACTTGCTGCAAGGCGTGACGGGGTTGGTGTCATTGGGCCATGCCGCTTACTTTGGGCTGGCGGGTTATGCGCTGGCATTCCTCACACCGCAGGGCGAAGCGGTCAGCTTGTGGTGGACGCTGCCTGTGGCGGTGCTGGCATCGGGTCTGGCCGCGCTCATCATTGGGTTTTTTGTCGTGCGCACGCACGGCATTTACTTCATCATGGTCACCATGGCGTTTGCGCAGATGGTGTATTACCTTTTCTTTGACAACAAGATGCTCGGCGGCTCTGACGGGCTGTACATCAACTTCAAACCCAGTGCGGCTATTTTGGGTTGGGTGCCGTTTGACCTGGATCAAAAACGCACGCTGTACTTTTTTACGCTGGCTGCGCTGCTGGCAACGTATGTCTTTTTACGCCGCCTGCTGTTCAGCCCGTTTGGCCGCACGCTCAGCGGCATTCGCGTCAACGAACACCGCATGCGCGCGATGGGTTACGGCGTGTTTGGCTACAAGCTGGCAGCGTTTACCGTGGCGGGTGCGCTGGCCGGGCTGGCAGGTTATTTGTGGGGCGCGCAAACGGGCTTCATGAACCCCGAGCTGATGGGTTTTCACATGAGTGCGCATGCCATCATGATGGTGATTTTGGGCGGCATGGGCAACTTTGCTGGTGCGATTGTGGGCGCGTTTGCATTTGAATATTTGTTGCATGTGTTCAAGGATTTGCCGACGATTGGCAAGGTGAATCTGGGCAAACACTGGCAGCTGTGGATGGGCTTGTTCATTGTGTTGCTGGTGGTGTTTGCGCCGCGCGGTATTTTGGGGCTGGTTGAAAAGTTTTTGAAGCGCGAAAAGGCAAACGGGACTTCTGATGAATGAAGTCCTGCTTTCGGCGAAGGGCTTGACCAAGCGTTTTGGCGGCCTGGCCGCGGTCAACAACGTGTCGATCGACCTGCACCGCAACCATATCCATGCAGTGATCGGCCCGAACGGTGCGGGCAAATCTACGTTGACGAATTTGCTGTCGGGTGACTTGCCGCCGACGTCTGGAACAGTCGCTATCGGCAATGTAGATGTGACAGGCTGGACACCCGAGAAAATCTCGCGTCAAGGCTTGGGTCGAAGCTACCAGAAGACGAATATATTTTTGCCCTTTTCAGTATGGGACAACGTGCATCTGGCCGCCCAGTCACGCGCACCACAAGCTCACAAATGGCTGAGCAACGCTTCGCAATTCATAGCTACCCGCGCGGTGATTGAAAGGGCTATCGAGCTATCAGGTCTTCAAAATCGGGTGAAAAGCATTGCTGGCACCATCAGCCACGGCGAGCAGCGCCAGCTGGAAATCGCCATGACACTGGCCACCGAGCCGCAAGTTATTTTGCTGGACGAGCCACTGGCTGGCATGGGCGCGGTCGAGGCCGAACGCATGGTGGCGCTACTGCTGGCGATTAAAAAAGACCACGGCATTTTGCTGGTGGAGCATGACATGGACGCGGTGTTCCAGCTGGCAGACAAACTGACGGTGATGGTCAATGGGCAAGTGATTGCGAGTGGCACGCCTTTAGAGATTCGTTCTGATGCCGGCGTCCAGGCCGCTTATCTGGGTGAGGAGCATTGATGGCACCAGACCTCCTCATCAATGCCCAAAACCTGCAAACCTATTACGGCGCCAGCCACATCCTGCGCGGCGTTAACTTCACCGTGGCGCGAGGCGAAACCATTGGCCTGATGGGCCGCAACGGCATGGGCAAAAGCACGCTGCTCAAAAGCATCATGGGTCTGGTCAAGCCGCGCGCTGGCTCGATTGAGATTGCAGGCAAAACCATGACAGGCCGTGCCCCGTATGAAATTGCGCAGCTTGGTATTGCCTACGTGCCAGAAGGTCGCGGGATTTTTGGCAACCTGAGCGTGACTGAAAATTTAAAAATGGCCGCACGCGCTGGAACGTGCAACCAGCGCGACTGGACGTACGACCGCGTGCTCGACACCTTCCCCCGATTAAAAGAACGCCTGAACCATGGCGGCCAGCAACTCAGCGGCGGCGAGCAGCAAATGCTGACCATCGGCCGCGCCCTGATGACCAACCCGGATATGCTGATCCTGGACGAAGCCACCGAGGGCCTGGCACCGCTGATTGCCAGGGACATCTGGCGCATTTGCCAGCTGATCAAGACCACCGGCATCAGCAGCGTAATCGTTGACAAAAACCACAAACACGTCACGCAAATCACCGACCGCAACGTGATTCTGGTCAAGGGTGAAGTGGTGTTTGAGGGCACGTCCCAAGCGCTGAATGCCCAGCCCGACTTGCTGCAGCAGTATCTGGGCGTTTAGCGCCCTTAAGACCATGCGTACTCAAGTTGCCATCATCGGCGCCGGCCCTGCTGGCTTGTTGCTTGGCGCACTGCTGCACAAGGCAGGCATTGCCAACATCATCATCGAGCGCCAGAGCAGCGACTACGTGCTGGGCCGCATTCGCGCAGGAATCCTGGAACAAGGCACAGTTGACATGCTGCACGCTGTGGGCGCTGGTCAGCGCCTGGCCAAAGAGGGCCTGGTGCACCACGCCATTGAGCTGGTGTTTAAAAACCAGCGGCACAGCATTGATGTGATGGGCCTGACAGGTGGCAAAGTCGTGACTGCTTACGGGCAGACCGAAGTGACGCATGACCTGATGGATGCGCGGGCGTTTAACGGTCTGTTGACAGTGTATGAAGCAAGCGAAGTCAGCATTCATGACTTTGACAGTCTGCAACCCAAAGTCCTCTACGTTATGAACGGTCAGCAGCACGAACTGGCCTGCGACTTTATCGCTGGCTGCGATGGCTTTCACGGTGTGT
This sequence comes from Polaromonas sp., assembly GCA_043754255.1. GTDB lineage: Bacteria > Pseudomonadota > Gammaproteobacteria > Burkholderiales > Burkholderiaceae_C > Polaromonas. The sequence goes on along the minus strand of JAYUVG010000020.1, from coordinate 9,289 downwards.
GCCGCGCCAGTGTGCCGAAAAATTCCATCAAAGAATTTGAGCGCATCTACCCATTCGGCTGGCTGGGCGTGCTGGCCGATGTACCGCCGGTATCACCCCACGCCATCGTCTATGGCAACCATGAGCGGGGCTTTTCACTCTGCTCGATGCGCAGTTTGACGCGCAGCCGTTACTACATTCAATGCCTGATCACTGACAAAGCCGAACAGTGGAGCGACGCGGCTTTTTGGAACGAACTGCGCATGCGGCTTGACCCCGAACTGGCCGAGCGCATCACTACCGGCCGTTCGATTGAAAAAAGCATTGCGCCACTGCGCAGCTTTGTGGCCGAGCCGATGCGATTTGGTCGTTTGTTTTTAGCCGGAGACGCGGCGCATATCGTGCCGCCCACCGGGGCCAAAGGCTTGAATTTGGCAGCGTCTGATGTGAAATATCTGTCAGACGCTTTCATCGATTTTTATCTCGAAAAAACCAGCGCAGGTATCGACGGTTATTCGCAGCGGGCACTGTCCCGCATCTGGAAGGCAGAGCGCTTTTCGTGGTCATTGACAACGCTGATGCATCGCTTCCCTGACACCGATGCATTTGGTCAAAAAATGCAGGAGGCTGAACTGGACTATCTGGTGCATTCCACTGCGGCTTCTACTGCGCTGGCAGAAAACTATGTGGGCTTGCCGCTGTGATACCAGACCGGTAATTTTGCGGTAAGTTGCCTCATCTGTAATGACCATGGCCTACACCCATAACGAATGGAGACAACGATGATAAAAATGAAATCCTGGCTGATAGTTAGTCTTTGCAGCGCAGCAGCCGCGCTAATGCTGGCAAGCTGTGCCACCCCAGAAGACGCCAAACCCATCGTCGGCCGCATGTCCGCATTGCCGCCCATGACCTACCCTGCTGACAACCCAACGTCTGCAGCCAAAGTAGCGCTGGGCAAACAGTTGTTTGCCGACACGCGCCTGTCAGGCGCAGGCAAAGCGGCCTGCCAAAGCTGCCATTACCGCGACCTGGGCTGGACCGATGCCAAAGCCCTGTCGCCCAAAGAAGACGGCAGCTTGAACACCCGCCACACGCCAACGCTGTACAACGTGGGCCACCAGTCGCTCTGGTACTGGGACGGCCGTGCTGCCACGCTGGAAGGCCAAACCCTGGCAGCCTGGCGCGGCCAGACACTGGCTGACCCAGTCAAGATTGCAGCGCTGCTCAACACCGTGCCGGGCTATGTCACGCAGTTCCAGGCCGTGTATGGTGGGCCTGCCACGCCAGACAACATCGTCAAGTCGCTGACTACTTTCTTTCGTACTTTAAACAGCGAAAACGCCCCTTGGGACAAGTATGAAATGGGCGATGTCAAAGCTGTGTCCAAAGACGCTGTTGAAGGGTACAAGGTGTTTGCAGGCAAGGGCCAGTGCATCGTCTGCCACAGCCCGCCGATGTACGGCAACAGCACGTTTTTCAACATCGGGCTGGAGCATGGCAAGGCCAAGCCGGATGTGGGCCGCTTCAATGTGACCAAAGCACCGGCTGACATGAGCGCCTTTAAAACGCCGACGCTGCGCTCCATTGAACTGTCAGGCCCCTACTTTCATGACGGCAGCGTGGCCAAGCTGGAAGACGCAGTGCGCTACATGGCAGGCGGCGGCAAGCCAGACCCGAACAAATCGCCCATCCTGCGTGACACGCAATTAAGCGACAAGGAAGTCAGCCAGGTAGTAGCGTTTTTAAAAACCCTGACCAGCACTGAAAAGTGGGAACAACCCAAATTGCCTTGACGATGTACGCGTCAGCAAAGCCCCGCCAGCGGGGCTTTTTTTATGGGCAAACGGAAATTGCTGGATGTATAGTGAAATAAGCTTATAGCCCATGTAAACAGCGCGCAAGCAGCTCCTGTAACCATAGCGAGCACCAACTAAATTCCGTCATTCCCGCGCAGGCGGGAATCCAGTCCGGTCGTTGGGTTGCAAACAATGTCTCTACCGGGCTGGATTCCCTCTATTGGCGGGAATGACGACCTCTTAAGCCCGGCTAGGCCCCTCTTGAACCGCTTCACGCGAAAAGCCCGCAATCCTGGCGTAATTTTCTGAAATCGCCCGCAGCTCGGCCTGGCTGATCAGGTCATCGATATGCCCAAAAGGCTTGCCGCTACTCAATTCATCGGCTTTCATGATGATGAAGTCTGGCGGTGTTGAACGGTTGGTCAGCACGATTTTTGAAGTTGTTGGCCTGCGCAGTTCTTCGTATGCCAACAGCGCGCTGCGCATGTCACTGCCGCTGTGCTTCGCGATTTCAAGTTGCGCGGCCAGCACGCGTCCGTCAATGATGGCTTGTGCCGACCCGTTGGAGCCGCGTGGGTACATCGGGTGCGCGGCATCGCCCAGCAACGTGACGCGGCCAAATGTCCATTGCCCGACGGGGTCTTTGTCTACCATCGGGTATTCGAGAATGCTGTCTGCGCCGCTGATGAGCGCTGGCACGTCGAGCCAGTCAAACCGCCAGTCTTTAAAAATATCCAGAAAGTCCAGGCCTGAGCCTGTGCGGTTCCAGTCGTTCATGGCATCGCCCTCGCGCCGGGTTTCAGCCACCCAGTTCACCAGCTGCATGCCTTGGGCATCGATGTTGTCAACAATCGGGTAAATCACCATCTTGCCGGTGTCTATCGAACCAATGCGGATGTAGCTTTTGCCAGTCAAAATGGGCCGATGCCGGGTTACGCCGCGCCAGGTGTTGATGCCTGCAAAAGCGACCTTTTCATCTGGGTAAAACTGCTGGCGCACAGTGGAATTGATGCCGTCGCAGGCAATCACAATATCGGCCTGAACCGCAGGCAGTTGTACGCCACTGGAAGTTTGCGTGAAGTGCAGCGTTGCACCTGTTTCACTTTGCGTCACCTGCATGCAGCGGTGGTTGGTGTGGACATGCGCTGGCCCCAAACGCGCCAGCACGGCATCCAACAAAATACGGTGCAATTTGCCACGGTGAATGCCCAGTTCAGGCAGCGCGTATCCGGCATGCTTGCCACGCGGCTCGCGGTAAATGTACTGGCCGTATCGGTTGAAAAACACGCTCTCCAGGTTCTCAATGCCTGCGGCTTGCAGCTCTGCCTGCAAACCCAGGCCAGCAAGCTCGCGCATGGCATGTGGCAGCAAGGTAATGCCAACACCAATTTCCTTAACCTCCGGCACGGTTTCATACACGTCGCAAGTCAGGCCGCGCTGATGCAAACTGAGGGCCAGGCTCAAGCCGCCAATGCCGCCGCCGATGATCGCAATCGTCATGCGGACTTACTCGGCAGTGATGTTTTGGGCTTTGATCAGTTGCGCCCAACGCACGGCGTCTTTTTCTACCAGTGCCTTGAACTCTTCGGGCGAGCTGCTGGCCGGATCCATCCCCTGGGTTTGAAAAGTGCGCTTGACATCATCGAGAGCAAGAATGTCCTTGATCTCTTTGTTGAGCCTGCCCACTTCAGCAGCAGAGGTACCAGGCGGCGCAAAAATGCCGTACCACATGTCCACATTGACTTTGCCTACGCCGGCCTCGGCAAGGGTAGGCACATCAGGCAGCAGCGGGTGGCGCTTGTCGCTGCCAATACCCAGCGCGTTCAGTCGCCCTGATTTGATGTGCGGCAGTGCCACGTGGATGGGCAAAAACATGGTTTCAATCTGCCCGCCCAGCAAGTCCGTGACAGCTGGTGCAGTGCCGCGGTAAGGGATGTGCGTTAAAAAAACTCCCGATGTATTTTTAAGCAATTCCATCGACAAATGGTGCGGCGTACCCACGCCAGGCGACGCATAGTTCATGCGGCCCGGCGCTGCCTTGGCGGCGGCTACCCACTCGGCAGCTGTTTTGTAGGCCGTCTTTGAATGGCTGACCAGAATCAATTGACCCCAGCTTGTCAGCGTGACCGGCACCAGGTCTTTGATCGGGTCAAAAGTCAACTTGGGGTACAGGCTGCGGTTCATCACCAGTGTGTTGACCGACACCAGCAGCGTTGAGCCGTTGGGCGCGGCACGCACCACTGCCTCGGTGCCAATATTGCCCGATGCGCCAACCCGGTTGTCTACCAGAACCGGGCGCGCCAGGCGCTCGGCCAGCTTGGGACCTACGGTACGCGCTATCAAATCGATACCCGTGCCGGGCGTGAAGGGCACGATCAGTCGCAGCGCATTGGGCGCGGGTGCAGTGGCGTTTGGCAAGGGCGCAGGTTGTGCCCAGGCCGACAGCGACAGCGACAGCGACACCGCCAAAGCAAGGCCAGCGGCACACGCGGCACGGCGCCGAAAAGTGGCTGCATCAAGATTGTTTGGGCAAGGCAAAAAGCAAGGCATCTTTTTAGCTCCAGTAAAGTATAAAAACGTCGGATGAGTGTGCCAACGAAAGCCAGTGCCCTGCAGCAGGGAAAAATCGCAGTTTGCCAGACCCGGATAAAAATTCAGGCGTTGCGCGCTTCGATGCCCCACTTGGTCAGCGCGGCATCGTCGGTTGCCCGCGCATCCACCCATCGCGCGCCGCCTGGTGTTTGCTCTTTTTTCCAGAACGGTGCCTGGGTCTTCAGGTAGTCCATCAAAAATTCGCAGGCTTTGAAACTCTCACCCCGGTGCGCTGACGTGACGGCCACCATCACGACCTGGTCCAGCGGCTGCAACAGCCCCACCCTGTGTATGACGCGAGCGCCAAAAATGTTGAAGCGCAAAAAAGCGTCATCAATCATGGCTTCAATGGCTTTTTCAGTCATGCCGGGGTAGTGCTCCAGCTCCATGCTGGCCACGCTTGAGCCATCGTTCTGGTCACGCACAGTGCCTGTAAATGTGCAGATTGCGCCGACGCGCTTGTCGTTTCGCCTGAGCGCTTCGACTTCAGTTGCCAAATTGAAGTCTTCAGTCTGGATAGACACGCGGCCAGACATCTTCAACCTCCGGTGACAGGCGGAAAAAACGCCACTTCGCAATCTGGCGAAAGCAGCGCGCTTTCGTCGCTCATCACCTGACCCAGCGCCATGCGCACCGCCTTGTTGCGGCCCAGGCAGGCGTAGGCAGGGCTTAGTGCCAACAGCTCGTCGCGCAGGCCAGCCAGCGTGGTTGCCGCGGTTTCGCGTTGCTCGCTGGCTTGGCCAATCGCCTCGCGAACGGAAGCAAAATATTTGAGGGTTACTTGCATGTTTGGCTCTTCAATATCTCTTCAAAGTATCAGCGACGAAAACGGCATGAACCGCACCACGTCGCCATGCGCAATGGTGTTGCCAGCAGGGTTGTCAACCAGACCATCTGCCCAGACTGCTGATGTCAACACTCCCGAGCTTTGGTTTTCAAACAGATCCAGTCCACCTGCCAAATTACGCCTGACACGCAAGAATTCACGTCGTTTATCGGCTCTAGCCCACGTAAAGTGCGCGCAAGCAGCTATGCTTTCAGGAGCAAGCAGTGTTGCGCCCTGCAGCCTGCGAATGAACGGCCTGACCAATAACAGAAAGGTCACAAAGCTGGAAACCGGGTTGCCTGGCAGGCCAATAAAGTGTGCATTGGCAATCTGGCCGTATGCAAAGGGCTTGCCGGGTTTGATGGCGATTTGCCATAAATTGAGCTGGCCAAGTGCCTGCACTGCCGGTTTGATGTGGTCTTCTTCACCTACAGACACGCCGCCGCTGGTCAGCACCAGATCATGCGCTCTGCTTGCTTCTAACAAAGCCGCTTTGGTGGCATCCAGCTTGTCCGGCACGATCCCCATGTCAGTGACCGTGCAGCCCAAACGTTGAAGCAGTGCCCGCAAAAAGAAGCGGTTGGAGTTGTAGATTGCGCCGGGCAACATGTCAGCAGGTGCGACAGCGCCGGGCATGACCAACTCGTCGCCGGTTGAAAACAGTGCCACACGAACTGGTGCGGCTACACACAGCTTGTCATAACCAATACTGGCCGCCAGACCAATAGATTGGGGCGCAAGCAGCTCACCTTTTGGTAGCACTGTACGACCGGATGCGACGTCTTCGCCACGCCGCCTGATCCACTGGCCCGCCTGGGGCTGCGTGGCAATACAAACGCTGCCCGCCTCAGCCAACGTGCAAACTTCCTGCATGACGACAGCATCCGCTCCCTCGGGAATCGGCGCGCCGGTGAAGATGCGAGCCGCCGACATGGCAGCAAGTGCTGTGCCGCTGCTGCCCGCCGCAATGCGCTGGTGCACATGCAAAACCGTTGCCGCATTCAGCCAGTCGGCACTGCGCACTGCATAGCCGTCCATCGCGCTGTTGTCGTGCGCCGGTACATCCATCTCCGCAATCAGGTCTTGCGCCAGCACGCGGCCATCAGCATCAAAGGTTAAGACTGTTTCAACCTTGTCCAAAGGCAGTGCATGGCCCAGCAATTCAGCCAGCGCATCGTCTAAAGACTTCAAGGGTTGGCGCGGATGGGTCACAGGCATCAGTCAAAACTGTAGACAAAACGCTCTTGCGCACCCAGCAAATAATCAGCCACCGTTTCGGGATTGTTCAGGTCAAGCACCGGGCGCTGGGTGGCGTGCGGCAGCTGATCGGGCGCGTCAGTGGCAATGGCCACGATGAAATCGTCGTCCATGTAGCGCGCTGGCTTGCCAGCGTAATCAGTCGTCGGGCCACGCCAGACTTCAATTTTCAGCAAGTCGCTGTCTTTAAAACCTTCGACCAGCACCCAGTCAACACCGTCATACAGCTCGGCAATCATCTGGTGCACTGTCATGCCCGAGGGCTGCTCAAACTCGCGCATCAGTGCAAAGCGGTTGCTGGACGACACCGCCACTTCAAACGCACCCGCCTGGCGGTGGCGATGGGTGTCTTTGCCTGGCTGGTCAATGTCAAAGCTGTGGTGCGCATGCTTGATGACCGATACCCGCAGACCCCGTTTTTTAAGCGCTGGTATCAGCTGCTCAACCAATGTGGTTTTACCCGAGCCGGAAAACCCGGCAAATCCGACCACATGCATAACTGCCTTTTCAATATTGATTCAACCTCTTCATTTTACTGACTGGCAAAACGCAGCTGAACTCAGGCGTCTACCTTGACTTTGGCATCCCTGGCAACCTGCGCCCATTTTTGCTGCTCAGCCCTGATAAAGCTGGCAAACTTTTCGGTGCTGCCGCCGCCGTCTTCTGCGCCAAACTGCTCCATTTTTTCCTGCACATCAGGCATGGCCAACACCTTGTTGATGTCTTCGTTCATGCGCTGCACCATGGCCGGCGGCATTTTGGCGGGGCCCATCAGCCCGTACCAGACGGTTGCCTCAAAACCAGGAAAACCGGACTCGTCCATGGTGGGCACATTGGGGTGACCCTTGGCACGCTTCAGGCGGGTTTGCGCCAGTGCAATCACCTTGCCGTTTTTAACGTGCGGCGTGGCGGAGGTCATGGTTTCAAAACAATAGTTCACCTGACCTCCAATCAAATCAACCAGCGCCGGGCCAGAGCCACGGTACGGGATGTGCAGCGCAAATATTTTGGCCTGCAGCTTGAACATCTCAAGTGCAAAGTGCTGTGCCGAACCACCGCCAGCTGACGCAAAACTGATCTGCCCCGGCCTGGCTTTGCACAGCGCCACCAGATCCTTGACGTTTTTAGCCGGTTGGTCTGCATTGCACACCAGCAAGTTCGGCGTGATGCCGACCATGCTGATGGGTGCAAAGTCACGCTCGGCGTTGTAGCCCAGTTTGGTTCCCAGTGCAGGTGCGAGGGCGTGGCTGTTGATGTGCGCCATCAGCAGCGTGTTGCCGTCGCCTGGTTGTTTGGCCACAAAGTCTGCGGCTATCACGCCTGCAGCACCGGCCTTGTTTTCAATGACCACGGGCAAGCTCCACATCGTGCTGAGCTTTTGGCCGACCACGCGGGCCAATGCGTCGGTACCGCCGCCGGGCGGGAAACCGACAATGATTTTGACGGAGCCAGAAGGTAAAGTTTGCGCCCTGAGCATGGGAGAAGCCAGTATGGCTGCGCCTGCTGCGGTTGCGGTGAGGATGGTTCTGCGTTGCATGATGTGTCTCCGGTTGTTACGATTTTCTTGTCATCCCGGGCCTGATGAGCCTGCCCCGGACCACGATCCGGGGGGATCCATGACTTTTGCAAAGGTTGGTTTGATGAGCGGACATGGATTGCGGGTCAAGCCCGCAATGACAACCAAAACATCAAGCCGCTTTGTGCACGGGCACTACAGCCGCATGACCAGCAAAATAGTCCATTGCCGCCTGCACGCCCGACCCGGCCAGCTTCACACCGGCGAGCTTCAATCCCATCTCGCATCCGGCCAGGGCAGCAACCAGTGTCAAATCATTGCAGTCGCCCAGATGCCCTATACGGAACATCTTGCCTTTGACCTTGCCCAGCCCGGTGCCAAGTGAACAGTCAAAGCGCTCATAAATAATTTTGCGCACCGCATCGGCGTCAATTCCTTCAGGCGTCATCACCCCGGTCAACACAGGTGAATACACCGCTTGATCAGCACACTGGATTTGCAAACCCCAAGCCCGTACCGCACTGCGCACACCTTCAGCCCAGCGCTGGTGGCGGGCAAACACTGCATCCAGGCCGTGCTCCAGCAGCATGTCGCACGCTTCGCTCAATGCATAAAGCAGGTTGGTATTGGGCGTTGACGGCCAGTAGCCGGTTTTGTTCATCTCAATGATCTCGTCCCAAGCCCAGAAGGCTTTGGGCAGCGTGGCCTTTTTGCTGGCCTCAATGGCTTTGGCAGACACCGCATTAAAGCTGATGCCCGGCGGCAGCATCAAGCCTTTTTGTGAGCCGCTGATGGTCACGTCAACGCCCCAGGCGCCGTGGCAGTAGTCAGCCGATGCCAAACCTGAAATCGTGTCTACCAGCAGCAACGCCGGATGTCTGGCCGCGTCTATCGCTGCGCGCACAGCAGCGATGTTGCTGGTCACGCCAGTGGATGTTTCGTTGTGTACCACGCAGACGGCTTTGATGCTGTGGGCGGTGTCAGCTTTCAGGCGCTCTTCAATCAGATGCGCCTGCACGCCATGCCGCCACACCTCCGCGCCGGGATGGCTCATCACTTCAGCCTTCAAGCCCAGGCGAGTGGCAAGCTTTTGCCACAGCCACGCAAAGTGGCCTGTCTCATACATCAGCACATGGTCGCCAGCACTGAGTGTGTTGACGAGTGCCGCCTCCCACGCGCCCGTGCCTGACGCCGGGTAAATGATGACGGGCTGCGTGGTTTTGAAAATTTTTTGCACGTCGGCCAGCACCTTCAAACCAAGCGCTGCAAACTCTGGCCCGCGGTGGTCAATGGTCGGGTAGCTCATGGCCCGCAAGATGC
>JAYUVG010000019.1:0-2982 GCA_043754255.1 Polaromonas sp. | reverse complement strand
CTTGCCCTCAAAGCGGTGGGGCTCGTCAATGATGAGCACCGGGCGCACATAGGCCAGCGCCTCCATGTAGCTTTTGGCGTGGCCAAACAGGTTGGCTTCAACCCCGCGCTTATTAATGACCTTGCTGTCGCCTGCAAACGACTGATAGGTGGCCACCAACACGGATATGCCTGCATTGGCCGCGTTGATAAAACCATGCACCGTCTTGGCTGAATAGTTATAGACGCTGATTTTTTGGCCGTATTGTTTGCTGAAAAACTCAGCCGTGGTTTGCAGGCTTTTGAGTGTTCCCTGGCGAATCGCGTTGCTGGGTACCAGCACAATAAATTTGGCCAGATTTTTGTCTTTGTGCAGGCGATGAATGGTCTCAATAAAAGTAAAGGTTTTGCCTGTACCGGTTTCCATCAGAACGTCAATCGCCAAAGCGGGCGTGGTGGTGTCGTGTACCAACACCGGGCCAGCGGTCACGCCGTTGCGCTTGCGAATGTCAAAAATGTTGCTCCGCAGGGTTGCGGCTGCTTCGCGTGGCGCCATCACCGGGTTGCTTTGCGCGTTGGTTGGCGCCACAAAGCGCACATCAGCAAACACCTCGGCAATGCTTTGCACCGCCTGGGTTTGGTGGGCTAGGGTGGTGTATTGAAATTTGGCGATCATGGCTTGCTAACTTGCCTAGTCAACCACGCAAGCGCAACTTGTCGCTTGAAAAGCCCAGCGTTTCAGCCACGGTGTTGATACCCAGCATAAAGTTGCTGTCGTCAATCCACGGGGCGTACACCGTTAAATAGTTAAGCGGTATGCCATCGGCTTTTAGCGTGCGCAGGGCGTCCGTCAGCTCGGTCAAGGCAATTGCTTTGACCACCAGCGCCACGTCACCTGCCAGATAAAGGTGCTGGTCTTTGATGGTACGCAGCGGTGTGGTCAGCGCCAGGCCTTCACTGAGGAGCAGGTTGTACAAAATGCGCGGCAAGTGCTCGGGTTGAGGCGTGGCAATGCTGGCTTGCAACGTGGCTACATCGGCTTGTGTGGCTTGTTGCAGGGGTTTGGCGATGATCAATGCGTCAGGGTCATCGACCAGGTCAAACACGCGAAAGCCGGTGTCAAGCTCTGCTGCATCAGCAGGCAGCAAGTCACCCGCAGCTTTGGCTTTTTCAGCCTGTTCGGCGTCAATCTTGGCCCCGGCGCGGCGCAGGCGCTCGGCGGTGATTTCAAAAATCGTGGCCTCAGGCTTGCCCAGTGTTTCAGTGACAAAGCGGTGCGCTTCTTTCTGCTTTTTGGCGTCAATGGGCTGGGGGATTTGAACCAGGATAAATTGGCGGTTGCCGCCGTCTTCAGCGTTTAGGCGCATGACTGCTTCGCCTGTCGCACCACTACCGCCAAAAAAATCCATCACGATATCGTCAGAATCAGGATCGCTGCCCAGTCGCAGCATCTTATGAAGCAAACGGATGGGCTTTGGGGTTGAGAATACCTTGGGCTCTAGCAATTCGGAAGTTTCTTTTTGAGCCTCGTCGTTATGACCGCACTCATCAAATGTCCACCAAGTTGTTGGTATCGTGAGGCCGCCGTTTTTAAGTAAATGTCGATAGCGCTTAAATGCAGGTACTTTTCCTGTGCCGTCCTTACCCCAGTACACAAGGTCATTGGCTACATTTTTCAGATGGGTTTCTTGCGAGTAGCGCCACACAGCGGTTCGTTTGGGCCAAATTTCTTCGCCCGTATTGGGCTGGGTAATTGGATAGTACAGGTTGGGGCGCTCGTCTGCAGACTTGTTGCAAAGGTAGTTGTCAGGGCGAAAAGTACCTTTCGCATCATCAAAGCGGTATTGACGGTTTTTTTCTTCCGTCCTCTCCATCAGATTTCTTTCCCACTCTTCAGACTTTCGGTATACAAGAATATGGTCGTGAAGGGGGGCAATGGATTTGTGATCGTTGGCGGCAGAGTACTTCTTTTGCCATAGCGCATTCGCTACAAAATTCTCCTGCCCAAACACCTCATCACAAAGCAACTTCAACTGCGCCTGCTCGTTGTCATCAATTGAAATAAAAATCACGCCGTCGTCGCGCAACAAGTCCTTGGCCAATAGCAAACGCGGGTACATAAAGCTTAGCCAGCCGCTGTGGGTGCGGGCGCCATATATGTTTTTGATGTAGTCAATGTTGTCTTTGCTGTAGCCCAGTTGCTCCAGCACCTCGCCCTGTTTGGCGCTGAAGTCGTCGCGGTAAATAAAGGCGTCGCTTTGCGTGTTGTAGGGTGGGTCAATGTAGATCAGCTTGACCTTGCCAAAGTAGCTGTGGCGCAGCAGGCGCAGGGCGTCGAGGTTGTCGCCTTTGATGAGCAGGTTGCCGGTGGTGTCCCAGTTTTTGCTCTCAAGCTCTAGCGGGGCAATGATTTTTTGCACGGGTACAAAGGCGCAGTGGTACGCCTCACGCTTGCCCACCCAGCGCAGCTCGTAGCCGTCTTCTTCAACCTGAATGCCTGCCGGGTTGGACGGGTCAACCGCCAGTTGCAGCGCAGCCGCGTTGATGCGAATGTGGCCGTCAGTGCCTACCTCAATAGCCTGCGGGAAGTGCTGGCGCAGCACCTCCAGCTTCTGCTGGTCTGCGGTCAGGGCGTTCAGGATGGGCAGGGGTTGTGACATGTCTGTAGTTACTATTATTTTAGGAGCTGCTTGCGCCCGTATTTATTGGGCTGGAGGCTGATTTGATGGGTTTTTTGAGTTATTTTTCGCCTTTTTAGTCTCAAATCTTTAAAAAACACGTATCTTTGATTGTGCTTCGAAAAATTCTCGCTCAAACCGTGACTGCCAGCCAATTTTCGACCCTCAAACCCGGTACGCGCAAAAATTCGGCGTCGGCACTGACAAGTGTTGCGTCTATGGACAAGGCGTGGGCCGCAATCAGCATGTCATTTGCACCGATAGGCGTGCCCGCGGCTTCAAGTTGAGTGCGCAGTTGGGCGTAATGGGAGACAACAAGCTCTGTC
>JAYUVG010000018.1:0-3427 GCA_043754255.1 Polaromonas sp. | reverse complement strand
GGCCAGAACAGACTGGCAAGCCGCCATGCAAACGGCTTATGAAGCGTTTAAAGAACAGGTCGTGATGGCCGAGCGCTTTGGCGGGCAAGCGCCGTGGCTGGACGCGTATGCGTCAACATCACCCGCCGAGTTTTTTGCGGTGGCCGCAGAAGCCTACTTTGTGAACCCTGCGCGATTTGGCGCTGATTTTGCAGGCTTGAAAACGCTGTTTGATGCCTATTTTGGTTCTAAATAGCCCAAAAAAATCATTAAATAAGGCTGCGGCCCAATAGATTCGGTTGCAAGCAGCTACTAATTTAATAGCTGCTTGCAACCCACTAAAACAACGCCGGGTTACCTGGCAGCCACCGCAGCAGCACCAGCCATGGCCACCACTTCGTCTTGCGCAGCCGTCACGCCCGACACGCCAATCGCACCAATGATTTTGCCGTCCAAAATAATTGGCACACCACCTTGCAGGGCTGTCACGCTGCGCACGCTCAAAATACGCAGGGCTGAACCACCGGGGGCCAGGCTGTCTTCAATCGCCTTGGTCGGGCGGCGCAGGGCCACCGACGTGGTGGCCTTGCCAGTTGCTATTTCAATGCTGCCGGTCTGCGCTTCCAGGCGCTGCAACATCACCAAATGACCGCCACCATCCACAATCGAAATCACCACAGGCCAGTTGTTCTTGCGTGCCTCCGCCTCAGCAGCCACCATGGCTTTTTTGGCTTGTTCAAGGGTGATGGGCGCGCCGTAGGGTGCGGGGCCGGTTTGGGCCAAGACGCTGCTGGCTGCAAAACTGGCAAGCAATGCGATGGACGAGAGGAGCTTGCGTGAAAGTGTTGTGGCTTTTTTATGAAATTGGACTTGAATGTTCAAGCGGTTTTGCCAAATAAAACACCATCGCCATTCATGCAAAACCGCTGTCGACGATGGCACATTGGCTACAAATTGACACAGTGAAAACCATGAAGGCCAGCGCTTTCACGCAGGTTTGAGCAGCGTTACCAATTGTTCAAGTTCAGGCGAGCCAAGCCTGGCTTTCTCCAGCAACTCAAAAGAAAAGTGCTTGGCATACACGCTGGCGTCATGGGCCTGCGCACCAAAGCGTGTGGCAAAAGCCTGTTTATGCTGCGCTGAAGATTTGCTTTGCGCCGTCTCGCCATACAGTGCAAGTAGCATCGCTTCCAAACAAGGGCGGCAGGGCACCACCTGCACTTTTACCTTGCGGGCCATGGCCTGCGTTTTTTCGTTCCAGTCAGTGTCTGTATCAAGCAGCACCGCACACACATCAAAGGCCGCGTTGCGTGACTGGCGAACAGCAACGTCCACAACATGCAAGGCCCCTTTTCCGCGTGCATTTTTAACCGTCACAGCCAGGCCGCAACCGCGTGTTATGTACAGCGCCTTCAAGTGTGCGATGAAGGCGACTTCTGCATCGCCCTCACCTACCAGTAAAACTGTTCGCAGCACAAAACGCCGCACGTGATGCACCGCTGCGCTGGCCTTCATAGCTGCGGCACAGCGCCATACGCGCCAGCCATGTACTTGGCATAAAAGTTATCGTCACTGCGAATGCCTTCCACGCTGTCAAGCCGCCAGGCACTGCTTTCGTTGTTGGCATCTTTTTCAACCAGCATGACCTGCGACTTATGCAAAATGTTCAGCACCTCAATAGCGTGGCAGGTAAACAGCAATTGCGCCCGGTGCGGGTTGGTGGCCGGGTTGGCAAACAGGTCCAGAATTGGCTCCAGCATATGCGGGTGCAAGTCGTTTTCAAATTCGTCAATGACCGCCAGGCCACCAAATGAGAGTGCCGGTAGCAAACGGCTAAGCAAAATAAACGCGCCTTGTGTACCGCTGGACTCCAGCGCAAACGGCAGCTCAAATGACGTATCGCCAGCAGACCGATGCAGGCCGTAGGGAAGCCAAAATTTTTCTGTTCTACCGTCTGGGGCTGTCGCAGTAACTTGGCGTATTTGCAAGTCGCTCAGCCCCAAGTCCCACGAACGCAGCAATCGCACCAACAATTGGCGCTGCGACTCTTGACCCGCAAAGTAGGCGGCTGATTGGACCAGTTGCTCCATGTCGTTGGTCATGCGGCCTGTCTGGTCAATGTTGGTGACAACAAAGTTGTCCACGAGGCGTTTGGCAAGCGGTACGCCATATTGCGCAGCAGTCGCAATCAATGACGCGTTGGGTCGCGCTTTGCGGGCCTCAGCAGGCGCAAAGTCAAAGTCCTGTTGTTTTACATCGTAGCGTTGCGTCTTCTCGTTCCAGTCACGAACAAACACATAGCGCATGCGTTCATGTTTGGCGTACAGCGCTTCATGCAGCACGCGCTGCGGCGTGCAGCGCAGCGTGTAGCGCCAAAGACGACCTTCAAAATCGACTTCTGCCTCAAATTCAGTTGGTTCATTCTGTGCAGCGGCATGAGGCGTCACGGGCAAAAGCGCTGCTGGCTCCATTGCAAAAGAATGGGTGATGAACCAGTGCAAAAACAAAACCGGTTTAAGCAAAGCCGTCTTGCCACTGGCATTGGGCCCAATCACCGCCATAACCGAACTGACCCGCCCACCAGACGTAGCCGAGCCAGACCAAACCGCAGGCGGCACCCGGCCATCCAGCAGCCACGAGACCTCGGTACGTTCACGGAAGGACTGGAAATTAGAGAAAGCGTATTTATGCAACATGGTCTGATTAAATCACTTTTAAACAATATTTTGTTCAAAAATAGTATTGTCTTATAAAAACTACCAACTTGACGCGCGAAATCGGCATTGACTGACACGTTTTTCTTAACGAAGCCTTCCCAATACAGATTTGAGGCTCGTTAAAGCCATTGCACAACCACACGGACATCGACATGACCACTACAGCTACCCCGTCATCAACACAATTAACCCCTCAGCAGGGCACTATTGCAGGTTGCGTGACCTACACACCGGGCGACGGCGCGCCGATTGAGATTCCACGTGGCCCGGTTGAAGTCACGCTGGCTTTTGACAGTGCCACGCTGAGCTGGGACGCAGGCGATGGCGTTGCAGGCTTGACCGCCATCCCAAAAATTCAGTTTGATGACTACATGAGCAAGGGTTTGATCACGCTGGCGTCAGAAACAAAGCCTGTCAGGCCGTGATGAATGCTACAACTTCAGGAGCTGCTTGCGCCCGAATCTATTGGGTTACAGGCACTTTTGTCATCTGAAAACGGCCATTTTTAGCGCTTTAAGCCGCCCGATCAAGCATGCGCAGCTTGCGCCACCACATCAGCTAGCCAGGCATTCAAGCTTTTGCCTTGTGACGCGGCAGACACCGCCGCACGCTCGTGCAGCACCACAGGCAGTCGCACCATGAGCTTGCCTGAATAGCTTTTACGCGGCTCCACGCCGTCTTCACGGCACATGTCGAGAAAGACTTTGAGCGAAATTTTGCCTTCACGTTTG
>JAYUVG010000017.1:0-4623 GCA_043754255.1 Polaromonas sp. | reverse complement strand
CGGACTTGGCTTATCGCCCTGGCTTCCCGGCGGAGTTACTCTCTAATACGCAATGGAGTCCACAATGTACGCGGTCATAAAAACCGGCGGCAAACAATACAAAGTTGCTGCTGGTCAAAAAATTAAAGTAGAACAGATCACTGCGGACGTAGGCCAAGAGATTGTTTTTGATCAGGTGTTGGCTGTCGGAGATGGCAGCTCAATCACGATCGGAACACCCTTGGTGCTAGGTGCCACTGTGACTGTTACGGTTGTCTCTCACGGCAGAGGCGACAAAATTCGTATCTTCAAAATGCGTCGTCGCAAGCACTACCAAAAACGCCAGGGCCATCGCCAGAATTACACTGAACTGTTTTTCGCGGAAATTGCTGACGGCAAAGGTGGTATCGCCAAGGCTGCTTTGCCAGTTGCGGCTGCTGTGGTTGCCAAAGATGATCTGAGCATCATTGAAGGTATTGGTCCGAAGATTGCGCAGGTTTTGGTTGACAACGGCATTACAACTTTTGCCCAGCTGGCTGCTACAGATGCTGCTGCAGTGTCTGCCATGCTCAAGGCTTCAGGCGGCCGCTTTGGCCTGGCAAATCCGGCTTCGTGGGGCGAGCAGGCTGCTTTGCTTCGCGACGGAAAAATGGATGAGTTCAAAAAGTTGACCGACGCGCTGGTCGCTGGCGTCAAAAAGTAATTCTTATCTTATATTTTGGAGCTCTGAAATGGCACAGAAAAAAGGCGGCGGCTCTACGCGAAACGGGCGGGATTCACAGCCCAAAATGCTTGGCGTCAAAAAATTTGGCGGCGAAGTCATTAATGCAGGCAGCATCATTGTTCGCCAGCGCGGCACCCGGTTTCATCCCGGCACCAACGTTGGTGTTGGCAAGGATCACACCCTGTTTGCACTGGTAGATGGTCAAGTCTCGTTTGCCATCAAGGGTGCTTTGTCCAAGCAAACCGTCAGCGTGACGGCTGTTGCAACTGCGGCATAAGTCAGTCATCAGGGCAAGTTTTTGCGATTGAATCGAAGCCCCGAGAAGTCGGGGCTTTTTTGTTTGTAGACTTGCAGCTTGCAACAAGTCCAACCCGAGCCAAACCATGAAATTCGTTGATGAAGCCTTTATTGACATTGCCGCTGGCGATGGTGGGGCGGGCTGTGTCTCATTCAGCCATGAAAAGTACAAGGAATTTGGTGGGCCCAATGGCGGCGATGGTGGCCGTGGCGGGCACGTTTATGCAGTTGCTGACATCAACCTCAACACGCTGGTTGACTTTCGCTTTTCGCGCCGCCACGATGCAAAAAATGGCGGTCATGGCATGGGCTCGGACATGTTTGGCGCCAAGGGCGATGACGTTATTTTGAAAATGCCTGTCGGTAGCATTTTGAGTGATGCAGAAACAGGCGACGTGCTGTTCGAGCTGATGGAGCCGGGTGAGCAGATTTTGATTGCCAAAGGCGGCGACGGTGGCTTTGGCAACCTGCGCTTTAAAAGCTCGACCAACCGCGCACCGCGCAGCAAAACACCGGGCTGGCCAGGCGAGCGCAAAAGCCTGAAGCTGGAGCTCAAAGTACTGGCCGACGTGGGCTTGCTGGGGATGCCGAACGCAGGCAAGTCAACATTTATCACTGCCGTGTCCAACGCCAGGCCGCGCATTGCTGATTATCCTTTCACCACCCTGCACCCCAATTTGGGCGTGGTTCGGGTAGCTCCAGAGCAAAGCTTTGTGGTGGCTGATTTGCCTGGTTTGATTGAGGGCGCGTCTGAAGGCGCTGGCTTGGGTCACCTCTTTTTGCGCCACCTCGAACGCACCCGCCTGTTGCTGCACATTGTGGACTTGGCGCCGTTTGATGAGGGCGTTGACCCGGTCGCTCAAGCCAAAGCAATCGTGAACGAGCTGAAAAAATACGATGACGCGCTGTTCAAAAAGCCGCGCTGGCTGGTGCTGAACAAACTGGACATGATCGACAACGACAAGCGCGCTGAGATCGTCAAGGACTTCGTCAAGCGCTTTAAATTCAAGGGCCCGGTTTTTGAGATTTCGGCGCTCACGCGTGAAGGCTGCGAGCATCTGATCAAAACGATTTATCAGCATGTCAAGAAAGTGCAAAAGAGCGAGCAGCCGGTTGAAGAAATCGATCCCCGCTTTGTGGAACTGCCGCCAGAATAAAGTAGCTGCTATAAATACAGGAGCTGCTTGCGCGCTATTTATACCGGCTAGAGCCTTAATTGATGCTGTAAATCAACTATAAATCCATACTATGCAAGACAAAGCCAGTGCTGGCATTCTTTTAAATGCCAAGCGCATCGTGGTCAAGGTTGGATCCAGCCTGGTCACCAACGAAGGCCGTGGACTGGACGCAGAGGCCATCAGCCAGTGGGCCGTGCAACTGGCTGCCCTTAGCAAAGGGGGTCGTGAGGTCATCATGGTCAGCAGCGGCGCAATTGCCGAGGGCATGAAGCGGCTGGGTTGGGCCACCCGGCCCAAAGCCATTCATGAGTTGCAGGCAGCAGCTGCGGTCGGGCAAATGGGGCTGGTGCAAATGTACGAAACCAAGCTGCGCGAGAACGGCATGGGGAGCGCCCAGGTGCTGCTGACGCATGCGGATCTGGCAGACCGCGAGCGTTACCTCAATGCCCGCTCGACCTTGTTGACGCTATTAAGTTTGGGCGTAGTGCCGGTCATCAATGAGAACGACACGGTTGTCAACGACGAAATCAAGTTTGGGGACAACGACACCCTGGGCGCTCTGGTGGCCAACCTGGTGGAAGCAGATGTTCTCATCATCCTGACGGATCAAAAAGGCCTGTACACCGCAGATCCACGCAAGGATCCTGCAGCCCGCTTTGTAGATGTCGGCAAAGCAGGCGATCCGGCGCTGGAGGCCATGGCAGGCGGCGTGGGCTCCAGCATTGGCAGCGGCGGCATGATCACCAAAATTTTTGCGGCCAAGCGGGCGGCTGGCTCCGGTGCAAGCACCGTGATTGCCTGGGGACGCGAGCCTTCAGTGCTGATCAGGCTGACAAACGGCGAAGCCATTGGCACACTGCTGGTGGCACAAACTGCCAAAAACCAGGCGCGCAAACAATGGATGGCCGATCACCTGCAAATGCGCGGCTCGGTGATGGTAGATGCTGGTGCAGCGGCCAAGGTGGCAGGTGAGGGCAAAAGCTTGCTGCCAATTGGCATGACAGCGGTGCAGGGCGAATTTTCACGCGGCGATGTGATCGCGATATTGACGACAGATAGCCTGGAAATTGCACGCGGCCTGTCAAACTATTCAAGCACTGAAGCACGCCTGATTTGCCGAAAATCATCTTCAGAATTTGAAAAATTGCTGGGTTACACGGGCGAAAGTGAAATGGTTCACCGAACCAACCTGGTTCTTACGCGCTGAACCAGCAATGCCTAGTTTGACGTGCTTGACAAAGGCGTTGTCAGCATTCTGACAAGTTCACGCACGCTGCCCACGGGTGCTGCGCCCTGGCAGGCACCGGCTTGCGCAAAATGCAGCGAATGCCTTGCAATCGTTGGGTCGTATACCGATTTCCACTCCGGCTTTGTCACCATGACCCAGCTACCGTCCGGTTTGGCACGGGCATAGGTTTTAACCTCGCCAGTGGTGCAGCGCAGCCCCTCATAGATCGCGTTTTTGGCCCCGCTTGAGTTGCTGGCCACCATCACATAACGCACAACGCCATCGCTTTTTGAAATGCTGAAAGAGGCCGGATCTACACCAAACACCAGGCTGGACGAGCGCGCCACATCAAAGCTCAGCAGCTTGGCCATGTCGTAAGCGGGAGGCGGCGGCACGTCTGCTTCTTTCCAGTCGCTGGTGTCCGTAAAAATCTGTGCATTGACTGGCGTGCCAGCCAGCAAAACCCATAACAAGGAAACTGCACCAAAAGTTGCAACCCGCGTTTTAACCGCAACTTTGGCGAGCGTAAAAGATTGGTTCATGGCGCACCCGTTTTTCCAAGGCCCATCACGCTGGTTTGCGGGTCAGGCTCGAACACTGCACCTGGCGGCAAGTCAAGCATGTAACCAGAGCTAAAGCGTATGTGCCCGGTGGTCGTAGTTTGCTGCGCAGACTGACTGGCATGCTGCCGCAGGTCAGGGCGCTTGTCACCGCGCCAGTCCAGATACGGCACAAATCGCGCCAGCTCTGTCAACGCCATGCCATACACGCCGCGCTTGAACTCAACCACCACATCCAGCGGTACCCAATAGTCGTTCCAGCGCCAGGCATCGAACTCGGGGTGGTCGGTTGCACGCAGGTTTAAATCCCAGTCGTGACCAACCAGCTGCAGCAGAAACCAGATCTGTTTTTGGCCTTTGTAGTGGCCACGCGCATCGCGCCTGATAAACCTGTCGGGCACCTCATAGCGCAACCAGTCGCGGGTTCGGGCCAGCACGCGAACATGCTGGGGCATCAGCCCCACCTCTTCATGCAATTCACGGAACATGGCCTGCTCCGGGTTTTCACCCCGGTCAATGCCGCCCTGTGGAAACTGCCACGAGTGGGTACGAATGCGTTTGCCCCAAAATACCTGACTTTTCTGGTTGAGCAAGATGATGCCGACGTTGGGCCTGAAGCCGTCCCGGTCGAGCATAATCAAACCTCAAATTTTTTAA
>JAYUVG010000016.1:0-8777 GCA_043754255.1 Polaromonas sp. | reverse complement strand
AAAAGCCGCCATCCTATGCCTCTTGAGCCATCCCGTTTTGCTTACGTGCACTTTGTTCTTGAATTCACCTCTTAAAAAACATAGGAAAACATCATGCAGGGCTGGTTTCTCTCAAGGCAGGGTTGGATGGTCTGATGCGGGTCAGCCGGTCTGGACGGCAACAACGCCCTGCCTGCCACAACGCCGGGCATGTCATGCCGTGATGATCCAGCCTTCCAGCGGATCCACATGCAGCGGCAAGCCGTATCGCGGCGCACCCTGGCCCTGCGCCCAGGCTGCCTGCATCAGGCACAACACGGCATCCAGCACGTCGCCCTTGGCGTCGCCTGCCAGCATGTCGCGCTGGGCATGGGTCAACTTCAGCCGCAGCTTCAGGCGGGTGTGGCCCAGTTCCAGTGCGGTGATCAGGTCTTTGCGGGCAATCAGGCGCTCGGGCGTCTGTTTGGCCTTGTCGTCGCTTTTGTAACTGCGCTTGCCCAGTACCTCTCGCGCCAGCAAACCGGGGTAGCCTTCCAGGGCGACACGGGTGTTGTCGCCGTCATGCAAACCCGGCAAGTGCACACCAGCGTCCAGCAAACGCGGCACGCCCGCATGCAACATGAAAGCCACGGGCGGGTTGACCCATTTCATCGATGGACTGGAGCCAGCGGGTTTGTCTGTAGCGCGGTGCGCAAACTTGCCGCCCACAGGACGTGCGTCGCAAAAAGCGGCAAAGGTATCTCGAATGTCTGCGCGGCTCAGCGTTGCGTAATGCCCAATCAATTCAGGCCACGTCAACGGCCATTGCAGATGCTCGACCAGTTCGCGCGGCAAGCCGAACGGCATGTCAAAAACACCCAGCCAATCCTGCGGTTGTGCAAGCCATTCGGCAAATGCATCAAGAGATGCAATTTGCTCTATTTTTGATAGCTGAATACGCCCGTTTTGTAATGTCCCCAAGGCCAAAACAATCGGTTTTTGGTGGGTGGGGCTGCTGGAAAAATCGCAGCCCAGCAGCAGCGTCATTTCAGGAGCGGCCAATGATGGATGCAGTGGCCATCAACTCTTCAAGCAGCGCCAGCGACATCTGGCCCGACACGGCATAGGGATTGAACTCGGGTTTTTCAGAATACTTCAGCAAGATCGAGGTGTTGAGCTTGGCCACGTTGACCTGCCCCATGGTCCAGCCGCCAAAGCGGCGCTCCATGATTTCTTCGTAGTGCAGCAGCACCACATCGGTGTGGCGTGTATCTTTTTGAATGTGGCCATACAGTTCACTGACCTGCATGCGGCCACCTTCAAGTGCCTGCAAAAAAATGCCGCCGCCGTAGCAAAGAATGCCAGTGATGCCGCTGGCCGGGTTGTGGGCGCGCGACTGCGCAAGAATCGATTCAGTGGCTGATGCAGGCTCGGTGTCGGCCAGGCGACTGGCATAAAGAAGGCGTACCAGCATGGTAATTTCTCAGGTTGCGAAAGTTAAAAATCAATTGCCAGATGTCTTGGGAATCAGCGACAAAAACTCACGGCGCAGGTTGGGGTCTTTCAAAAACACGCCGCGCATCACCGAGTTGATCATCTTGCTGTCCAGGTCTTTTACGCCGCGCCAGCCCATGCAAAAGTGGGTCGCTTCCATCACGATGGCCAGGCCGTCCGGGGAAGTTTTGTCCATGATCAGGTCAGCCAGTTGCACAACTGCTTCTTCCTGAATCTGCGGTCTGCCCATCACCCATTCAGCCAGTCGGGCATATTTGGACAACCCAATCACGTTGGTATGTTCGTTCGGCAAAACGCCGATCCAGACCTTGCCAATCACCGGGCAAAGGTGATGAGAGCAGGCACTGCGCACAGTGATCGGCCCGACGATCATCAGCTCATTCAAGTGCTCGGCATTTGGAAACTCCGTGACAGCGGGAGCCGCCACATAACGCCCTTTGAACACTTCGGTCAGGTACATCTTGGCAACACGGCGCGCAGTGTTGTTGGTGTTGTGATCATTTTCAGTGTCAATCACCATGGCATCCAGCACGCCCTGCATCTTGACCTCCACTTCGTCAAGCAGCTTTTCCAGCTCGCCTGGCACCATGAAAGCGGAGATGTTGTCGTTGGCATTGAACCGCTTTTTGGCAGCCACCAGTCGCTCACGAATTTTCACGGAGACGGGTGTGCCCTCATCACAGTTGTTTGGCAATGTTTGTTTTGTTTCCATTAGCATGACCAGATGTTACCAAACCATCCGGAAACCCGGTTTACCCCGTTAATTTAAGGGTTTTAGTGCTCTAGCCGTTATATTATGCGCGCAAGCAGCTACGCTTTTAATAGCAACTTCAGGTCGTCCAGCGTGTTGGCTTCATGCAATGGCTTGTCACTGCGAAAGCGAAGCATGCGCGGAAAGCGCACTGCAATGCCGCTTTTATGGCGCGGACTGAAGTTGATGCCTTCAAACCCCAACTCAAACACCAGCGTGGGTTTGACGCTGCGAACCGGGCCAAATTTCTCCAGCGTTGTTTTGCGAATCACACTGTCAATTTGCTTGAACTCCTCATCGGTCAAACCGGAGTAGGCTTTGGCGAAAGCGGTCAGTTGCAAAGCTCCTTCTTTGGCAGGTTCGCGTTTTTCGATGGCTTTGACAACTGCTTGCGCCTCTTGTGCATCCAGCGGCTGGCGATTCCAGACAGCGAAGGTGTAGTCGGTATAAAGCGACGCCCTGCGGCCGTGGCCAGCCTGCGCATAAATCAACACGCAGTCAATCGTCATGGGTTCGATCTTCCATTTCCACCACAGTCCATCGGCTTTGGTTCGGCCTGTACCGTAGGCGGCATCCATGCTTTTGAGCATGAAGCCTTCAACGCCGCGCGCTCTGGATTCGCTGCGGAGCTTCGCGAAGTCGGCCCACGAATCGAGACGCTCAACGGGCGAAAGTTTCAGGTCGCTGCCCAGCAGAATTTGCTCTAGCTGCCTGCGCCGCGCATGTTGCGGTTTCATCCGGATGTCCTGGCTATTTAACTCCAGCAGGTCGTAGGCCATGAAGGTGACTGGGGCGTCAGCAAGTATTTTTTTGTCCAGAGTTTTGCGGCCTATGCGCTGCTGCAAAAGTGCAAATGGAGCGGGTGCGTTGGCAGCCCACACCATGATTTCCCCATCCAGCACCGTGCCATCGGGCAAGCCGGAGGCCAGAGCCACAATTTCTGGAAAGCGCTCAGTCACCAGTTCTTCCCCACGTGACCAGACCCATACCTGGCCTGCCCGCTTGACGATCTGCCCGCGAATGCCGTCGTACTTCCATTCGACTTGCCAGTCAGCCACCGGGCCCAGTTTGGCGTCAAGGTTTTCCAGTGGCGTGTCCAGCTGGTGCGCCAGAAAAAACGGATACGGCTGTCCAGCATCCATCACCTCCATAGCGCCACCTTCAGACAGCGCAATAAGTGCTTCAAACCGGGCCGCTGTTGGCAAAGCCTTGGCGTCAACATAGCCCATCATGCGCTGGGCAATGCGTTTGGCATCCATGCCTGAATGCTCTGCCAGCGCGCGCTGCACCAGCAGCTTGCTGACACCGACCCGAAAGCTGCCGCCAACCAGCTTGATCAGCAAGAAACGTCCACGCGCATCGAGCTCGCGCCAATAACTTTTGATGCGCCCTGCAACTTCAAGTTCGCTCAAACCCCGCAGCGGCAACAAACGCTCTTCCATCCACACTGCCAGCCCGATATCGCTTGGTTCAAAGTCCAGCGGCAGTACATAGGCAATGGTTTCAGCCAGGTCGCCTACTGCGTGGTAGCACTCGTCAAACAGCCAGTCTTCAATGCCCGCCGCCTCGCACGCCAGTGCCCTGAGCAGGGCAGTTTTCACTACCTGCCGGGGTTTGCCGCCTGACAAAAAATACACCGCCCAGGCGGCATCGGCCGGGCTGGCGATTTGAAAGTATTGCTGGAGCGCAGCAACTTTTGCGAGGGTCGAGGTGGTGCTGTCAAGCTCGGTAAAAAGCGCTGCAAAGTGCTTCACGAAGCCACCTTTTCTTCCACAGCATCGTCGCCGTATTCGGTATTAAAAGCCTCTGCCTGAAGCCCCTGTTCAGACAAATACCGCACCATCACGGGAATGCTGCCGTGTGTGACGATGACACGACCCGCCCCGGTTGCGCCAATAGCGCCCAGCAGCCCTGGCCAGTCGGCATGGTCACTTAATACAAAACCCTTGTCATAACTGCCGCGCCGCCGCGCACCGCGCAGTTGCATCCAGCCACTGGCAAACGCATCGCTGAAGTCACCAAACCGTTTAGCCCAGGGCGCGGATAACGCGCTGGGCGAGCACAGCACCAAAGCACGTTTGAAGTCTGCTGCATCCGTCACTTCACTGACCAACTTGGTTTCGGGCAAGTGCACGCCTGCATCGCGGTAGGCAGTGTTGAGGGTTTGAATGGCGCTGTGCACAACGATGGGTGCAATCGACGCATCAACACCGCTCAAAATGCGCTGCGCCTTGCCAAAGCTGTAGCACATCAACATGCTGGCCCTTCCAACAGCCGCATTGGATGCCCACCAGGCATTGATTTCTGCAAACACTTCTGCATCAGGCCGCCAGCGGTAAATGGGCAGGCCAAAGGTAGATTCAGTGATGAAGACATCGCAGCGCACTGCCTCAAATGCGGCGCAGGTAGCATCAGGCGCAACCTTGTAGTCGCCACTGGCCACCCATGTCTGGCCGCCGTGCTGCAGGCGCACTTGCGAAGAGCCCAATACATGGCCTGCCGGGTGGAGTGACACGGTAACGCCGTTGTGGGTGACCACTTCACCGTACTGCACGGTTTGCAAAGTAATGTCCTGCCCCAGCCTGAAGCGAAGCACGCCTTCAGCCTGGGCAGTTGCCAGGTAGTGGCCGTGGCCCATGCGTGCATGGTCAGCATGGGCATGCGTGATGACAGCGCGCCCAACGGCCCGCCACGGGTCAATGTAAAAATCGCCCGGCGGGCAGTACAGCCCTTCGGGTCTTTGAACAATCAGGTCTTGCATGCCCGATTTTCGTCCGATCAATAATTTTTGCCTGTCACCCACAACAAAGCCCGCATCACGCCGTAGGCAAACCAGTCGAGCAAGCGCTTGACAAGCGGCCGCTGTAGATGGGCTCTCTGGTCAATCTGGCAGTTTTGCAGGGTGATTTCATGAAGCAGGCAAACCCGCAACTCGTTGGCAAATGCTGCACCTTCAACTACCACATTGGCTTCACGTGCCAGCAGCAGGCTCAAAGGGTCAAGGTTTGACGAGCCGACGGTTGCCCAATGACCGTCGATAACGGCCACCTTGGCATGCAAAAAGCTTTTGGCATAGGCATGGATCTCAATGCCTTCTTTAAGCAGTGCATCAAACACCGGCCTGCCAGCGTGGTACTGCATGAAATATTCGTACCTGCCTTGCAGCAGCACTGTGACTTTGACACCGCGCCGCGCCGCGCTGATCAAGGCCCGGCGAAGTTTGCCACCCGGCAGAAAGTAGGCATTGGCAATCACAATGTCATGCCTTGCATGACCAACTGCCTTGAGGTAACTCTTTTCAATGCTGCTGCGGTTGCGCAAGTTGTCACGCAGCACCAGCGCAGCATGGGCAACCGGAGTGTTGCTGTTTGTTTGCAAGGGGGAAGCCGGCAGCAGCGCATCCACCGTGCGGCCACCGTAGCCAGCCTCCTTGAACTCTTCCCAGGCAGTGTTCAAATGGCGCTGTCGGGCGCTGTAACCGGCCTGCACACGCCACCATAGCAGCGTGACAGCCTCGGCTGCATCAACAGCCAACGGGCCGGTGCAAGAAACAGCAAAGTCAAAGCGCGCCTCTTCCAATGCGCCATGGTTGGGGTCATAAAAATCGTCCAGCACATTGATACCGCCGCAAAACATCAACCGCTGATCGACCACACATAGCTTGCGATGCAATCTGCGCCATGACAGTGGCTGCACGATGGCCCAGTTTGAAGCCAGTGGCGAATAGACACACCACTGCACGCCCGCTCCAGCAATCTTGTCCTGCCACTCTTTTGGCAATGGGCTGGAGCCAATCCCATCAACCAGTACCTGCACCGTCACACCGCGCTCGGCAGCACGAATCAATGCATTGGCGACGTCCCCACCAGCACCAAAAACATTGAACAGGTAAGTTTCCATCTGCACCCAGAAAGCGGCACCATCAATCGCTTCAATCAACGCGGGGAAATAGCTTCGGCCGCCCTGATAGAGGCGCAGATTTTCAGCAATATGCCTGGATTTTTTCTCGGGCTGACGGCTTGACTTCATGCCCCGAGATTATTCCATTTTCAAATCATTCGTGAACACGAAGGCAAGGAGGTGTGCAGTACTAACCTACGGCTGGCAAAGCCGACAAAGTGCAGGGATGATTTGGAAATGGAATCAAGTCAAAAATCGGGACAGCAGCAATATGGCCTCTGCGTTTGACGGTGAGTAGCACGCGTCTGCAGCACTGCGGTAAGGCAGCCATTGAAAAGCAGTGTGCTCCGTTGGGCTCAAGGTAATCAGCGTGTCCGCAGGCACACACAAACTGAAAACATGCTCGGTGTTGCGGGTAATGCCAGGCGCGTACCGATGCTGCCAGCCTGGATAAATATCATAAACATTTGATATAGACCAATCTACAAATTGGCTGCCAGGGGCATTGATACCGGTTTCTTCCAGCACCTCGCGGTGGGCAGTTTCAAGCAAATCCTCATGCACAGTGTCTTTGGAGCCTGTCACGCTTTGCCAAAAACCAGGGTGGTCTGCGCGTTCAATCAGCAGTACGTCCTGTTCTGGCGTGTGGATTACAACCAGAACGGATTCGGGGATTTTGAAAACCAAAGCTATTTCAGAAACCGCTGATAACCGAATCCAAAGCTGCGCTTACTTCGCTTGCACGATGACGAAGTGAGCCGACTGACTTTTTTAGCAATCGCGCCGGCACTGGTGCGGCCATGTAAGCGAGCAAACTGAGTGTTTCATCGCTGATTTCAACTCTCAAACTGAGATTGACTGGCAGTCTGGACTGCGTTGTCCCAACTCGTGACAGAGGCATGACCAATCGCGTGGGCAACTGGCTAATCAAATCGCTTTGCACGTCTACCAAGTAAGGCACAAACTGGCGCGAGGCTGATTGCGGGTTTTCATAAATATCAAACTGCGCCATTAATTAATCTCCTGCCAAGCCACCAGTCCATCGCACCAAAGCCCGTGCTTCTCAAAGTGCTTGTTCTGCTCGGCAATCCAATCTTTGTAAGTTTCATTGAACTCCTTTTTTCGCTGCGCCATCGACCTAGCATTGCCTGCGCTGGCGGAATCCTTCAACGCCTGATAACTGTCGTATGAGACGATGACCGAATCTGGCCTACCGTCTTTTTCTACAAAAACAGGGTCAATCTTGGCTTGCGCACAAAAGTAGCCGAATCTGTTTTTTGCTTGGGTTGCTGTCACTTGCATGAAATACCTCCTTTTTCCGCAGATTAGCCATTTTAGCCATTTTAGAAAATTGCCAGCGGGATTTCAAGACAGCGATTGCAGCCAGACATTCCGCTCTTTTCGAGTTGGCTGCGGGCTGGTAGCTGAATGTGCCATCGGCATTCTTCGTCAAACTGCCGTGGGCGGGCTGGGTTTAGTTGCTGAATACGAGGGTAGCCAACGTGTTATCAACGTTGAGTGCTACTAGGTTGATAGTAGCGGCGCTGTCTTCAGCAGTCGTCACGGTCATATCTGAGGCGACTGGCGCATCGTTGACGGGAGTCACATTGATGTTGACTGTGGCGATTTCTGAGCGGCCTGCTTCTGTGCCGTCTGTGTAGCGATAGGTGAAGCTGTCTTGGCCGAAATAGTTGGCCGCTGGCGCGTAGCTGAAGGTGCCGTCTGCGAGCAATGTGACTTGACCGTGGGCGGCTTGGCTGACGATCTCGGTTGAGAAACCGGGAGCATCGGCATTCAGGTCGTTGGCTCGGACATTGATCGTGAGCGGTTGGTCTTCGGCCACCGTGAGTGCATCATTGACAGCCAGCGGTGCGCTAAGCAGGCGCACGTCTTTAATGCCTACTTTGGAGCCCTGTTGGGCTCTAGTGGTGCCAAAGCCAATCAGGTCAAAGCTTAGGTTTACCGCTGTGTTGGTTGCCAAATTTGCTGTAACAGCGCTGAGATTGACGATGTAGGTGCGGCTGCCGTCTGGGTTGTCGATATGGGTCACGCCTGCTGCGGCGCGCTCGGCCAGAGCTGCATCTAGGGCGCTGGAGGAGCGCTGGATGTTGAGCAGGGCGTCTGAGCGGGTGGTTTGGAAGTTGGCGCTCGATATTACAGGCAGGCCCGTATTGGCGTTCAGCAAGGCTACTTCAAACGCGTCTTGTGGGGCGCTTTGGTCTGCTGTGGAGTTGTTTTGCAGATCGAGGCCGGTGACGGTGAAGCTCAGGAAGCGGTCTCTTGCGCTTATCGTGAAGGCTTGAGCCAGGCGAGACTGACCAGTGGAAGGGCCTGCGCTGGCGGTGGATTCACTCAACGTGACAATTTGACCGGCTGCTGCTGCGGCTGTATTGGCTGCTTCTTGAGCTGCTGCGTTCACTGCGCCAAAGCTTTCCCAGCCGTTTAAAGCACTTGCAACACCGCCGCCTGCACCACCGTTGACGGCGAACTTGCCGTTGACCAGTGTGGCATTCACGGCGGTCATGTAGTCGTGGGTGCGTACGGCAACTGGGGAGGAGCCCGAATTGAACGTGGTTTGCGAGCCGCCATTTCGGCGCACGAAGCCAAACGGCAACAGGCCAAGCATGGACAGTGGGGAGCCGGGTTGACCTGG
>JAYUVG010000015.1:0-6947 GCA_043754255.1 Polaromonas sp. | reverse complement strand
CTTCGGTAACAGTTGAAGCCTTGACCTTTTCAATCAGCCCGCTTTTGCCATGCGTGCCCTTGTTCCATTTGTCCATCTGGTTTAACACGTCATCGCTTTGATGTATGACCAGCACCGGGCCTTCAATGCGGGGTACAAGCTGGGGGCCAGTGACGATGATGGCGATTTCTATCAGGCACTCTTTCTCGGGATCCAGCCCGGTCATTTCGCAGTCCAGCCAGACCAGGTTTTGGTCAGATTTTTTCAGTGGGTTTTCAGTTTCGTTCATGTTGCAATTCTCGCTGATAGCCTAAACTTCAAGCCATGCAAAACTTTTCGTTCACTTTTACGCTGGTGTTTGCCGCCGCGCTGGCATTGGGCTTGGTGGTTCGCTTTTATCTGGCAACCCGGCAGATTCGCCATGTTGCGCAAAACCGCAACACAGTGCCTGCTGCGTTTGCAGACACGATCTCGCTGGCATCACACCAGAAAGCAGCTGACTACACCATCACCAAAGCCCGCTTTGGCTTGCTGGAAATGGCCTTTGGCGCAGCCTTGCTGCTGGGCTGGACACTGCTGGGCGGTATCGACGCGTTGAACCAGGCCATCAACCGAACGGGATTGGCTGGCTACGGCGCCCTGGTGCCGCAATTGGCGCTGCTTGCTGCGTTTGCCATCATCAGCGGCGTGCTGGACTTGCCTTTCACGCTGTACAGCACTTTTAAGATTGAAGAGCGTTTTGGCTTTAACAAAATGACCTTCAAATTGTGGCTGACGGACATGGTCAAGGGGCTGGCTGTAGGCGTAGTGATTGGCTTGCCGATTGTGGCGCTGATCCTGTGGCTGATGGGCAGCAGCGGCAGCTTGTGGTGGCTTTGGGCGTGGAGCGCGTGGATGGGTTTTAACCTTTTGATTCTGGTGCTGTACCCGACCGTGATTGCACCGCTGTTCAACAAGTTCAAGCCGCTGGATGATGAGACTTTGAAAGCGCGGGTCACCGCGTTGATGCAGCGCTGCGGCTTTGCAGCCAAGGGTTTGTTTGTGATGGACGGCAGCAAACGATCCGCCCACGCAAATGCATACTTCACTGGCTTTGGCGCAGCCAAGCGGGTGGTGTTTTATGACACGCTGCTCAAACAACTCAGCCCGGCTGAAGTGGACGCCGTGCTGGCGCACGAGCTGGGGCATTTCAAGCACAAGCACATCATCAAACGTATTGTTGGCATGTTTGCGATGAGCCTGGTGGGGTTTGCGTTGCTGGGCTGGCTGTCGTCGCAGGTCTGGTTTTATACCGGCCTTGGCATCACACCCAACCTGAATGGCGGCAATGATGCATTGGCACTCCTTTTGTTTATGCTGGTGGTGCCGTTGTTCAGCTTTTTTATCTCGCCAATCTTTGCGCAGTTTTCAAGGAAGCATGAATTTGAAGCCGATGCCTATGCAGTGGCGCAGACTGATGGCAAGGATTTGACAAGCGCATTGCTCAAGCTTTATCAGGACAATGCCAGCACGCTGACGCCTGACCCGGTGTTTGTGAAGTTTTACTACTCGCATCCGCCTGCGTCTGAGCGCCTGGCACGGATGATTTCAGCATCAGCCGCATGAGTAATCCGATTCACAACAACCGCAAAGCCCTGAGCGCCACTGAAATCGTGACGCACTTGAGCAAACTCAATGGCGAGCAGGCGTTGGGCTGGCGACTGATCGACGGCGCGTTGGAGAAATCTTTCACATTCAAAAATTACCATGAAACGATGGGGTTTGTGAACGCATTGGCCTACATTGCCAACTTTGAAGACCACCACCCAGACCTGACGGTGACGTACAGCAAATGCACCGTGCGCTTCAACACGCATGATGTGAATGGCATTTCAGTCAGTGACTTTTTCTGCGCATCAAAAGCCGATGCCCTGCTTGTTTGAGTAAATACCAGCGCCCCGCCAGCGCGTTGGCAGCCGGCACACAGCAAGGTCTGGTGGTGGCAGGTTTTGGCAGGCATGTACTGGTAGAAACTGCTGAGGGCCACCGTGTAATTTGCCACCCTAGAGGCAAAAAAGGCCAGGCATTGGTGGGCGACAACGTGCGCTGGCTGCCCACTGAAGACGAAGGCACGATTGAAAAAATCGACGAGCGCAGCAATGTGTTTTACCGGCAGGACGAGCTGCGTACCAAGTCGTTTGCGGCGAACCTGGACCAGATTCTGATACTGATTGCAGCCGAGCCTGAATTTTCAGAAAGCCAGTTGACGCGCGCGCTGATTGCCGCTGAAGCTGCAGGTATCACGCCCATCATTGCATTGAACAAAAGTGATCTGGTTGAACCGTTCGGCCGAGCCTGGATCAGATTAGCACCGTACCGGGCAATGGGCTATGAGTTGCTGCCGCTGGCCATCAAACCGAAAGTTGAAACTGCCGTTGACACAGCACAAACGGACGGGTTGATGGCTTTGCTTGATGGTAAAAAAACGCTGGTGCTTGGCCCTTCAGGTTCTGGCAAAAGCAG
The DNA here is from genome assembly GCA_043754255.1 of Polaromonas sp. GTDB lineage: Bacteria > Pseudomonadota > Gammaproteobacteria > Burkholderiales > Burkholderiaceae_C > Polaromonas. The sequence continues at coordinate 4,466 of JAYUVG010000015.1, read as the reverse complement.
CTTGACCAACTTGCTGATCCCTGCAGCCAAAGTGTTGACGGCAGAGATCTCGCAAGCCCTGAATTCAGGCAAACACACCACCACCAGCACCACGCTTTACTGGATTGATGCTGCGCGCACGACGGCATTGATCGATTCGCCGGGGTTTCAGGAGTTTGGCCTGCACCACATCGAGCCGATGCAGCTGGCGCAGCTGATGCCTGACTTCAAGGCGCATGCGCAAAACTGCAAGTTTTACAACTGCACGCACCTGCATGAGCCGGGTTGTGGCGTTATTTTGGAAATGAAAACGGCTGCTAGCCCAATCAAAATAAGCGCTAACCGCTATCGTTTGTATAGCGAATTGTTTGCAGATCTGTCGCAAACCCGGTATTGATCAGACAGCGCTAACCGATCAGTTTGGCAAGGGTCAGCAGCGCCAGCAGCACCATCCACAACACGACAGTACGCCAGACCAGCCCGACGATGCTGCGCAGATGCGCAATTTCGGGTTCACGCCCGGGCGCGGCCTGTGCACCTGGGTTCAACGTACCGGCGTTGGCTGGCAAAAAGCCCGCAGATGCATGGGAATCAAACCGGGTGTGCAAAGCTGCCCCGCCCAGCCGGACATTGACTGCACCAGATGTCGCTGCCAGGATGATTCCGTTGTTGTGTTGTTCAAGCGTCAGGTCTTGTTCACTGGAAAAAAGTTGGGTGTCAGTGCGCTGCGTGTAATTTCGCCAGGCATCAATCGCATCTTCAAAACTGCCGACCACTGCAAAACCGAGTGCTGTAATGCGGGCCGGAACGTAGTCAAGCGCGCCCCAGGCGGTGCTTGCAGCGGCTTGCAGCGCCGGGCTGGCGCCCTCGCCTGCTTGCAGCGATCTGGCTTTGTGCCGCCAGTAACGCGCCACAAACTCGCTCAGGCGGTACAACACTGCGCCAGCCGGGCCCATACCCAGCGCAGCAAATACTGAAAACCAGACCAGCACGCCAAACACATGGCGATGCGCAGCCAGCACCGAATATTCGATCACATGGCGGACTACTTCGCTGCGTGGCAATTCGCTCGCATCAACCTGTTGCCACCGTGCAAGCAACTCGCGGGCGGTGTCCTCGTCGCCATCGTCCAGCGCGTCACGAATGTCGGTGAAGTAATGGCTGAACTGGCGAAAACCCAGTGTGATGTACAAAACGCCCACACTCCACAGAAATGCCAACAGCGGACTGACAAACCAGAGCGCAACATGAACAACCAGTGCCACCAGGCTGGGAACCAAAGCGGCCACCAGCCAGGCGATCCAGCCATGGTGCGGCTTGCCCGCGTCCAGATTGCGGCTGGTCCAGCGCGCCCATGACCTGAAAGCGGCATGAATCCAGTTGCGGCGAGCCAACGGGCGGGCTTGCTCAATCAGCAGCGCAAACAGTACGGCAAAAAAGCTCATGCCTGATGATAACCATCACGCCGATAAAAACCGGTACAAATTTCGCAGCATGCCGGCTGTTGCTCCCCAGATAAAACGCTCGGGTGACTGGCCGTTGTCCTGTAAAACCGACGTATCCAGAAAAGGCATGGACAGCCACTGACGCGTGACGCCGTCAAACTCCACCGCATGGCGGCGATGGTTGGCAGGGTTCATCAAATAAGCCAGTGGCACTTCGAACACATCAGCCACTTCGCCCGGGTTGGGCTTGAGCACAAAGCCGGGCGTGATGAGCGCGACCACCGGTGTGATGATAAAAGCGGTACCGGTGACGTAAACCGGCAGTGTGCCCAATACCTCGGCATGGCTGCGCGGCAGACCGATTTCTTCCGTCGCTTCGCGCAGGGCAGTGTCTGCGGCATCAATGTCTGTTGCATCAGTACGGCCACCGGGCAAGGCAACCTGACCAGAATGGGTCAACAAGTTCATCGTGCGTTGGGTCAGAAGCAGCATGAGCTCATCACGCATGACCAGCGGTATCAGTACCGCAGCTACAGCTGGTTCACGGTTTTCGAACCTCATTTCAACACTGTGCTCGGGCGTCCAGCTGGGCGGGCGGGCAAAGCGCAGTCTGAGCGCTTCGGGCGTCAAGCGCTCCGGTCCAACGCGTTCAAGGTGATCGTCAATTCCTTGAACCGGAATGCTGCGCGGATCAAATTTTGGAAGAGGTTTGGAAAATTGCATGGTGAAATTGCATGAAAAAAGCCACTTATGAAAGTGGCTTGATTCGTGGTCTTGTTGAACCGCAAGGAGCAGTTACGCCGCCTTGACGCCCAGCTTTTCCTTGATACGTGCCGACTTGCCACTGCGGCTACGCAGGTAGTACAACTTGGCGCGGCGCACATCACCGCGGCGCTTGACTTCAATCTTGGCAATCAGCGGGCTGTACACCTGAAAGGTACGCTCGACGCCTTCACCGTTGGAGATTTTGCGAACGATAAAGCTGGAGTTCAGGCCGCGATTGCGCTTGGCAATGACAACGCCCTCAAAAGCCTGCATACGCTTACGGGTACCCTCCACCACATTGACGCTGACGATCACAGTGTCGCCAGGTGAGTAAACGGGGATGGTTTTGTTCAGGCGGGCAATTTCTTCTTGCTCAAGGATTTGGATCAGATTCATAAAAATTCCGAATAACTTTTTCGTTCATTCACGCGCTACGCTAAAGACCGCAAGTCCTCTTTTTTGGGGTCAGAGCCCAAATTCATTGTGCCTGCGGCACACCCGGAAGGGGACGGTGCGATGCACCGCCATGAAATTGGTGTCTGACCCCAATAAAGAGGTTGCAGTGGCCGCCAGAGGACCGAAAAGCCTCTGATTATAGCAATTTACAGCTTTGCAACGGGATTTGCAGCCGCCAATGCTAAAAATGCCTCGTCTTTCGCCGTTAACTGTCCGGCCATACGCGCTGCCTCGACCAGCTCTGGCCGCTGCTGCCAGGTCAGGCTCAAGCGCTGCTCACGCCTGAAGCGCTCAATGTTTGCATGGTTGCCAGACATCAGAACAGCGGGTACATCCTGCCCCTGCCAGTCTTCGGGTCGGGTGTAATGCGGGCAGTCCAGCAGGCCATCAAGTGCAGGGTTAAAGCTGTCAAATTGATGGCTTCCTTCGTCATTGAGTACACCGGGTTGCAGCCGGGCAACCGCATCCAGCAAGGCCATCGCGGCAATCTCTCCGCCTGACAACACAAAGTCACCCAGGCTGATTTGATGCGTAACGTGCTTGTCAATAAAACGTTGGTCAATGCCTTCATACCGGCCGCAGATCAACACAGCACCCTGGCTGCCTGACCAACTGGCAACACCGCTGTGCGTCAAGGTTTTGCCGACTGGAGAAAAAAGTACAACAGGCTCACTGCCAGAAGCCCGCTCAGCACAAATAGCAGCCAAACACAGCGCCAGCGGCTCGGCCAACATCACCATCCCAGGCCCGCCACCAAAGGGCCTGTCATCGACCCGGCGGTAGTTGCCATCCGCAAAGTCGCGTGGGTTCCAGAGCTTGACCTCGACCAAACCAGATTCGTATGCACGACGCGTCACGCCGCTGACGAGAAACGGTGCGAAAACCTCAGGGAAAAGAGTGATGACATCAAAGCGCATGTTCTGTGTCAATCAAAAAAACTCAGTAGTCTGGCTGCCAATCAACCGTGATCAGCTTGCCAGCGACGTCCACCGCATCGACATAAGCAGACACAAACGGAATCATCCGCTCTTCAGCTTTGCTGCTACCGTCTTCTTGCACCGCCTGGTATTCGACGCAGAGGACTGAATTGGGGCCAGTAGCCATCAAATCACGCACGCAGCCCAGGGCAACACCCTCACGATTGACGACGTTCAGGCCGATCAGGTCAACCCAGTAATATTCGTCTTTGGAGGCTTTTGGGAAAGCGCTGCGCGGCAAAAAGATCCGGCAACCTCGCAAAGCCTCTGCGTCATTGCGATCATCAAGGCCTTCGATCTTCGCAACGACTGAATCTGAATGGGTTTTGGCTTCGTCAACCGTGATAGCAACGGTTGCCGTGAAGGCATTGAAGCCCGGACGAAACTTGGCGTCAGGTGCCTGCAAAAACCAGGATTTGGCAGAGAACAAGGCCTCAGGCTGGCTGCTGTGGGGCAGGATTTTGAGCCAACCCTTGACACCCCACGCATCCAGAATGCGCCCAACTTCGACAGCATCATCAGGCAAGCCCGATGACTTGAAGGAGAGCGCCATGTTAGATTTAAGCAGCCTTGGCGGCTGCTGTTGCGCCTTGCTTGATCAAACGCTCAACAGTCGGTGACGCCTGTGCGCCAACACCGACCCAATGGGTCAAGCGGTCTTGCATGATGCGCAGGCCTTCTTCGCCGCCCTTGGCAATCGGGTTGTAAAAACCGATGCGCTCAATAAAGCGGCCGTCGCGGCGAACGCGCTTGTCAGCCACAACGATGTTAAAAAATGGACGGTGCTTAGAACCGCCGCGTGCAAGCCGGATGACGACCATGATGTATTCCCAAAGGGTGGAGG
>JAYUVG010000014.1:0-2611 GCA_043754255.1 Polaromonas sp. | reverse complement strand
CAGTCCGTCATCGATTACGTGGTGGTACACGAATTGAGCCATTTGCGCGTGATGGACCACAGCCCGCGCTTTTGGGACACCGTGCGGGCTGTGGTGCCTGACTATGCCGAGCTGCGCAGCCAATTGAAGGACGAAGGCGCTCCACGCTGGTAAGTCAGTGCTGCGGGCGATGCGTGGCATGCAGTGATATCCATGGCGTCAGACGATGACGGTACAACTTCGCTTGCCACCAACGTACTATTGATTACATAATCAATTGGATTTGATGAAATTGACAAATTGACAAATTGACAAATTGGGAAATGAGTTGATAAAAACAAAAACAAAAGCACAAACGAGGCAGAAAAGCATCACTTATGAGCAATAAATTAATACTGGTGGTGGAAGACAACCCAGACCATCTGGAGCTGACGGTTCTAACGCTCAAAGAGCATGGCGTTACCGCGGATATTGTGGTGGCATGCGACGGTGCAAGCGCACTCGACTTTCTCTTTGGGCGTGGTGAGTACTCGGGCCGAGACACCAGAAAGCAACCCAATCTGGTCTTGCTGGACATGCGGCTGCCAAAGCTTTCCGGGCTGGATGTGTTGGCAAGTGTTCGCGACAATCCGTTGACCGCCATGGTTCCTGTGGTCATGCTGACTTCCTCAAGCGAGACATCAGACATTGCCGCCAGTTATCGGTTGGGTGCCAATGGCTTTGTGCGTAAACCCGTAGATTTCGGGACTTTTTCTGAAAAGCTCAACTGCGTGCAGGCTTACTGGCTGAATGTCAACGAGACTGTGTTTCCTGGCTAGTCAGGCCTTGCCTGATGAAAGTTGTCTGGCATGAAGGTAACTAAAACATTACGCAGTCTTCTGGCTGTCTTCTTTGTGGCAGCCGTCGCCCCCTTGCTTGTATTTTCGGTAGTCAGTTCAGTGTTAAACACAGATCGTGACCTCGCCGAAGCCCGCCAGAACATCGCACTTACCGCGGCCGCTGTGACCCAGACGCAAGAGCGTGTAGCCGATTCAGCCCGCCAATTGCTGGTGGCCATTTCAAGGGTTCCTGGCCTGGTTGAACGTGCTGGTGATGGCTGCGGCGGTTATTTCAAAAATCTGAACAAAGACCTGCAGGCCTATACCAACATAGGCATTATTTCTGCAGACGGTAAAGTGCTGTGCCACGCAGCGCCTGCGGCCGTCGGTGCTTACGTCGGTGACCGGGGTTATTTTCAGGCCGCCATGGCCCGCGACAGTTTTGTTGCCAGCGGCTATCTGGTGGGACGCATCAGCCAAAGGCCCCTGATTGCATTTGCATTGCCCGTCAAGGACGCTCAGGGTCGAACTGCGGCAGTTGCTTTTGCATCACTGTATTTTCAGGAGCTGGCCAAAGCGGTGGGCGATGTCAAGCTGTCCGATGCAGGCGAGTTGATCATCATGGACCGCACGGGCATTGTGCTGGCAGAAAACACCGGAAAACCTGCTGCCATTGGTCAACAGGTCAGCAGTCCACTGCTTAGAAAGGCAATTCAGTCGGGCGCCTCCGGCATCCTCGAGGGTGCAGACCTTAATGGCGTAGAAAAAATTTATGTGCTTGCCCAGACCACGCCAGCCAGCGACTCGGCATTTTTTATAGCTGTGGGGCTGGACAGGGATGCGGTTGTGGCACCTGCCCGCAAGCAACTGACCCAGGAACTCATTGTGCTGCTGCTTGTCACAGCTATGGGTTGCCTGCTGGCCTGGATCGTGGGTGCTCGCAACATCATGCGGCCTGCGCTTGAAGTGCTGGCGGCTACCCAAAAAGTGCAGGCGGGACACCTGGATGTCAGGATCCCGATTGCGCCTGATGAGCCAAACCACGAACTGACCCAGATCGCCAATGGATTCAATCGGATGGCCGACACCATTCAGCTGCGCGAAGAAGAACTGATGCTGGAGCTGCAGCGCAGTGAGCAAGCCTGGGAAACACTGGACACCACCGTCAACAGCCTGAAGGATGGTCTGATAGCGGTTGGTTCTGATGCACGGATTTTGCTGGTCAACAGCACGGCGAGCAAGATTTTTTCAATGGATCCTGATGTCACGCCGTTATCAGCCCGATGGCCACACATGCTGGGACTTTACGTTCCTGGTACCGATGATCTGTATGCGCTGGAGGCGTTGCCACTGTACAAGGCATTACACGGCCAGACCGGCGGGCCACAGCCTATTTTTGTCAAAAATGCCATGGTGCCGCTTGGCATGCTGATCAGTGCAAATTACCGCCCCATCACGGACAGCGAAGGCCGGGCCGGCGGGCTGATGGTGTTTAGCGACATTACTGAGATTGACAAGCTTCAGCAGGAACAGAAAAGACACTATCTGGCGCTTCAGGAGTCCCAGCGCCAGCTGCTCGATGCGCAGCGCCTGGGGCGAATCGGTCACTGGCAAGTAGATCCTGTTAGCGAGGTTATCTCGTGGTCCGAACAGTTGTACCAGCTTTTTGGCTTGCCTGCTGGCAGTTTTGACGGCCAACTTGAAACCTTTTTGCAATTACTTCATCCAGCTGACTGCGCAAGATTCCTTGAGCTTCATGACCGTGCTGTCCGGGACAAGAAAGAATTTGACATTGAATACCGCATCATCACGCC
>JAYUVG010000013.1:0-19897 GCA_043754255.1 Polaromonas sp. | reverse complement strand
CCAACGGCACAGACATCAACACCTTTGTGCTCAGTGCTGCCGACATCACCGCAGGCATCATCAACACCAGTTTTACCAACCCCGGCGATGGCAACACCTTGACGGTGAGCGCCACCCTGACCGATCTGGCCGGTAACGCGGGCGCCATCAGCGCCAGCGACGCGGCCAAGGTGGACACCACTGCCCCGACAGTCACCGTTATCCAACTGGGCGACCGAGACAAGACCGCCGCCGAGGCGACCTCCGCAGCCGGCATCACCACCGTCAGCAGCCCGGCAGGCTCGACCTCAGTCGTCACCCTGATCGGCAGCGCCGGCACGGTCATCAAAACCATCATCAACGACGGCACGGCTTTGCCGGTGGTGCTGACAGCAGCCGATCTGCTGATTCTGGGCAACGGTGCAGTGGGCGTGACAACCGTCACCACCGACACCGCAGGCAACATCACCACCAGCGCCAACACCGTCGACGGCGACTTCACGCTGGACACCATCGCCCCAGCGGTAGCCTCTGCAGGCCTCACGGTCAGCATGCCGAGTGACACTGGCATTTTGGGCGATGCGATTACCAGCAATCCCGGCCCGTCCATCAGCGGTACTGGCAACCCGGGCGACACCATCACACTTTTTGCAGCGGACGGCACCACGTTGCTGGGGACAGCCTTGATTGACGCAGCAGGTAACTGGACTATTGCGCCTGCGGGCAACTACCTGATGGAAGGCTTGAACAACTTTATCGCGCGCGCTACTGACCCGGCGGGCAACACAGGCGCGGCACGCAGTATTGCAGTGACGCTGGACAGAAGTCTGCCGACTGTAGTCGTGATGGATGAATTAGTACGTAGTGAATTGCTTGAAAGCAATAACTTGAACATCACTGAAATTCTGCCCAGAGCCAATACGGGACTGCATGTGCAGCAAACGGTTAACAGCACGCTGCTAATGGCCTCCAACAATCCGGGGATGCGGGTAGGCGAAGTGGACGCTGCCACTGCAACAGAGTTGATGGGTGATATGGGTAGCGATCTGTTTGTCGTCATGGACTCTGTCCTGAATGAATCTGCAAATTTGACAGATCTGCGCAAACACACTGGCAAAGGCATAGAGATAAAACAGAGCCAGGCTTTATTTGTGACCCAGGCCGTTCACCAGCAGGCATTGACAAATGACCACCTCACCCTGGTTCATTACGCTGTGCGAACCAGTCAACTCGAATCGGCCGCACGGGCTGCGATGGTGCAGGTGGCCAGCAACAGTGCGCTGGTAGGCGTATCCACCTTGTTTGATCCGTTTGCTTTGGGCTTTCCCCGCCAGCTCGACCTTGCGGCTGAAGCAACCGGCGGATTGCCAATCAGCGCTGTACGCAGTGCAGCAACTGACATCAAAACCGATGCGCAATGGGTTGCGTTTAAAGCCCCGCATTCAGTTGATGCAGAAGGCATAGTTGTGCTGCCTGAAGCCGTAAGATCACCATTGATGGGCAAACGCGCAGCCAGTGCGTTTAGCAGCCAGATCAAGCACAGTGCAGCTGAATTCAAGCCACGACGCGTTGAAGTTACGCACTCGTGAACTGCTTGAATCTCACTACAAACATCTCTTTATTCAAATTTAAAACCACACCGCCCGACAATTATTCAAGGCGGCAGCATAAAAATTATGACGATCAATCACTACTCAGACAAACAAAATAAACCAATGGTGCAATATCGCGCCCGCACCAGCTTGCTGGCATTGAGCGTCGTGTTAGCGGGCTGTGCTGTCAAGCCGCAGTTGGCAACGCAGGATGAGGTACTTGGGCGGGTCAAGTCAGACACGGCGCGAATGTACGTTGATCAACTCCCCATTTCAGCAGCGATTACCCTGGAAGAGGCAATAGCTCGCGCCCTTAAGTACAACCTGGACTACAGGCTCAAAAAGATGGAATCTGCGGTCGCCTTGGGTATTGCCGACTACACCACCTATGACATGCTGCCCAGCATGATGGCAAGCGCAGGCTACCGCACCCGCAGCAATTACATAGCAAGTGACAGCAATGTCAATGTGCAAACAGGCGTCGAAAGTAACCTGAATCCCAGCTCCACTGACGAGCGGCAGCGCACTTTGGCAGGAATCGAATTTTCCTGGAACGCGCTTGACTTTGGAGTTTCTTATTACCGCGCGCGCCAGCAGGCCAACCAGTTTTTAATTGCCGAAGAACGCCGCCGAAAAGTGGTGCAAAACATCGTCCAGGATGTGCGCTCTTCTTTTTGGCGGGCCCTTGGTGCCCAGCGGTTGTCTGAACAGGCTCGCCAGATCACCGAGCGCGCAGGTTTGGCCATGGCCCGCTCACGCGAAGCTGAAATACAAAAGGTGCTGCCTCCTGTACTGGCGCTTAACTACCAGCGCGCCTTGCTGGATGCCACCACTCTCCTGAACCAGCGTCGCCAGGATCTGGAGGTGGCCAAAGCCGAACTGGCCGCCATGATGAATGTTGAACCCGGAGGTGTTTTCAGTCTGGCAGAAACCACAGAAACAAAACTGGTTGATGCCCCTATGGACATTCGCAAACTGGAAGACCTTGCTTTGATGCAGCGCCCCGAGTTGCGCGAAGAAGATTTTAAAAAACGCATTTCCGCTGATGAAACCCGCAAACAACTGCTGGGCATGTTGCCTGGAATCAGCTTTGACACAGCCTTGCAATACGACAGCAACAAATTCGCCAGCAGCAACAGCTGGGCGCAAAGTGGCGTGCGCATATCGTGGAACCTGATGCGCCTGTTTGCATTGCCTGCGCTCGGCAAAACCCAGGAAGCACAAAATAAAACCGATGAAACCCGTCGCATGGCTCTGTCGATGGCGGTCATTACCCAATTGCGCGTAGCCACCGAGCGTTACCGCCTTGCAGTCGAGGACTTCAAGCTCGCTGACACGGCAGCCCAGGTGGACAACCGCATGGCCGACTACATGCGCGCCTCTGTGACAGCCAAACTCGACACTGAACTGGAGTTGATTCGCGTGCAGGCCAGGGCTGTGCTGGGTAACTACCAGCGGATGAATGCCTACGCCAATGCCCAAATTGCTTTCGGGCGTTTGCAAAATACGCTTGGCTTTGACCCACTGCCCGATGACTTTGACGGCAACGAGCTACCAGTGTTGACTGAGCGCGTGCGTACCCATCTGAATGCGGTGCAAAAAGACGCCTTCAAGATGAGCTCAACCCTGTTTGGCTACAACCCAACCGTATCCATTCACCTCGCGGGGGTGAGCGACCCGGTGACGCAGGTGCGCATGAGAGCGCAGCTGTCTGAATTGCTCACCCGAAACCAGGTGTCAGTCGATGCGGCCCAAGGCACTCCGGTAACTTTTAGCCTGCGTACCGAGTCAAACGGCACGATTGACAAAATCAATTGGTCAATTGACGTGTTGGACCGCAACGGTAAAACACAGGGCCAGACGAACTATGTCACCTCTGCACCAAACAATGCACGCCAATCGGTATACGAAGCTGCGCTGGTTGCAGCAGTCACTTCAAAACTGCCGCAGATACGGGTTTGGCTTGGTGACATGGCCGGAGCGGCCCAATGAATTGGTCTGGCCTTGCCATAGCGTCTGCGCTGTGTCTGGCTTTAGGCACAGGTACAGGTGCGCTGGCCCAGGCTGCGCAAACCACCCCAGTGCCCGCCTCAGAATTGGTTCGCGTGCTGCTGACCCCCGGCGGCGAGACCACGCTCGCAAGCCCGGTTACTGCCCGAATCCAGCGTCTGAATGCATCGCTGGGTGCCCGCTTTGCGAGCGGACAAGTTCTTGTCAGTTTTGACTGTACTGAGCCAACTGCCCGGCTCGACATGGCAAAAGCCGAGCTGGATGGAGCAGTAGAGCAGCATGAGGCCAAAATCCGGATGAAAGGCCTTGAACAGGCCAGCGATGTAGAGGTAGCGCTGGCCGCCACTGCAGTGGCCAAATTCAGGGCGCAAACTGCGCTGTCAAAAGCCCAGGTACAGCAGTGCTCGGTAGTCGCACCGTGGGCCGGGCGGGTTGCCAAATTGCACGTCAAAAACTTCATGAGCGTCACACCCGGGCAGCCCATGCTTGACCTGGTGATGAGCGCCCCGCTCAAGCTCAAGCTCAACGTGCCGTCCAATCGCCTGGGCCAAGTCAAAGTCGGCTCGCAGTTCAACGTGACTGTTGATGAGACCGGCAAAATCTACAAAGCACGCGTGTCTGCCGTCAACAGCCGGGTCGATCCCGTCAGCCAGACCATTGAGATAGAAGCTGCATTCGTGGGCGCTTATCCAGAGCTACTCGCGGGAATGAGTGGTACTGCAGATTTTGCTGCCAACAGATAACAGGCAGGCCGATGGCTGATGATCCTGTGGCAATTGAGCCGCACGCGTTGGCGGCTCTGCTTCATATTGAACAACGTGCCTTTGCCGCCAGCACGCCGGCCGCCTTGGGTTTTACGATCACCAATGAGGCGGTGGCGCTGGTTGAATACAGGCAAGCTGCTTTTTTTACCAGCAACTCACTTGGCAAACTGGTTTTAAGCAACGCCTCAGGTTTGGTAGCAGTGTCTGAAGATTCACCCTATGCCATCTGGCTGGGCCGGTTTGCGCAAACTTTCCCGAACCATCCGGGTTGCCACAGACTGGATTTTTTAGCCGATGGCTCCGAGTTGGCGCAGGCCTGGGAAGAATGGCTACCCAACCACTTGCTGGTGGCGCAGCTGTACAGCCCCGACCAGCAACACTTGGGCGCGGTGATGTACGCCAGAGATGAACCCTGGCTGGAGCCAGAGCTCGCAGCGCTAGACAGGCTGCATCTGTCTTATGGTTATTGCATGGCCGCATTGGGGAAGAAGCGAAGCGTTTGGCGCAGCTTGACCAAAACCGTTCTTACCCCCACCTTTGGCAAGGTAGCGTTGGCAGTTGCTGTAGCCGCCATGTTCATCCCGATCCGCATCACGGCACTGGCGCCTGCCGAAGTGGTGGCGCTGAATGCCTTTGCTGTAGCCGCGCCGCAGGAAGGCGTGATTGGCAGCATCCATGTGCAGCCCAACGCGCCGGTTAAAAAAGGCGACAAACTTTTTTCCCTTGATGACTCGGCTGTAATGGGCCGCAGGGAAATAGCCGGCAAAGGCCTGTCGATTGCCCGTGCCGAGGCACTGGTAGCACAGCAGCGGGCCTTTGACGAGCTTAAAAGCAGAGGTGAACTGGCAGCAGCCACTGGGCGCGTGCGGGAAAAAGAAGCCGAACTGGTGGCGGTCGAGGCGCAGGCTGCACGCGTTGAAGTGCGGGCAGAGCGCGATGGCATTGCCGTCTTTGCAGACGCCAACGACTGGATTGGTCGGCCCGTGCAAACCGGTGAACGTGTGATGCAAATTGCCGACCCGCTGGATGCTGGCGTACTGGTGTGGCTGCCTGCCATGGATGCCATCAATATCGAGCCCGGCGCTTCGCTGCGATTGTTTCTGCATGTCAAGCCGCTGGACCCCCTGGCAGGCACTCTGCTGCAAACCAGTTACCAGGCCGTACCCAGCCCTGAGGGCGTGTCAGCCTACCGCTTGCGCGGAAAGTTTGACGCTGACACCACCGTGCCCCGCATTGGCCTGCGCGGCACGGCCCGCATTGCAGGTGAAAAAGCCACATTGGGTTACTACCTGTTCAGGCGGCCCATAGCGGCGATACGGGAGTGGACCGGGCTGTGAGCGTCGCCACGCCCTTGCCATTGCCTTTGCCTTTGCCATTGCCTTCGGCGATGCAGACGCCACTGCAAACACCGCCAACGCAGCCGATTCCAGATTTACCGCAACTGCGTGAAGAGCTGCGTTTGTTGCCAGCAGCGCCCAACCACGACGGCTCACCTGCCTGGATGGTGAATGATCCTGTCAGCAACCGGTTTTACCGAATTGGCTGGGTGGATTTTGAGCTGCTGCTGCGTTGGTCCATGGGCACCGAGGCAGCGTTGATCGCGTCAGTCAACTCAGAGACCACCTTGACGATTGACGCAGCGGATGTTGCCGGGCTGGTGCAGTTTTTAGGCCAGCACGATTTGCTGCGCGCCAACGACCAGGCCAGCACAGAGCGGTTAAGCAAACGCGCTGCAAATTCGCAAAGCGGTGTCTTGCAGTGGCTGATCCATCACTACCTGTTTTTTCGCGTTCCGTTGATTCGCCCGCAGCGCTGGCTGACAAGTGTGCTGCCCGCTATCAGCTGGCTCTTCACAGCGCAGGCGGCGTGGGCAATCATTGCGCTCAGCGCAACCGGCCTGTTTTTGGCCGCCCGGCAATGGGAGACGTTTTCGCACACCTTCGTTGACCAGCTCAGCTGGTCTGGCGCGGTGGGTTTTGCCGTGGCACTTGGCTTTGCCAAAGCACTGCATGAGCTGGGTCACGCTTTGACGGCTACCCGCTATGGGGTTCGCGTGGCGCACATGGGGGTGGCCATGCTGGTGATGTTTCCCATGCTTTACACCGACACCAGCGAAAGCTGGAAGCTGAGCAACCCGCGCCAGCGTCTGGCCATTGCCAGCGCCGGCATCATCACCGAGCTGGCACTGGCCGGGCTGGCCACGCTTGCCTGGAGCCTGGCACCCGATGGCCCCGTGCGCAGCGCCCTGTTTTTTCTGGCAACGACCAGCTGGATACTGACGCTGGCTGTCAACGCCAGTCCTTTCATGCGGTTCGACGGGTATTTCATTCTGACCGATGTGTTCGACTTGCCTAACCTGCACGAACGCTCTGGCGCGCTTGCAAAAAACTGGTTGCGCCGCTGCCTGCTGGGCTGGAACGAACCGCCGCCAGAACAACTGCCCGGGCACGGCAATGCAGCCCTGATTGCCTTTGCACTGGCCACCTGGTTGTATCGTCTGGTGGTGTTTTTGGGTATCGCCCTGCTGGTGTATTTTTATTTCTTCAAGGTACTGGGCATTGTTCTCATGACGGTTGAATTGGTGTGGTTCATTGGCAGACCATTGCAGGGCGAATTCAAAGTCTGGCTCGCCAATCGCAAACGGATCAAGCCCAGCCGCATTGCGTGGGCTGTGCTGTTGATGGGCGGATTGCTTGCCGCACTGGTCGTGCCCTGGCAGACGGGGGTGCATGGCTGGGGATGGATCCACCCCGAGCGCCAGCAAGTGGTTTTTTCGCCGCTGGCTGGGCGCGTCATGAGCCTGCCCCAAGAGGGCCAGGTAACTGCTGGGCAGCTGTTGTTTGTGCTGGAGGCACCTGACATGCGTCTGGCTGCCTCACGCCTTACCGGGCTGGCGCAAGCGCGTGAACAGGAGCTTGTAGGCCTGGGGGGATTGCCCGAAGGCGAAGAAAGGCGTGCGCAACTGGAGTTACAGCGCGAAAAATTCAAATCGGAAGCACGCACATTTCAGGACGCACAAGCCCGCTTGCGCATCACCGCTGCGTTTCCCGGGGTGCTTTACGACCTGGACCCAGCACTGGCACCCGGAGTCTGGGTACAACCACGTCAGCCGCTGGGTGTCGTGATCGACCCCACCCGATGGGTGGTAGACACCTTTGTGGCCGAGTCCGACATCAGCCGGATTCAGCCTGGGCAGACAGCGCGCCTGTATCTGGGACTGCGCTCCAGTGGGGTGCTGGGAGCAAAAGTGTTGGCGGTAGACACTGCCAGAAGCCAGGTTTTGCCGCATCCCATGCTCGATGCCCACACTGGCGGCCCCATCGTGACCCTGAGCGCCGCACCTTCAGACGGCCAGCCCGGCACCCGTGTGACGCAAGACGCCCTGTACCGGGTGCGGCTACAGCTGGATGCGCCTCCACCCTTGCGCCAGATGGCCATCAGCCGGGTCGTCATTGAAGGCCAACAACGGACTTATCTTTCGACGATATTTGAACGTATCGCCGCCGTGTTTGTACGCGAAAGCGGGTTTTGAGCTGGCGTTGACCGGGTTCGACGGACAAGCACACTTGAATCTGGGAGGCGTCCACACTGCCTGCGCTCAATTTACGTCGGCTACAGCCTGTTTTGACCATGATTTTTGCTCCCCCTCCCGTTGCGGGGAGAGGGTAGGCGCTTGATGCAGGCAGCAGGTGTGCGGATTCACCCTCACCCCTGCCCTCTCCCGCGTGCGGGAGAGGGAGTAGTATCAATGCTATGTATTCAATAGCTGCTTACGCGCTATTTACGTCGGCTACAGCCTGTTTTGCCTAATTAGACAAATGTCCCAACAACCGGAATCCGTCATTCCCGCGAAAGCGGGAATCCAGCTCGGTGGTGACATCATTTGCGGCTCAAAGACTGCACTGGATTCCCGCCTTCGCGGGAATGACACGTGCCTTGGTTCAAGGCAGATATCTGGCCAAAGCTGCGGCATACTCGCCTCACCACTTCCCATCAACTCACCCCAGGAGCCCACCATGCAGCGCAGACACTTTACCCTTGCCTCCACCAGCATTTTCAGCAGCCTGATTCTGGCCACTTACCAGCAGGCCTGGGCGTTGTCAGTGAGCGATTTGGCAGGTATTTCCAACAAGGATGCCAGCACCGGCTTGAAAACAGCGCTTGAGAAAGGTGCGTTGGCGGCTGTGGCCTTGCTGGGCAAGCCGGATGGGTTTTTTGGCAATGACAAGGTTCGCATTCCGCTGCCGGGGTTTTTGCAGGACGCAGCAGGCATCATGAAAACGCTGGGCCAGGGCAAGCGGATTGACGAGCTGATGTTGTCGATCAACCGCGCCGCTGAAGCCGCTGTGCCGATGGGCAAAGACCTGCTGGTCAGCAGCGTGCGCAGCATGTCGGTGGCGGACGCCAAAAACATCCTGACCGGCGGCGAGACCTCTGTCACCAACTTTTTTGCCGAAAAAACCCGCACGCCACTCAGCGGTACTTTCTTGCCCATCGTTACCCGAGCCACTGAAAAAGTGGGCCTGGCCAACCAGTACAACGAGCTGGCGGGCAAGGCATCAGGCTTTGGCCTGGTGAAAAAAGAAGACGCCAACATCCAGCAGTACGTCACCGGCAAATCACTCGACGGTCTGTACCTGATCATTGGCGATGAAGAAAGAAAAATCCGTCAAGATCCGATTGGCACCGGCAGCGCAATTTTGCAAAAGGTATTTGGCGCGCTGAAGTAAGCTGCCCGCTGCTTGCCTGCCTTTTTTCAGGCGGCAGCGTCCTTGCGAAGGCTGGTTTCCAGCGTTTTTGAGCTGGTGATGTCGACAAACGTGATGACTGCGCCGTCAATCACGTTGTCAATGCGCCGATACGGCATGATGCGCACCGAAAACCAGCGTGCGTCGCTGGTCAAAATCTGCTTTTCAGTGATCACCAGCGTGCGCACTGTCTCGCTCACATCGTCTTGCAGCGTGGGGTACTTCAGGCTGGTGGTCAGGTCACTCAGCGGCCGGCCAATGTCGCTTTCCCTGAGTGAAATAATCTTGGAAGCCCGCTCGGTGTAGCGCCTGACGTTGAGTTTTTTGTCCAGGAAAAGCATGGCGATGTCGGTGCTGTTCAGCAGGTTTTTCAAGTCGCTTTGCGCCATGGCCAGGTCGTCCAGCTTGGTGTGCATTTCGGCGTTGATGGTTTGCAGCTCTTCGTT
Organism: Polaromonas sp.; assembly: GCA_043754255.1. GTDB lineage: Bacteria > Pseudomonadota > Gammaproteobacteria > Burkholderiales > Burkholderiaceae_C > Polaromonas. The sequence continues at coordinate 10,358 of JAYUVG010000013.1, read as the reverse complement.
CATCGACTGCATTTCTTCTTTCGACGTGGTCAGCTCTTCGTTGGCCGACTGCAGTTCTTCGTTGGTGGACTGCAGTTCTTCATTGGCGGACTGCAGCTCTTCTTTGCTGGCGCGGGTTTCTTCACGCAGGGTTTGAATCTCATCACGGCATTGCTGCACTTCGGCTGCATGGCTCATCTGCAGCGCAGTTTCCGACTTGCGGCGGCTGCGGCCTGCCGGTATGGCAGCCACATCGCGAAACACAATCATCAGCATGCCGGCCAATGCAGCAGGCTCGCGAATCGCCTGCACCGTAACGTCAACAGTTTGCGCTGCATCAGAAATTTGGGTTTGCAAATGAGGCAGCTTGACGGCTTCAGTCTGGGTAGCAGCCTGCTTTAAGGCAGCGGCCAGCGGCGCGCGCAAAGTTTCACGCACCATCGCATGAAAGTTCCAGTTGGCTTTGCCTGCGGCAGGCTCCAGGTACTTGCCGGTTCGCCCGCTGATGTACACGATGTCGCCTGCATTGTTGACCACCACCGCCGCAGGCGCATAGACCTGCAGCAGCAACCGGTCAGCAGATGCCTGCAGGTTGTCAACGGCGTTGGTCTCATTTACAGCAGACGATGTCATGGGGCGTTCCTTTTTGGTATTGGTCAGGGGCGGCATCGACTTGAGCACAAAGTCCGGGTTGCTGCCCGCAATGTTGTCCTGGCGCAAGTACAGCCGCAGCTTCGACTCAAGCGTGGAAAACAGATGGTTAAAGCGCCCCATCGTCTCTGAACTGCCGAGCAGCACCACGCCGCCAGAGCGCAGGCTGTAATGAAACAGTGGCAGCAGCCGCCGCTGCAAAGTGGCATCGAAATAAATCATCAGGTTGCGGCAGCACAGCAGGTCGAGCTTGGTAAATGGCGGGTCCAGGATCACGTCGTGCTGCGCAAACAGCACCATGTCCCGAATGCGTTTGGCAATGCGGTAGTTGCCTTCGTGCTGGGTAAAAAACTGGTTCAGGCGTTCCGGCGACACAAGCTCGCTGATATTCAAAGGGTACTGGCCCATGCGCGCGGTGGCAATCGCGTCGGGCGACAAATCAGAGGCAAAAATTTGCAGGCTGGCCTGCCGGTAGCGCGGAAGGCGTTCTGTCACCTCGGCAAAGGCCATGGCCAGCGAATAAGCTTCTTCCCCCGTCGAGCAACCCACCACCCAGGCGCGCAGGGCACTACCAGGTGGGCGGCGCGCCAACAGTTCTGGCAGCGTGACATCAATCAGCTGCTGCCAGACCAGCGGGTCCCGAAAAAAGCTGGTCACGCCAATCAGCAGCTCCTTGAACAGCAGGTCGGTCTCCTGCGGGTTGCTGCGCAAAAAATTGGCATACAGCGCTGGCGTTTCAATCGCGTGGATGGCCATGCGGCGCTCAATGCGGCGATTCAGCGTGTTGGGCTTGTAGTTTGAAAAGTCGTGGCGGGTGCGGTCTTGCAGCAACCTGAAGATGTCTTGCAGCGCCGAGTTGTTTTGCGCCAACGGCTCTACCGCGTGCGGCACGTGCAATGGCCTGGCGGGCGCAAAGCGGGCAATGTAGTCAAAAATAAGGCCGGGTAATTCTGCCGGCGGCGCAATGATGTCGGCACAACCCGAGGCAATGGCTGCGCTGGGCATGGAGTTGAACTGCGCGGTTTCGGGCTGCTGCACCACGATCAGCCCGCCGAGTGCCTTGATGGCCTGCAGGCCCGCTGTGCCGTCAGACCCCATGCCCGACAGCACCACCGCAATGGCGCGTTCGCCTTGCGCTCTGGCCAGCGATGAAAACAGGATATTGATCGGCATGCGCAAACCGCGCGGCTCGGATGGCGTGTCCAGATGCATCGCGTTGTTGCTCAGGCTGAGCTCGGTGTTGGGCGGTATCACATACACGCAATCACTTTGCATGGGCTTGCCATTTTCGGCTTCGCGCACCGGCATGGGCGTAACACGCTGCAGCAGCTCTGCCAGCATGGCTTTTTGGGTCGGGTCCAGGTGCATCACCACCAGATAGGCTACGCCGCTACTGGGAGGAACATGTTTAAAAAACTCTTCCAGCGCAGCCAGGCCGCCCGCCGATGCGCCAATGCCGATGACGCGCATCGCATCAACAGAGCTGGTATCTGCGGATGCGCTGGCGGTGGTATCTGCCAAAGGCTCGGCCATGTCAGGTAGCGATGCGGTCGGGCAGCAAGCGGTTTGTTTCGCGCTTGACGACCAGATAACACTCGCAGGCTCTGGCCTGCAGGCCGGGGCGATCCAGCAAAATGATGCGGCCGCGCCTGGACGCAATCAACCCCATGTCCTTCAGGTTGACAGCTGCCTCAGAGACAGCCTCACGGCGCACGCCCAGCATGCTGGCTATGGTTGCCTGGGTGATGTGAATGCTGTCGCTGATGGGGCTGTCGCGCCTGTTTCGTGGAAGGCTGTTGCTCTGCGGCAAACGGTCCAGACAGGTCAGCAGCCAGTTGCACAGCTGCTGCTCCACCACATGGTGGCGGTTGCACACGGCTGTTTGTGCCATTTGCGTGACCAGTGCCTGCGTAAAGCGCAGCAGCAAGCGCATCGCGGCGTCGTTCAGGTCAAATTCAGCTTTCAGCACAGCAGCCGGTATTTTGAAAGCTTCGCCATCGTTCAACACCACCGCGCAGCCATAGTTTGCGCCGCCCATATAAGTTGATATGCCAACCACTCCCTCGCGCCCGACCAGCGCCAGCTTGGTCGGCGCAAGGCCATTGACCGACAGCATCAAGGTCACGATGGTATTGACCGGAAAGTACGCAAATTGCAGCTGGTTACTGCCGTCGTACAGCGTCTGCCCCTCAGCCAAACTAACCCGCTCCATGTGCGGCACCAGCCGCTCCAGCGCTTCTTGCGGCATGGCAGCCAGCAAGCGGTTGGCCTGCACTGCAGCGCGGCTGGGCACAAGCGGTGGATGCAGGGTTGTGGCAGACATGATTTGAGCGCTACGGTGTGGGCTGCAGGTGTGGGCTGGTCATGCCTGAACAACAGGCACAGCCATGCTGTCCGCAAGAGTGACCACCATCAGGCAGTGCTGCCCGCAGGCAGAAGCACTGGCAATCAGTTGCATGTCCTTTGACGCCGAATCAAGCGCCTGAACGCGGCAGCTGTGCTTCTTGCCACTGCCCAGCACCTGCGCCAGCAGGGCCAGCAGGGCCTCACGGCTGTCAGGCGAGACCAGGCGGGTGATGTTTGCGCTGTCAACATCGGCTTGCTCGACACCCAGCAAATGCGCACCGGCCAGATTTCCTTCAATAACTTGCCCCGCCGCAGTGACCAGGAAATAAGCCACTGGCGCAGACACGAAAAGCTCGACCAGACGCTGCGTTGACTGCTCAAGTGCCAGGCGCTCTTCGTTCATGTGTTCATGCTGCAGGTCAAGCTCAACCTGATGCACTTGCAGTTCATGCAGCAGCTTGACAGCATCACTGGCGGTTGTCGGGTCACTGGCCAGCTGGTGGAGCAGCGCGAGCGATGTTGGCCCCAATGTCCAACTTTGGCTGAACGGGGTAGTGCCGTGGCTGATTCTGGTTTCTGCACTGTGGCGCAATTGCGCATGGGTGCCTGGCTTGGTCGATGGCATGGACAGTGGCCTGGTCAATGACGGGGTTGATGGCATCGGGATACTGGACATATGGCCTCCTTTGCGACCGCCTGGTAAAACATGGGTTGATAGTACTCCGCTGGTGTCACGCAAACATCGCAACGCGTAAAACTTCTGCCAACCCTCTGCTGGCATAGGTCAGCAGCTGACTGCCAAAACGCACGGCCCTGGCGATGGGCAGCGGGTAATATCGAATTCGATTTAAAAATGGACTGTCAATGACCGATCTTGCTGCAACACCGTTAAGCCTTTCGCCAGATTTAAACCCGATCCGTCCAGGCTCGGCCATTGTCAAACCGATCGAAGTTATTTGCGCGGCGCTGGTGACGCTGATCGTTGCCTTGCTGCTGATTGGCGTGGTGTCGCGCTATGTGTTTTCAAACCCGGTGATCTGGATTGACGAGGTGGCGTCGATTGCGTTTTTGTGGGTGGCCATGCTGGGCGCGGTGCTGGCAGTTGACCGCAACGAGCACCTGCGACTGAGTCTGTTTGTGGAAATGCTGCCGCCGCGGTTGGGGTGTTTTGTGCGCACCTTTGCTTTGCTGGTGGTGGCCAGTTTTTTGCTTTTTTTGCTGCATCCGTCGCTGGAATATGTCCAGTCTGAATGGGTGATTCGCACGCCTGCACTGGACTTGCCGAACGGCTTTCGCGTCTCGGCCATTGGCATCAGCCTGGCGCTGATGCTGGCGCTGGTGCTGCGCCATGCTTATGCGATTTCACTGAAAGCCGACTTGTTTTTGGCCACGGGTTTGGTCGCGTTGATTGGCGGTGTCTGCTGGCTGCTGTCGCCCACATTGCAAACACTGGGCACCGGGAACATTCCGATTTTTTTGGTGGGTTTTGTGGCGGTGTGTCTGGTCTGTGGTGTGCCGATAGCGTTTTGTTTTGGCATTGGCACGCTGTGCTTTTTGGCCTTTGGCACCACCATTCCGCTGGAAGTCATCATCAACCGCATGGACGAGGGCATGAGCAGCCTGGTGCTGGTGTCGGTGCCTATTTTTGTGCTGCTGGGCTGCGTGCTGGACGCTACCGGCATGGGCAAGGCCATCATTGATTTTCTGGCATCGCTGGTGGGGCACGTCAAGGCCGGCATGTCTTATGTGCTGCTGGGGTCGCTGTTTATTGTGTCGGGCATTTCGGGCTCGAAGGTGTCTGACATGGCCACGGTGGCGCCAGCGCTGTTCCCCGAGATGAAGCGGCGTGGCCACAAGCCGCGCGAGATGATTGCGCTGCTGGCAACAGGTGCTGCCATGGCAGATACTGTGCCGCCCAGCATTGTGCTGATTGTGCTGGGCTCGGTGGCGGGCGTGTCGATTGCGGGCCTGTTCAACAGCGGCGTGGTGGTGGCGATGGTGCTGCTGGTGGCGCTGGCCGCTCTTGCCCGCTTCAAAGCGCGGCATGAGCAAACCGATGGTGTCAAGCGCGCTCCGTTCATCACCATTCGCCGCACCTTCATGGTGGCTGGCCCGGCGCTGCTGTTGCCGTTTTTGATTCGCGGTGCGGTGGGTGGCGGTGTGGCTACGGCGACTGAGGTATCGACGCTGGCTGTGATGTACGCAATGGTTGCGGGCATCTTTCTGTACGGTGGATTCAGCCTGAAGAAGCTGTACGAGATGCTGGTTGAAACCGCTGCGCTAACCGGCGCGATTCTGATTATTTTGGGCACAGCGCTCAGCATGGCTTGGGTCATTGCGCAGTCAGGCGTGGCGCAGCAACTGGCGACCTACATGACCACACTGCCCGGCGGCTGGGTTGGTTTTATGGCTGTCACGATGGTGGTGTTTTTGATTTTGGGCTGCCTGCTGGAAGGCCTGCCCGCTATTCTTCTGCTTGCCCCACTGATGTTTCCGATTGCGCGGCAACTGGGCATTAACGATGTGCACTACGCGATGGTGGTAGTTACTGCCATGAACATCGGCCTGATGATGCCGCCAATTGGTGTGGGGTTTTACGTGGCATGCCGCATCGGCAATGTGTCGCCTGATGAAGCGATGGGAGCGATCTGGCCGTATATTGTGGCGCTGATTGTGGGGCTGCTGGTGATTGCTTATGTGCCTACGATTTCTACTTTTGTGCTTTAGCTAAAAACCAAGAAACAAAACCGAAGACTTTCATCGCGGAGACGCGGAGTGAGAGGAGTAAGAGGAGGGAGAAAATAAAGACAAAAAAGAGTTTTTGCTGCTCCGCGTCCTCCGCGCTCTCCTCCCCTCCGCGTTGAAATGCCCCCGCGTTTAAACCAGCTTGCCAGAATACTTCTCCAGCTTGCCCATAGCCTCATCGCCAAACTTGCCCCGCCACTCCGCATAAAAACCGGCTTTTGACAGCGCATCACGAAACGACTTCACCTCAGGCGTGTTAAACGTCAGTCCCTTGGCTTTGAGCTGCGCTTCCAGGCCGTTGTTCAGGCGGCGGATGTCGTCGCGCTGCTTCATGACGCCAGCGGTGACGTGCTTGTTGATGACGGCTTGCACATCTGTTGGCAGGCCGGCCCAGCGGCGGCCGTTGGCCAGAATCCACTGGCCGTCCCACATGTGGCCGGTCATGGAGCAAAACTTTTGCACTTCATACAGCTTGGCAATGTCGATGATGGCCAGCGGGTTTTCCTGGCCCTCAACGACTTTGGTTTGCAGTGCTGAATACACCTCGCTGAAATTGATGCCGGTGGGCGACGCACCAAAGGCCTTGAACATCGATGTCCACAGCGGGCTGACCGGCACACGAATTTTGAAGCCTTTCAGATCATCAGCGGTAACGATGGGTTTGGTCGAGGTGGTGATGTTTCTGAAGCCGTTGTCCAGAATGCGGTCAAAGCTGTGCAGGTTGACTTTGGCGATTGCCGCGCGAATGAATGCACCCAGGTCGCCGTCCATCGCGGCCCACACGGTGTTGTAGTCCTTGAAGGCAAAGGCCAGGCCGTTGATGCCCGCCAGCGGCACCAGGGTTTGCAAAATCAGCCCCGACAGCGGGAAGATGTCAATCGCGCCGCTGCGCACCTGCGAGAGCATGTCGGTGTCGCCACCGAGCTGGTTGTTCGGGAAAATCTGAATGTCAACCTTGCCGCCGGTCTCTGCACGAATCGCATCGGCTGCTTCCTTGATGCGGATGTTGGACGGGTGCGTCACCGGGATGTTGTTGGCCCACTTCAGGGTGATGTTGCCGGTTTGGGCGAAGGCCGGCGCGCCGAGCACTGCCGCAGTGGAAGCGGCTGCTACGAAGGTGCGGCGGCTGATGGTCTGCTTTGATAAATTTGACATGTTGTCTCCTGTTGTTAAATCTTGAATGGGGTGAAAACTATGTGGGAGCCGTTTTTACTCCCTCCCCTCCCGGGGGAGGATATTTCAATGTTCCCTCCCCCGCTGGGGGAGGGTTAGGGTGGGGGCAAGCGCTGAATAACTGTGACCATCGTGCGTGCCCCCATCCCAACCCCACGTGCAATCGCCAGAGGCGAAAGCTCTTTGGCCTGTCCGAGTCCGCATTGGCGGACTCGGAGCCGCAGGCCGCAGCCCCAGCGGGGGAAGGAGCAAGAGGAATTGCATAAACTTTGGGCGCATCATTGCTCAAGCAAACTCTTTGTAGCAGCCGTCAGCTTGCCCACCGACAACCGCGATTCATTTTCAAGCACCTGCGCGTAGCCTACCGGTATGCGCGGCGCGCCCAGGCGCTTGACTTTGCAGCCGGTCTGCTCAGCGGCACTCGCCGCAATCTCTGCTCCAAAGCCTGCGACTTGCACTGCCTCATGCATCACCAGCAATCGGCCAGTGCGCGCAGCGGACTCCATCACCATGGCACGATCCCATGGCCAGATGGTGCGCAGGTCGATGATGTCGGGTTTGATGCCGCCGAACGCGTTTTGCTCCAGCGCATCCATACATACACCGACACCGCGCGACCAAGTCACGATGGTGACGTCATTGCCATCGGCCAGCTTTTTACCTTTGCCCAGCGGCACGGCGACAGACGTATCCACTTCGCCCTGCGTACCCCACAGCTCTTTGTGCTCCATATAAATCACCGGGTCACCTGACGCCATCGACGATTTGAGCAAACCGTAGTTGTCTTGCGGCGTAGCGGGCGTTACCACCACCAGGCCGGGGATGTGGGCAAACCACGCTTCAAGCGACTGCGAATGCTGCGCCGCCGATGCCGACCAGATGCCAATCGGCATGCGGGCGACCAGCGGCACGCGGCCCTGGCCACCAAACATGAAACGGTTTTTGGCAGCCTGGTTGACGATCTCGTCAATGGCGCACAAGGCAAAGTCAATCACCCGCATTTCAACCACTGGCCGCACACCAGCGAGCGCCATGCCGACGGCGCTGCCCATGATGTTGGACTCGGATATGGGCGTGTCGATGATGCGGTCAGCCCCGAACTCGGCCTGCAAACCACGGTACTGGCCAAACACACCGCCACGGCCCAGGTCTTCACCAAGTGCCACTACGTTCGTGTCAAGCTGCATCGCTTCGCGCAGTGCAGCACACGCTGCTTCGGCGTAGGTCATTTTTGTGGTGGTCATAGCCATACTCCCGCGCCGGTCGTCATGATGTCTTCATACGCATCGGCTGCTTCTGGCCAGGGTGCGGCTTCTGCGGTTTTAAGCGCGGCATCGATTTCAGCTTTGACTTCAGCATCCACGGATGCAATGGCGGTATCGGTTATTCCAAGAATGCTCAAGCGAGCCCGCGCAACAATCAGCGGATCTTTCAGCAAGGCAGCTTCAACTTCTTTGGCATCGCGATACGTGCCAGGGTCAACCGACACGTGGCCTTTGAACCGGTACGTTACAGCGTGCAAAAAGCGCGGGCCACCGCCTGCGCGAATCTCCGTCAACATTTTTTGCGCTGCTGCATCGACTGCTTCAACATCATTGCCATCGACATGCGCTGACGCAATCCCCATTGCCTGGGCGCGGGCAAAAGCGCCAGCACCGGCGGTCATGGCAGACGTTGCTGTGGTGGCGGATATGCGGTTGTCTTCACACACAAACAAAATGAGCAGCTGGTACACCTGCGCCCAGTTCAGCCCCTCTAAAAACGGCCCTCGATTGGTCGCGCCATCGCCAAAAAAGCAGACCACCACATTGGCTTGTTTGCGGATTTTGAGTGCATGCGCAGCGCCGGTGGCAATCGGTATGCCGGCTGCCACCACGCCGTTAGCGCCGAGCATGCCGACAGAAAAATCGGCAATGTGCATCGAGCCGCCTTTGCCCTTGTTGTAGCCCGTGGCGCGGCCGAACAGCTCGCACATCATGCGGGTTGCATCGGCGCCTTTGGCCAGCGTGTGGCCATGGCCGCGGTGGGTGGATGTGAGCAAATCAGCGCGTTCAAGGTTGCTGCACACGCCAGCCGCCACGGCCTCTTGCCCGGTTGACAAATGCAGCGGGCCACGCACCAAAGCGGGCTTGCTTGACGCAGCCAAACCCCAGGCCGCCACACCGCCCTGGCTGGCAATTTCAGCGGCGTTTTCAAACTGGCGGATGCGGCACATCAGCCGGTACAAATCGAGCAGGCGGTGGGCAGGCAAAGGAGAAGTCATGCGGCGTGGATGGGTGGACGAAACCCTGAGTGTGGCTTAAAAAATGATTCGACCCACCGTGATTTACCCGAACAAAGACTTGCCCGAATCAGACGGCAGGCTCCACTTTTTGATATGAATTGTCGTGTTGGCTACAAGCCTCAGACAACCAGGATCGGTCATTACCGGAAACAGAGGAATGATGTATTCACAGCAATACAGGCAAACCCCAAACCCGTCATTTCCGCGAAAGCGGGAATCCAGCCCGGTTTTTGCATTGCAAACAGCACCACCACCGAGCTGGATCCCCGCCTGCGCGGGGATGACAGGTACTGCCCATTCAGAAGTGTTTACAAATAGACGTTTTATGCCTGTAGGCCAGGCAAACTACGCGCAAGCAGCTATTGTTTTAATAGCTAGCTTGTCAGGTGCATATCCTCGCCGTCCTTACCCATCAGTTCAGCATGCAGCACATTGTTCAACCGCACATGGCACTTGAATTTGGTGGTCAACTCGCGCAGCGACTGCGAGAAGTTCAGGCAGATCACCGCCATCAATTTGACGCCAACCAGCGGATGCGCCTGGCACAGCGCCTGTAGTTGCGCACTGGTCAGCAAGGCGCAGCGTGTTGGCGCGCTGGCAATGCCCCGCAATGACCGGGCATCACCGTCGAACATGCTCATGATGCCGTACGCCATACCTGCACCGATCACCTTGACCATGACGGATTTGCTGGTGCCCCTGCCTGCCAGCGCCTCAAAAATAGCCTCGCCCTGCAAGATCCACAACATGCGATCCAGCTCGTCGCGGCTGCCTTCTTCAATGAGGATCTGGCCTTCCCGATAGCTGCGCACCGACATGTAGGAAGTTGCAATATTCGCCTCGCTCTGCGTAAACGGTATCAGCGATGCAGCGCTGCACAAAAGGCCCACCATCAGCTGGTTGTCGATGCCTGTCAGAAGCGCATGCGTTGGTTGAGGCAAGGTTGAGTTTGTTCCGAACAAGGCTCTGAGCATGGCCACTTCTCCCTGCATTGGTTTTTTTATAAAGATGCATATTGCCATAAAACTTTATGAATGGCCTATGGGAAATGACTTTAGGAGACGCGTTTTTTTACTATTGTTTTAATAGCTGTTACGGAGGACTTGTGCTGCGAGCGCTTGCCATGCCGTCATTCCCGCGAAGGCGGGAATCCAGTACCCGCTTCTGTCCGCTATCCCCT
>JAYUVG010000012.1:0-6654 GCA_043754255.1 Polaromonas sp. | reverse complement strand
ACTCTTCCGCGTTGTCCTGCACATGGTTCATGTAGGCCAGCACAGTGCTCAAGCTGAACTGCTCGACCATTTTGCGCAGCTCTTGCACGCCTTTTTCGTTGGCGGCGATTTGCGCTTTCAGATCGGCCATGTTTTGTTGGGGGTTGCGGCTTGGGTATTTGCCACTTTTCAGCAGCGCCACCATTTCCGCCTCGCGCAGTACACCGCGTTCGACCAGCAACACGTTGTTGATCTGCACGCCCTCTTCCTCAATGCGGGTTGAAAACGGCGGCATCGAGCCTGGCGTGGTGCCGCCGATGTCGGCGTGGTGACCACGGCTACCGACGTAGAAGATGGGGCGCGGATGCGGGGAGCCCTCACCCCTGCCCTCTCCCAGAGGGAGAGGGAGCGAATCCGAATTACTCCCTCTCCCGCTTGCGGGAGAGGGTTGGGGTGAGGGCTGGTTGTTCAGATACACCGGCGTGATGACCGTGATGTCCGGCAAGTGCGTGCCGCCGTGGTACGGGTCGTTCAGCACATACACATTGCCGGGCTCCATCTTGCCCGCGTTTTCACGAATCACGGTTTTGATGCTCTCGCCCATCGACCCCAGGTGCACCGGCATGTGCGGCGCGTTGGCAATCAGGTTGCCGGCGGTGTCAAACAGCGCGCAGCTGAAATCCAGCCGCTCCTTGATGTTGACCGAGTAAGCCGTGTTTTGCAGTTGCAGGCCCATCTGCTCGGCAATATTCATGAACAGGTTGTTGAATACTTCCAGCAGCACCGGATCCGCTGTGGTGCCTGCTGCAAACTGAATGTTCCGTTCCGTCCGACGGTCTAGTACCAAGTGGTCGAGCGCCGTCAGATTCGCTTGCCAGCCCGGCTCTATCACCGTGGTCGCATTTTTCTCTGCAATGATGGCTGGGCCATCAATTGCATCGCCGGGTTGCAGGTCTTCGCGCACCACCAGCGCAGCGTCGTGCCATTGCCCGCCCGAGTACATCCGTACCGTCTCGCGTCTGGGCACTTCGCGCAGCGCATGCAGCGCGTGGCGCGGCTCTGCGGGTGCATCACCCGCGATGATGGATTCCACTGATACCGCCTCAACCACCAAGCCTTTGCCTTGCATCAAGAAAGAAAACCGTTGCCGGTAGGCTGCTTCAAAACCCGATTCGATTTGATCCAATGTGCCAAATGGAACAATCAAAGCCGCATCACTGCCGTCATACCGAACATGTACCCGGTGATGGGTGGTGATATTGCCGGTGTTGACTTGCTGGCGCTGCAGTTCAGCCTCAGCTGTGGCTGCCAGGCTATTCAGTGCCTGAGCAATTTCAGGCAAGGCACTGGTGGTCAGTTTCAATTCAATCGCTTGTTCCTTGATGACGTTCTGATCGGCCAAGCCCATGCCGTAAGCAGAGAGCACGCCTGCCATGGGGTGAACAAACACCCGCGTCATGCCCAGCGCATCGGCCACCAGACAGGCATGTTGGCCGCCCGCGCCGCCAAAGCATTGCAGGGTGTAGCGCGTCACGTCGTACCCGCGCGCGACAGATATTTTTTTGATGGCATTGGCCATTTGTTGCACAGCGATGTTGATAAAACCCTCAGCGCACGCCTCCGGCGTCAGCCGGGGCATCGTTGATTTCAATCCTTCGACCACCTCGGCACTACGGCCTGTTCGCCCGGCGAGATCATTGAACAGGGCTGCAGCAGCTTCGTAGCTCAAGGGCTCGTCTGCATTGGGGCCGAAGACTTTGGGAAAATAACGCGGCTGCACCTTGCCGACCATCACATTTGCATCTGTCACGGCCAATGGCCCACCACGCCGGTAGCTGGCCGGGCCCGGGTTGGCACCGGCGCTTTGTGGGCCGACGCGAAAACGCTCACCGTCAAACTTTAAAATCGACCCGCCACCTGCGGCCACGGTGTGGATGCTCATCATGGGTGCACGCATGCGCACACCCGCGACCTGCGTTTCAAACTCGCGCTCAAACTCGCCTGCATAGTGCGACACATCGGTCGATGTGCCGCCCATGTCAAAGCCAATGACTTTGGTGTGACCTGCAATAGACGCAGTCCGGGCCATACCCACAATGCCACCAGCAGGGCCGCTCAAAATCGCGTCCTTGCCCTGAAACACATGTGCGTCCGTCAAGCCGCCCGATGACTGCATGAAGAACAGTTTGACGCCTGGCATTTCGCCCGCCACCTGGTTCACATAGCGACGCAAAATCGGCGACAAATAGGCGTCCACCACCGTCGTGTCACCCCGGCTGACGAACTTCATCATGGGGCTGGTTTCATGCGAAGTGCTGATTTGCGTAAAGCCAACTTCAATGGCAATGCGCTTGGCTGCTTTTTCATGGTTTGTAAAGCGGTAGCCGTGCATAAATACAATCGCTACACTGCGCAGCCCACGTAAATACTGCGCAAGCAGCTCCTGTTTTAATAGCGTTTCATCCAGATTTTGCAGTACTTGCCCCTGAGCACCCAGCCGCTCATCGGCTTCAATCACGGCGCTGTAAAGCAGCTCGGGCAGCACCACATTGCGGTCAAACAGGCGTGGGCGATTTTGGTAAGCGATACGTAGTGCATCCCTGAAGCCTTTGGTCGTAACGAGCAACGTCGGCTCGCCTTTTCGCTCCAGCAGTGCATTGGTCGCTACGGTGGTGCCCATCTTTACACAATCCACCACGTCAGCACTGATCGCTTCGCCAGGCTGCAATCCCAGCAAGTAACGAATGCCCGCCACTGCTGCATCGCGGTATTGCTCTGGGTTCTCGCTCAGCAGCTTGTGCGTAACCAATGACCCATCGGGTTTTTTACCAACAACGTCGGTAAAAGTACCGCCCCGATCAATCCAGAATTGCCAGCGTTTGTCGACTGCGGTTTGAGTTGTCATGGGTAATTGGTGGGTTTGGGGTATGCCCGGTGGCACTGGCGCGGGTATTACCAGTAATATAAGTCCACGTATTTTCAACCCATTGTTCTGGAGTCATTATGAAATTCAAGTTCACCCTGTCAACCTGCATGCTGGCCGCGGCATTCACGCTGGGCACATCTGCCTTCGCCCAAACCAAATGGGACTTGCCATCAGCCTACCCGGCAACGAACTTTCACACTGAGAATCTGGTGCAGTTTGCCAACGATGTTGACAAGGCAACTGCTGGCAAATTGAAAATCACGGTGCACCCGGGCGCATCCCTTTTTAAAGCGCCAGAAATCAAGCGCGCGGTGCAGGCCAACCAGGCGCAGGTTGGTGAAATCTTGCTGGCCAACTTTCAGAATGAATGGCAAATTTTTGGTGCCGATGGCTTGCCATTTTTAGCCGACAGCTACGATGAATCAGCCAAGTTGTGGAAGTTTCAAAAGCCGCTACTTGAGAAAAAACTGGGTGAGCAAGGCATGGCGGTTTTATACGCAGTGCCATGGCCACCGCAAGGCTTGTATTCCAAAAAACCAATCGCCACTGGTGCCGATTTGAAGGGCTACAAGTGGCGCGCCTACAGCCCGGCCACATCACGGATGGCTGAGCTTCTGGGCGCACAGCCTGTGACAGTGCAAGCCGCCGAGGTCAGCCAGGCATTTGCCACCGGCGTGACTGACAGCATGATGAGCTCGGGCTCCACCGGCTGGGACGCCAAACTGCACGAGAACGTCAAGCAGTGGTATGACCTGCAAGCCTGGCTGCCCAAGAATGCAGTCATCATGAACAAATCTGCTTTTGACGCACTGGACGCGCCCACCAAAGCGGCTGTGATGAAAGCAGCGGCTGATGCTGAAGTGCGCGGTTTTGCAGCCAGCAAAAAAGCCAACGGCGAAACGCTGGACAAGCTCAAAGGTGGCGGCATGCAAATTTTGCCGCCCAGCCCAGCGCTCAAGGCAGACATGAAAAAAGTCGGCGACACGATGCTTAAAGAGTGGCTTGAAAAGGCCGGCCCTGAAGGCAAGCAACTGGTTGATGCATTCCTGAAATAAGAACAATGTCTGCGGGCACTTCTAGAAATTCAAATTTCCGGGATGAAGTGCTAGGCGGACGGAGCGCAGCATACCGGAATGCACTTGTGTGCATGAGGATTGCGAGCACCGCCCAACGACGCAATTCAGCCGGAAAATGAATTTATGGAAGTGTCCTATGCGCAAGGTTTTAGATGCGCTCTATGACGGGGCGGCTGCTTTGGCCGCCTTTTTCATGGTGCTGCTGCTAGTGATGGTGCTGCTCTCCATTTTGGGGCGCGAGTTCGGGTTTTATGTGCGCGGAACTGATTCTTATGCAGGCTACTTTATGGCTGCAACCGGCTTTTTGGCGCTGGCGCACACCCTGAAAAAAGGCGAGCACATTCGCGTGACGCTGCTGATCAACTCTTTTAAAGGGCGCTACAAAAAAACGCTGGAGATCTGGGCCCTTGCAGCTGCAACCGCACTGGCAGCGCTGTTCGCTTACTACAGCGTCAAGCTGTCGGTCAATTCATACCAGTTCAACGACATTTCTACCGGCAACGACGCCACGCCGCTGTGGATCCCGCAAATCGTCATGGGCCTGGGTGCTGTGATTTTGCTGATTGCATTCATTGATGAGCTGGTGCTTGAGCTGTCGGGCAAGCGCGTCAAAACCGACAGCGACGAAATGCTGCACAACGAATAACAAAAGATGTCCGACATTGCCATTACCTCCGTATTGATTTTTTCGCTGTTCGCCATCCTGGCGTCCGGTGTGTGGATTGGCCTCTCGCTGTCAGGGGTGGCGTGGATTGCCATGCAGCTGTTTTCGTCCCGCGCAGCAGGTGATGCGATGGCCGTCACGATTTGGGGCTCATCGTCGAGCTGGACTTTGACCGCCCTGCCGCTGTTTGTCTGGATGGGCGAAATTTTATTTCGCACCAAGCTCAGTGAAAGCATGTTCAAGGGCCTGGCGCCATGGGTCAGCCGCTTGCCCGGCGGCCTGCTGCACACCAACGTGATTGGCTGCACTATTTTTGCGGCGGTGTCGGGCTCATCAGCTGCAACGTGCGCCACCATCGGCAAAATGACTCTGCCCGAGCTGAAAAAGCGTGGCTACCCGGAAGACATCACCATCGGTTCGCTGGCTGGTGCGGGCACGCTGGGGCTGCTCATTCCACCATCGATCATCATGATTGTGTATGGCGTGACAGCCGAAGTGTCGATTGCCAAGCTGTTCATTGCAGGCGTCTTTCCCGGCCTGTTGCTGGCGTCGCTTTTTTCGGGCTATCTGGTTGTTTGGGCGTTGCTCAACCCTGGCAAGATTCCGCCGCCAGATGCGCCCATGAGCTTTGGTGCCAAGGTGTATGAATCGCGGCATCTGATACCCGTAATTATGCTCATTGTGGCGGTGCTGGGCTCGATTTACAGCGGTATTGCCACGGCAACTGAGGCAGCCGCGATTGGCGTGGTGGGCTCCCTCGTGTTGTCAGTGGTGCAGCGATCCATGAGCTGGACCGTGTTCAAAGAATCATTGATGGGTGCAACGCGGCTGTACTGCATGATTGCCCTGATCCTGGCAGGCGCTGCATTTTTAACGCTGAGCATGGGCTACATCGGCCTGCCGCGGCACCTGGCTGAGTTTGTCACCAGCATGGGCTTGACGCCTTTCATGCTGATCATGGTGCTGACGGTATTTTATGTGCTGCTGGGCTGCTTTTTAGACGGCATCAGCATGGTGGTGCTGACGATGGGCGTCATCATGCCAATGGTGCAAGCCGCTGGGCTTGACCTCATCTGGTTTGGTATTTTTATTGTCATCGTGGTGGAGATGGCGCAAATCACGCCGCCAGTAGGCTTTAATTTGTTTGTGCTTCAAGGCATGACCAAAAAAGAAATCACCTACATCGCCAAAGTCACGCTGCCCTTTTTCTTGCTGATGTGCGTGATGGTGCTGCTGCTCTGGTTTTTCCCGCAAATCGCCACCTGGTTGCCGGGCAAGATGTAGACCTGCAAACAGTTATTTCTTTCGCCAGGGCTTTGTCAGCCGCTCATCGTCAATCAATGCCCATGTTTTCATGCCGGTAGCTGCTTGAATTGCTGCCCGATACGGCGGCATGTTGGTGCATTCGAGCACAACGCATTGAAGTCCTGGCTCCCGCTGCTTCAGGGCGACAGCAGCAGCCAGCACATCGCTGGCTGCCTGCTCCAGATTCATCGCAGCCCGATTGCCCAAAATAGCCAAAGCAAATTCGCTTTTTGCATCAACGCCCTGCACCACCACGTCTGCCATGCGCTCACGCGGTACGCCTGCTGCACGCAAATGCTCAACGCCCAGCTTGCTGGAGCTGATCGTCAATACGCCGACCTTGGCATGCGTTGCCAGCAGGCCGGGCAGCTGCAGCAGGCTTGACGTGATGACCGGGATCTTTACCTGTGCCTGCATCTCCTTTTGCAGCAGCACCAGAAAGCCGCAACTGGTGGTAATCGCTTTGGCCCCGTCATGCTCCAGCCTGCGCACCAGTTGCAGCATCGGCGTCACCACCCTGCCCTTGCGCAAGCCAGAGCCTGTCTGCACGACTTTGTCAGGCCAGGCGCCTTTGACGATGCAGCGCTGCGTAGGCACGCCGAAAGCCGATGGATGACCGATGTCTCCCTCGAACCGGGGGAACTGCGTGTCCAGCATCAGCACGCCCAGAAATCCGTCTGGAAATGTCACGTTGATCGGCTCAG
>JAYUVG010000011.1:0-16509 GCA_043754255.1 Polaromonas sp. | reverse complement strand
AAGATACCCCCTGAGCTCGTTCACACGCGTGCTCAGGTCTGCCAGCTGGTTGCCAATGGCGTTGATGTGTTCTGCTTCCATGAGATAAATCCTGAATGTTGAAGGCAAGCTTGCCGATTCGTGGATTTTCTCATGGACTCAAACGGTTCAGGTCAAAGCGGCCTTGTGGGACTTAGCGTTTGGCGTACTCAGACACGACCTTCCACTTGCCATCTGTGATTTGGGACATGCGTGACAAATCATTTCCAAGCCGCTTGGTCGCGCTGAATGACATGGCGGCTCCGCCAAAAATATCTGGCGCAATTGTCATGCTGTCCATTGACTTGATAAAAGTGTCAGTTGTCAACACGGGGCCGGCTTTTTGCGCTGCCTTGATAAAAGTATCAATGATGGTGTAGCCATAAACTGAAAATACAGTGGGGTCGTCATTGAATTTGGTTTTGTACTTGTTGGCCCAGAACCTGATCGGTTGAGACGCCTCATCCAGATAAGGATGGGCAACTGTGTGCGTTGCGTACAAGCCATTCATCGCTGCACCGCCCAGTTTGTGGATCAAATCGGTGTAAGCCGCACTGGATCCAAGAAAAAGCGGACTGAAACCGGTTTTACGGCTCTCGCCAATGGTGCCAATGGTTTCGCGAATGATCGTGCCCAACACCACCGCATCACAGCCACCGGCCTTCATTTTGGCCACCTGGCTTGAAAAATCGGTAGCGCCGCGCTTGAAACTGGTTTTTTCAAGCAGCGTCATGTTGAGTGTTTTCAAACCTGCTTCTGCGCCGCGCAGGACTTCCAGACCGAAATCGTCATCCTGATAAATGGTACAAACTTTCTTCAAATTTTTCTCTTTGACCAGCTGGGGCAATGCTTCCCGAATCTGATCAAAATAGGTTGCTGCGAAAGAATATTTCAGCCGGTCAAGCGGCTCATACATTTCGCGCGCCGCTGTAATTGGTAAAAAGTTGATCACGTTCTTTTCAAATTGCACTGGCATTGACGCCAGGTTTTGCGCTGTTCCCAAGTGGCCGGCCATGATAAATATCTTGTCCTGGTTCACCAGTTTTTGTGCTGCCAGCACGGCTTTTTTGGGGTCGTAGCCGTCGTCTTCCACAATCAGCTTGACTTTGCGTCCGTTGATGCCGCCCTGCTCATTGATTTCATCAACCCGCAGTTGCATTCCCAGGCGGGACTGCTTGCCAAAGCCGGCCAGTGGGCCAGACTGGTCAAGAATGGTGCCGACCAGAATTTCAGCTTTGCTGACACCCTGGCTTTGCGCTGACGCCTGCACTGCGCTGAAGGCGCAGACACTGACCAACAGAGCCTTTGCAACGGAAGATAACTTCATGATTTGTCTCCTGGTAAAAAATAAAAAAACTAACGGTACATCCCGTCGATCTGGGCTGCGTACTTGGTTTGCACAAACTTGCGTTTGAGTTTCATGGTGGGCGTGAGTTCATCGTCTTCTGCTGACAACTGGACATCCAGCAGCCAGAACTTTTTGATTTGTTCAACACGGGCAAACTTTTTGTTGACGCGATTGACGTCGTCCTGTATCAGTTGTTGAACCTGCTCACTGCGGGTCAGGCTGGTGTAGTTGCTGAACGGCACATCGCTGTCCTGCGCAAATTTCTCCACATTCTCCTGGTCAATCATGATGATGCAGGTCAGGTACGGCAGCTTGTCGCCAATCACCACGGTATCGGTGATGTACGGGGAAAACTTCAACTCGTTTTCAAGCTCGCTGGGCGTGATGTTTTTACCACCCGCAGTGATGATGATGTCCTTCATGCGGTCGGTTATTTTTAAGTAACCGTCTGCATCAATTGCACCCACATCGCCCGTATGCAGCCAGCCATCGGCATCAATCGCTTCAGCCGTTTTGTCCGGCAAATTCAGGTAACCCATGAACACATTGGGGCCGCGCACCAGTATTTCACCGTTGGCAGGATCAATGCGCATCTCGCAGCCATACGCCGCCTTGCCAATCGTGCCAGGCTTGATGCGGTCTATGGGCTGTGCCGACCCCATGGCGGTCGTTTCGGTCATGCCAAACCCTTCCAGCATGGGCAAGCCCAGCGCCAGATACCAGCGGATCAGATCCGGGGCGATTGGCGCGGCGCCTGTCAGCAAATACCTGACCCGGTGGATGCCAATCATCTTGCGCACGTTGTTCAGCACCAGCATGCGGGCAATCGCAAACTTGATTTTCAACCAGGTGGTCTCGCTCTGCTGTGCCAGCACCCGCTCGGCAATCTCATGGCCTACGCCAATGCTCCATGCGTAAACCATTTGCTGCAGCTTGCCTGAATCCTTGAGTGCGATCACCACACCTGAGTAGAACTTTTCCCAAACGCGCGGCACTGCAAAAAACACGGTGGGCTGTATCTCGCGAACGTTCTCGGGGATGGTGTCGGGGTTTTCTACAAAATTTAGTACCGCGCCGCTGTAAAGGGACGAATAAGCGCCCAGCATCCGTTCGGCAATGTGGCACAGCGGCAAAAAGCACATGCGTTCGTCATGCTGATTGAGCGGAAACAACACGCTGATATTGCGCAATGAGGTGACCAGCCCATGGTGGCTGTGCATGGCGCCCTTGGGCTTGCCCGTGGTGCCTGAGGTGTAGACCAGAATAGCCAGGTCTGATTCGCTGCGGCTGTTGATGCGCGCTTGCAGCAGTGCGGCTGCCTTGTCTTCTGAATCGGCTATCAGGCCGCGCCCCAGCGCCTGGAGCGATTGGTAGCTGATCACCATCGGGTCGTTGAAGCGCTGCAAGCCGTCCATGTCCATCACCACGATGTGCCGGAGTAGTGGCAGCTTGGTGCGAACTTCCAGCGCCTTGTCAAGCTGCTCTTCGTCTTCAACAAACAGGACGCTGGCACGGGAGTCCTCGCACAAGTACGCCAGCTGCGAGGCTGCATCGGTTGGGTAGACCCCATTGGTCACGCCGCCAGCGGACAAAATAGCCAGATCTGCCATGACCCACTCGGCCCGCGTATTGGCCAAAATCGCGGCGGTGTCGCCAACTTTAAAGTCAAGGGCGGTCAAACCCAACGTCAGCTCCCGCACTGTCTGTGCACATTGCGCCCATGTCCAGCTACGCCAGATACCGAGTTCTTTTTGGCGCAACCAGGTGTTGTCTTGCCGTGCAGCAACTGCGTTCCAGAACATTCTCGGGATCGTGTCGCCGGCCATCCGTATCCGCGTGTCGGGCTCGACGGGTCGGGTCAATGTCCACAGGTTTTGCGTCAATGTTGTCATCATCTAGCGCCAGTTCTTTTTCTTTTTCCAGCGCCGCTCACCCCGCACGCTGTCTTCTTTCAAGCCCAGATAAAACTCCTTGATGTCGTCTTTTTCGCGCAGCTTGTCACAGGTGTCCTCCATCACGATGCGGCCGTTTTCAAGCACATAGCCATAGTCAGACGCATTCAGCGCCATATTGGCGTTTTGTTCGACCAGCAAAATGGTTGTGCCACGTTCACGGTTGATGCGCACCACAATTTCAAAAATTTCCTTGGTAAGTTTGGGTGACAAACCCAGACTGGGTTCGTCCAGCAGTATCAAGTCCGGCTTGGCCATCAGCGCCCGGCTGATCGACAGCATTTGCTGCTGCCCTCCGGACAGCAGCCCGGCATCCTGGGCAGAGCGTTCACGCAAAATCGGGAAGTATGCAAACACTGTTTCCATGTCGGTTGCCACGCCATCCCGATCGTTGCGTGTGTAGGCGCCCATCAGCAGGTTGTCACGCACCGACAGCAGCGGAAAGACTTCGCGCCCTTCAGGTACATGCGACAGGCCGCTTTTCACAATCAGGCCCGGGTCGCAGGCAGTGATGTCCTGGCCCTTGAAGGCAATGCTGCCTTTGCGTGGGTCAATGATGCCGCTGATGGTTTTCAAAATGGTGCTTTTGCCGGCACCATTGCTGCCCAGCACAGTGGCTATCTCGCCCTTGCGTACCTGCAAACTGACCCCGCGAATGGCTTTGATCGGGCCATAAGCGCTTTCCACATTCAGCAATTTCAGGACGGGCTCATCGCCCGGTGCAATAACGTTCATGCTGCTACCCTGCGCAAGCTGCTGACATCATCGACCGATCCCAAATACGCTTCAATCACGCCGGGGTGGCTTTGCACCTCGCGTGGTGTTCCCATTGCCAGCACTTCGCCCTGGCTCATCGCCAGCACACGGTCTGACACTTTGGACACCAGCGTCATGTCATGCTCGACCATCAGCACCGTGATGCCCAGCTCACGCTGGATGTCCTGGATCCAGAATGCCATGTCTTCGGTTTCTTCAACGTTCAGGCCCGATGAAGGCTCATCAAGCAACAGTAATTTCGGTTCTGCACACAAAGCCCTGGCCAGTTCGACAACTTTTCGCACGCCATAAGGCAAGCCTGCCACCATCGTGTCGCGATAGTGCTGCAAGTCCAGCAGTTCAATGGTTTGTTCCACCTTTTCACGTGCAGCAATTTCAGAAGCTCGTGCGGACGGTGTGAAGAACATTTCCCGCCAAACGCTTGAGACGCTTTTGGACGCGCGTTGTGTGTGCTGTCCCACCAGCATGTTGTGCAGCACGCTGGCATGCTCAAACAATTCAATATTCTGAAAGGTTCTCGCAATGCCCAGGCTGGCAATGGCGTGCGCAGGTTGCGCCAGCAGGTTGGTTGATTCAAATTTCAAAGTGCCCTGGGTTGGCGTGTAGATGCGGCTGATCAGGTTGAATACTGTCGTTTTGCCAGCGCCATTGGGGCCAATCAGGGTGAACACTTCTCCACGTTGCACATCAAAGCTGACTTTGTTGACTGCCAGCACACCACCAAAGCGCACGCTCAAATCTGTCGCCGAAAGCATTGGGACTGTTTCGACAGCGGGCATCATTTAAGCCGATCCGATTTTTGAAACGATTTTTGCCGTTTGAACATACCCTTGCGATAAAACGGAAAGAGCTGGATGTAGGCGCGTATTTTCAGCCAGCGGCCATACAGCCCGTAAGGCTCAAAGAGTACAAAAGCCACTAGCACCGCCCCGTAAACGACTGCTTGCAAGCCTGGCGCTTGGCCAATGGCCGCGGGAAGAAACCCTTTTGACAGCGAAATCAGCTGCGGCATGAGGATCAAAAACATCGCCCCCAAAAACGCGCCGTGTACTGACCCGAGACCACCAATCACAATCATCAGCAGCAGATCAATGGACTGCAAAATATTGAACTGGTCAGGCGAAATAAACCGCAATTTATGAGCATACAAAGCGCCGCCTATGCCGGCCAGCGCCGCAGACAGTGCGAAAGACATTGTTTTGTAGCGGGCCAGATTGATGCCCATGCTCTGCGCTGAAATTTCTGAATCGCGAATCGCTACGAATGCCCGACCTGTTGGCGAGCGCAAAAGATTCAGCACTGCCAGTGTGCAGACTACGGCGATGACAAGGCAGACAAAATAAAAGCTGTCACCCGTGTCGGCCTTGAAGAAATAAAAGTCCGGCGCCTTGAGGTTCTTGCCGGCATTGCCACCTGTCACACTTTCCCAGCGGGCAAAAACCTCCTCAACGATAAAGCCGAACGACAGCGTGGCCATGCCCAGATAGATACCTTTGACGCGTAGCGCAGGCAGGCCCACAACGACGCCGACAGCAGCTGAAAGTGCCGCTGAAAAAACAAGCGCGATGGGAAATGGAACGCCTGCTCCCGTCAGCACCGCCTGCGTGTATGCACCCACCCCCAAAAAGGCAGCATGACCTAACGAGAACAGCCCGGTAAAGCCTGCCAGCAGCATCAGGCCCAAACCTACTACTGCATAGATCAGCACAAACGTCAGTTGCGCCAGCCAGTACTCTGGCACCAGCCACGGCGCTGCCAGCAGGCACAGCATGAGCGCGCCGTACCAAAAAATATGGCCGTTGTGTTTGGCCAGATCAATGTCCTGGGAATAACTGGTTTTAAAAATAAAGCGCATATGTCAAATCCGCGGGCTCATACTTTTTTGCGCAGTTGGCCGCCAAACAGGCCGTTGGGTTTGACCATCAGCATGATCAATACAACGATGTAGGCAGCTATGTCCTTGAAGCCATCCGGCAGATAAAAGCCCGACAGCGATTCAACAATACCAATGATCAGCCCGCCGACAATGGCGCCAGGCAGGCTGCCAAAACCGCCTACGACAGCAGCCGGAAAAGCCTTCAGTCCGATAAACCCCATGTTGGCATGTACAAAGGTAATGGGCGCTAACAATAGCCCTGCAATAGCAGCCACTGCAGCTGCCAGGCCCCACACCAGGCCGTTGATGCGCTTGACGGGTATGCCCATGTAATACGCAGCCAGCTGGTTTTGTGATGCGGCCTGCATCGCCACGCCCAGCTTGCTGTATTTGAACAGTGCAAACAGCAGGGCGCAAAGCAGTACCGTGGTCACTATGACCACCAGCTGCTCGGCACTCAAAATCAGGCCGCCAAGGCGCAAAATCTGGTCTTTGTAGGGCACGCTCAGGGTGTGTGTTTCGGTTCCGATGTTCGGGATCATCGTTACCAGTCCGCGCAGCACGTAGCCAATGCCGATGGTCAGCATCACGATTGAAAAAGCGGGTTGACCCAGGATGGGGCGGATCACAGCGCGTTCAACCAGCACACCAAACAGTGCCATGGCGCAAATGCTGGCGGCCACTGCAATCCAGAAAGGCTGGCCCAAAAAGCTCATCACACCCAGGCCGCAAAACGCGCCCAGCATCATCAGCTCGCCTTGCGCAAAACTCACGGTTTCGGTGGCTTTGTAAATCAGTACAAAACCCAGTGCGATCAGGCCGTAAATGCAACCTTGAGCGATGCCGCTGATGACCAATTGCAAAAATTGCACGTCTGGTTTGCCTTGTGTGTGTGGTTGAAATTTTGGTGGAATTTGTCAGCGCCAAGTCTAATCATGTGCTGTTACTTCAGACACAGTGCTAACCCTGCAAAAATTTTGTCACCACACCGGTTGGTGCTTTCTCAAGCAGTCCACGACATTTGCATCCAGTTCAAATCCACCGCCATGCCGCGCAGCGAGTACTTGCGATCTTGCAGCAAAGGCATCGATTCCCATCGCATAGACAAACTGAAGCGCGCCGCCTGTCCAGGCCGGAAAACCAATGCCAAAAATCGATCCGATATTGGCGTCGTGTACCGTGGTCAAAACGCCGTCGCTCAGGCAACGGGCTGTCTCAATGGCCTGACGGTATAAAAAGCGGTCTTTCAGTTCATCCATCTCAAAAGCCGTGCTTTTTTCAAACCATGTTTTAAGGTCGGGCCACAAGGTTTTTTTAATTGCGCCGTCGCTGCCTGGCAGATAGTTGTAAAAGCCGCCGCCGCCAGTTGCTGCTGCTGCCCGTCCACTGCGTTTGAACTCTTTGACCATTCGCTCTACCAGCAGCTGGCCTGCTGTTGCATCGTAGGTAACTCCCAGCGCTGCAAAGTCAGCGCGGGTTTGATCCAGCACATGCACGCTGAGCGAAAGCGACACCTCATCGAGCACCGCCAGCGGGCCCACCGGCATGCCTGCCTGCATGGCGGCCTGCTCAATGACGGGCGCTGGAATGCCTTCACCCAGCATGGCTGCACCTTCCATCACAAACGTGCCAAAAGTGCGGCTGGTGTAAAAGCCGCGCGCGTCGTTCACCACAATCGGGATTTTGCCCAGCGCCTGCACGTAGTCGAATGCGCGCGCGACTGTTTCATCGTCGGTCTTCGCGCCGCGAATGATCTCGACCAGCTGCATTTTGTCGACCGGGCTGAAAAAATGAATGCCAATAAATTTTTGCGGGTTGCTGCAGGCAGTGGCCAGCCCCGCAATCGGCAGCGTGGATGTGTTGCTGGCAAAAAAGCCGCCGGGCGCCAGATAGCTGTGCGCTTCGCGCGTCACCGCAGCTTTTAACTCCCGTTGTTCAAACACTGCCTCAATGATCAAGTCGCAACCCTGCAAATCAGCCGCATCCGCAGTGGGCGTGATACGCGCCAACAGCGCGGCCTGCTCGCCCAAACCCATGCGGCCTTTGTCCACCTGAGATTGCGTCAGCTGGCGGCTATGCGCCTTGCCAGCGTCGGCTTTTTCAACAGTGACATCTTTTAAAACAGTGGCGATGCCGCGCACAGCTTGCGCATAGGCAATGCCAGCGCCCATCATGCCTGCGCCCAACACCCCCACTTTTTGCGGCTTGAATCTTGGCGTGCCTGCAGGTCTGCTGTGCCCGCTTTTGACGGCGTTCATGTTGAAGAAAAACGTGTTGATCATGTTCTTGGCGACTTGCCCCGACATGACTTTGGCCAGGTACCGGCTTTCAATGCGCAGCGCGGTGTCATAGTCAACCTGCGCGCCTTCGGCCATGGCGCACAAGGCAGCTTCAGGAGCAGGGTACAAGCCACGGGTTTTTTGCCTGAGCAGTGCGGGTGCAACGCTCAGGGCAGCGGCAACTTTGGCGCTGGCTGGCGTGCCACCCGGCATTTTGTAATCAGCAGCATCCCATGGCTGCCTTGACTCGGGGTGGGCAGCAATCCATGCCAGCGCTTGTTGACGCAGCAGACCAGCATCGGCTACCAGCTCATGAATCAGACCCAGTGCCAGGCCTTGCGCCGGGTTGAACAGCCTGCTTTCCAGGATGTAGGGCTGAGCGCCCAGCAGCCCGAGCAGGCGCGTCATTTTGGTGATGCCAGTCGCACCGGGGATCAAACCCAGCGTGAGCTCGGGCAGTCCCAGTTGAATTTTTGGGTTGTCAACAGCAATGCGGTGATGGCCTACCAGAGCCAGTTCCCAGCCGCCGCCCAATGCCGCGCCGTTGATGCAGCTGACCACGGGAACGCCCAGCGTCTCCAGGGTTCGAAAGTTTTTCTTCAATTGCTCAATTCCGGCATATGCCCGACCTGCATCGGCTGGTTGCACGCGCATTGTTGCCTTCAGGTCTGCACCGGCAAAAAACGTGGTTTTATTGGACGCCAGGATGATGCCCTTGATGGCGGCTTTGTCTTGCTGCACGCGTGCGGTAACTTCGGTCATGTCGGCCTGCCAGGCAGCGCACATGGTGTTGACAGCTGAGTCGGGTTCGTCAAACGTCAGCGTGGCAATGCCTGCATCCAACGCGTATTGAATGGTCTTCATCAAAGCGCCTCCACGATGGTCGCAATGCCCATGCCGCCGCCGACGCACAGCGTGGCCAGGCCGTAGCGCAATTTGCGCCTGTGCAGTTCGTCTATCAGTGTGCCCAAAATCATCGCGCCAGTCGCTCCCAGCGGATGTCCCATGGCAATTGCACCGCCATTGACGTTGACCTTGTCATGCGGCACATGCAGCTCTTTCATGAAGCGCATCGGCACAGCTGCAAAAGCTTCGTTGACTTCAAACAGATCTATCTGGTCAACCGTCATGCCTGCTTTGCCAAGGGCCTTGCGCGCTGCGGGCACCGGGCCGGTCAGCATGATGGTCGGGTCAGCGCCGCTGACAGCGACCGCCACAATACGTGCCCGAGGCGTCAGCTGGTGCAATTTACCTGCTGCTTCAGAGCCCACCAGCACAGCCGCTGCTCCATCGACAATACCGGACGAATTGCCAGCGTGATGGACGTGAACAATGCGCTCTACTTCAGGGTACTTGCCAAGCGCCACTGCATCAAAACCCATTGCGCCCAGTTGCTCAAACGAAGCTTTGAGCGCCCCCAGGCCAGCCAGTGTGGTGTGCGGTTTGATGAACTCGTCAGCCGCCAGAATGGTCTGACCCAAAAAATCCTTGACCGGCATGACCGAACCAGCAAAATAGCCGCCAGCCTGCGCATGAGCTGCCCGGCGCTGCGACTCCAGCGCAAAGGCGTCCACATCACCCCGGCTGTAACCGTCGATGGTGGCAATCAGATCCGCGCCAATGCCTTGGGGCACAAAGCCGGTAGCCAGGCTGGTTTCGGGGTCTTGTGCCCAGGCGCCACCGTCCGAGCCTATCGCCACACGGCTCATGCTTTCAACACCGCCTGCAACGACCAGGTCTTCCCAGCCGGAGCGCACTTTTTGGGCTGCCAGGTTGACAGCTTCCAGACCTGACGCGCAAAAGCGGTTCAGCTGCACGCCTGAACACTTGACGTCCCATCCCGCCTTGAGCGCTGCCACTTTGGCAATCACCGCGCCCTGATCGCCGATTGGCGACACCACGCCCATCACCACGTCGTCAACCATCGCCGTGTCCAGCTGGTTGCGTTGCTGCAGTTGTGATAGCAAGCCAGCCAGCAGATTGACAGGCTTGACCTCATGCAGGCTGCCGTCCCGCTTGCCCTTGCCGCGCGGCGTGCGGATCGCGTCGTATACAAAAGCTTCGTTCATGGCTGTGTCCTGGCAGTGCTGGAATTGTTGGTGGTTTTAGGTCAATGCAGTATATTTACGAGCCATGATTGAACGCACCTTATTTACCCTAGACCATGTTGCTTTTGGCGACAGCTTCCAACGCTTCATGGACAAAGAAATCGCGCCGCACCACGCCGCCTGGGAGGCACAGGGTTATGTTGACAAAGCGGTGTGGCCAAGCGCCGGAGCCAATGGCTTTTTGTGCATGTCGATGCCTGAAGAATATGGCGGCTCAGGTGCCCGCAAGCTGTACAGCGTGGTGCAAATGGAAGCGCTTGGCGCTGCAGGCTTTAGCGGCATTGGCTATGGGCTGCACAGCGAAATTATTGCGCCGTACTTTTTGCACTA
Source organism: Polaromonas sp. (assembly GCA_043754255.1). Taxonomy (GTDB): domain Bacteria; phylum Pseudomonadota; class Gammaproteobacteria; order Burkholderiales; family Burkholderiaceae_C; genus Polaromonas. The sequence continues at coordinate 5,821 of JAYUVG010000011.1, read as the reverse complement.
CGGCACGGCAGATCAGAAAGCCCATTACCTTCCCAAAATGGCCACCGGCGAGCTAGTGGGTGCCATTGCCATGACCGAGCCTGGCGCGGGCAGTGATTTGCAGGGTTTGACAAGCACCGCTATTTTGCAACCCGATGGCAGTTATCTGCTCAATGGAAGCAAGACTTACATCACCAACGGCTGGCACAGCGATGTGGTGATTGTGGTGGCCAAAACCAACCCGGCAGCGGGCGGCAAGGGCACCAGTTTGCTGATTGTGGAGCGCGGCATGGCAGGCTTTGGCAAAGGCACACCGCTTAAAAAACTGGGACTGAAAGCGCAAGACACCTGCGAGCTGTTTTTTGACAATGTCCGTGTACCTGCCGACAACCTGCTGGGTGGCCCGTCATTTGAAAACCGAGGCTTTGTGTGCCTGATGGAGCAGCTGCCCTGGGAGCGCCTGCAGATAGCAATCACGGCAGTATCAGCCGCGCAAGCAGCCATTGAATGGACAACCAGTTACACCAAAGAACGTCAGGTGTTTGGCAAAAGCGTTGCCAGTTTTCAGAACACCCGATTCAAGCTGGCAGAGTTGCAAACCGAAGTGCAGGTGGCCCGGGTGTTCGTCGACAAATGCATCGAGCTGGTGCTTGCTGACAAGCTGGACACTGCGACGGCCAGCATGGCCAAGTACTGGACAACAGACCTGCAATGCAAAGTGATGGACGAGTGCGTGCAATTGCACGGCGGCGCGGGCTACATGTGGGACTACCCCATCACCCGGGCCTACGCAGATGCGCGGGTGCAGCGCATTTACGGTGGAACAAACGAGATCATGAAGGAAGTGATTTCGCGGAGCATGGGGTTAGGCTAGAGGCGCTGTATGCTATTTAATTAATAGCTGCTTGCGCGCTTTTTACCTCGGCTACAGGCCTTTTTTGCTTGAATATGGCATTTTTATCTACATTGCCTGCTTGCCGACCTCATCGATCAGCGCGCACGCACCGCATTGGCGGCGGCGTGTGAAGTCGGCGTTTTGTGAAATGTGGATTTCGACAACTTGAGTTTCAAGGTTGGCGAAAAAAGGGCATCGCATGCGTTTTTAACCCGTTTTTTTAGTATTTTAGGGCTGTAGCCCATGTAAATAGCGCGCAAGCAGCTATTAAATATATAGCACGTTTACTTCCTCACTCAAACCCTCTCCCCGCAATGGGAGAGGGAGTAATACACAAACTTTTGCTTCAGCGGTGAACTGCAAGCCGGCTGGTCAGTGCGTGTACTCTGGTTTTGACAGCTTCGATGTTTGCGATGTCACGCGGGATGGCTTGGCGTGCGGATGACAAGGGGATTTTTGGTCATGAAGCAGCGGGCTCAAGCTCCTGGCAGGGCATTGCTGCCTTGCATCGCGGTCGCCCGACATCATCAGTCGTTGAGTGCATCGGCGTCAGGTTGTCACTTTGCAATAGATGCGCTTGTTTTTGCAGCAAGGTCGTTGATGTCGCTAACTACCGCATTGTCTGTTTTCGCTGCGCCAGCCAGCGCTTGAACGGCTCCGCTTTGGGCGAGGGGATGGACTGGATGATGCGGAACAGGCCTTCTGTGTTGGCGCAATCCGTCTCACGCTGTTTGCCGTTTGGTGCCTCCAGCCTTAACCAGTGACAAAACGTCACGGGTTGGTTGCCCTCAGCATTCAGCCGTTATTTAAGCTTGCGCCAGTACGCGTCGGCATTTGGGCTTTCGGTCAGGATAGCGCAACGTCTACTACTGAAAACCACCATTCCTCGTTATGCCAAATCCGGCGAATAGTCGTTTCCTGAAAAACAGCTATCTGGTTTGCTGGACTGGAGCTTGCAGACAGTTTTTTAATCATGCCTTGATTTGCACAAAGACTGATTATCTGTACAGTATGTTTAATCAAGATTCAACCTACTTGCGCACCTCGTCCACCAGCGCCCTGAACTCGTCGATGTCTTCAAAGCTGCGGTAGACGCTGGCAAAGCGCACATAGGCGACCTTGTCGAGCTTTTTCAGCTCGCGCATGACCAGCTCGCCCAGACGGGTAGAGGGGACTTCTTTCAACCCCAGGCTCAGCAGCTTTTCTTCCATGCGCTCAATGGCGTTGTCAACCTGCTCTGTGCTGACCGGGCGTTTTCTGAGCGCCAGGTTCATCGAGTCCAAAATTTTGATGCGTTTGTATTCAATGCGCCTGCCGTCTTTTTTGACAATGGCGGGGAAGGCCACGTCAGGCCGCTCGTAGGTGGTAAAGCGCTTTTCGCAGGCGCTGCACTGGCGGCGGCGGCGTATGAAGTCTGCGTCTTCTGAGATGCGGGTTTCAACGACCTGGGTTTCGAGGTTGGCGCAGAAAGGGCACTTCATATGATTATTAACCCTGCTTATAGGTGTTTTAGTGCTCTAGCCCGCATAAATAGCGCGCAAGCAGCTATTAAAATAATAGTAATTATTTTGATCTGTCATCCCGGGTTTGATCCGGGATCCATGACTTTTGCAACGCTTGCAAGGCAGCGGGTTCATGGATTGCGGGTCAAGCCCGCAATGACAAATGGATGCCGTCACTTGTAAACCGGAAACCGGCTGGTCAGCGCGTGTACCTTGACTTTGACAGCCTCGATATTTGCTGCATCACGTGGGTTGTCCAGCACATCGGCAATCAGGTGCGCCGTCATGCGCGCTTCTTCTTCCTTGAAGCCGCGGGTGGTCATGGCCGGTGTGCCGATGCGCACGCCGCTGGTAACCATTGGCTTTTCCGGGTCCTTGGGAATCGCGTTTTTGTTAATGGTCATGTGGGCGCTGCCCAGTACGGCCTCGGCTTCTTTGCCGGTGATGTTTTTGCTGCGCAAGTCAACCAGCATCAGGTGGCTTTGGGTGCGGCCACTGACGATTCTCAAGCCGCGCTCGACCAATGTCTCGGCCATCACCACAGCGTTTTTCAAAATCTGGGTTTGGTAGTCTTTAAAGCCTGGCTCCAGCGCTTCTTTAAAAGCAATCGCCTTTGCAGCAATCACATGCATCAACGGGCCGCCTTGCAGGCCGGGGAACACGGCGCTGTTGATGGCTTTTTCGTGCTCAGCTTTCATCAAGATGATGCCGCCGCGTGGCCCACGCAGGCTCTTGTGCGTGGTCGATGTGACGATGTCGGCATGCGGCACCGGGTTGGGGTACACGCCAGCTGCAATCAGGCCCGAATAATGTGCCATGTCCACCATGAAAATTGCACCAATGGCTTTGGCGACTTTGGCAAAACGCTCAAAGTCAATGTGCAGGCTGTACGCTGAAGCGCCGGCAATGATGAGTTTGGGTTTGGACTCGTGGGCTTTACGCTCCATCTCGTCGTAGTCGATTTCTTCTTTGGCATTCAGGCCATACGACACCACGTTAAACCACTTGCCGCTCATGTTCAGGTGCATGCCGTGCGTCAAGTGCCCGCCCTCGGCCAGGCTCATGCCCATGATGGTGTCGCCCGGCTTTAAAAACGCCAAAAACACCGCCTGGTTGGCCGATGCACCACAGTGCGGCTGCACATTGGCCGCGTCAGCGCCGTACAGCTGCTTGACACGGTCAATTGCCAGCTGTTCAGCAATATCTACAAACTCGCAGCCGCCGTAGTAGCGCTTGCCCGGGTAGCCTTCCGCGTACTTGTTGGTCAGCTGACTGCCTTGTGCGGCCATGACGGCGGGGGAGGCGTAGTTCTCGCTGGCAATCAGCTCAATGTGCTGCTCCTGGCGGTTGTTTTCTGCCTGAATCGCGGCAAAAATTTCGGGGTCGGTTTGTTCAATCAGAACGTTGCGGTGGTACATGCTGGCAGTCCTTTAAAGACGTGATCCCTGCTGTCAAAAGCACATGCAAATGCAGATGCAAATGGTGCAGGGGCTGCCCAGGCGAACGGCTAAACGCTTGTCTTTTTTAAAAATCAAACGGCACGCTTCCGAGTGGTGTCCCACGTCAGCGGCATTGGCTTATGTACCGATAAAACCAGGTCAAAAGCCAGTGCGCCTATCGCCAGTCGCGTGCGTTTTGAGTGTACCGCAGCAGTTATTGCCAGAATGAAACCTCTGGCAATCGGCGGTCAGGAAGTCAGCGCCACTACGTTCTCAGGGGTTTGAACAGGGTTGTCTGCCGGGGCCAGTTTGACCGGCAAGGTGCGAACAACCGGCGGCACGGGCTTGCCACCAATGACCACCTGCAGGCGTGAATACTCGGCCATGACTTTGGCGGTGTAACCGCCGTCGTACGGCAGATTTGCCGCACCCACGTAATACTTCAGGCCGCCTTCAATCGAACCTGCCCTGGCAATGCATTCCTGCAATACCTTGACGCCGACACGCAGGTTGGTCACCGGGTCAAAAGCCGCCAGCTTGCCGCCATAGTTCTCGTATTTGTCGGTATGCACCCTGGTCATGACCTGCATCAGACCCTGCGCGCCGACCGGGCTTTGCGCAAACGGATTAAAACCCGATTCAATAGCCATGATCGCCAGGATCAATGTTGGCTCCAGTTTGGCTTTGGCGCCAATTTCAAAGGCATGGGACACCAGCACGCCCAGCGGTTCAGGCGCGACGCCGTATTTGCGAGCCAGCCAAAAGGCAAGAAGCGCTTGCTGCTTGGGCAACTCTTTGGGCTCAACGGCATGCACCTGTACAACAACTGCAGGTTCTTCATATTCCACATTGGCATCGCGCCTTTCTTCAAGCCAGCTGATCAGGTGGTTTTCTCCTGCCTGGCGCAGGTCAGGTCTGGCTGTCAGGGTAATGATTGCAAACACCAACGCCAAGCCCAGCAGGGCAAATCCGTTGTGGGTAATTTCAAAAAATCCGTCTGCAATGTCCTTTGCAGTACGGCTGGCGCTTCGCTGCGTGTTGCCCAAAATTGTCTTGCCAGCCTGGCTGAACGTCAAAAACGCTGATTTGCCGGTGGCTGGTACTGATTGAATCGCTGCTTTCGTCATAGCACTCCTTGTCATTCGCCCGGGGTTTAAAGCCATGGGTGTTGATTTGAGTCGCCATCCCGGCTGACCTGGCGCAGTGCCCGGTGGCGTAGTCGGATGTTGACCCTGAACTAGTCTGTGCCAACGGTGCGCTGACTCAAACTGAGGTATTCGGGTTCTCCCTTGGTTTCAAGGTGTGGCCGGATTCTAAAGGGCTGTTTAATAACCTGTCAATACTATTAAAACTGTTTGTTATACAGATAAATTCTATTTTGACTGTCATCAAACGGACATGTTTAAAAATCAACAGCTTAGAGACACTTGTTGAAGCAACAGCTGAACACAAATTTTCCAGCTGTTACTTTGTACAGGTGTTTTTATTTGAGTGCCCAGGCTCCTGGCCTTCTGGCTGCAATCACAACAACAGGTGTGATTGAAATTTTTAGCTTGAATGGTAAGAAGTCACGGCGTAATCTTCATGTGTCCGGTTTATTCGGGCACCGCCGGGTAACCAACCCTGGCAACCCCCCTGAAAGCAATCACTTGCTTTCTTTGCCTGAAGGGCGATTCATCCCCGTCAGGCGATCATCGGCACTTGCGCATTTATGCCGCTTGCCAGCCCCGACGGGTTTCGCCTGCCGGGGTTTTTCTTTTTGGGGAGAAAGGCTAGCGATTGCTCCTAAATCAGGAGCTGCTTGCGCGCTAAACATGTGGGCTAGAGGTCGAAATGCCTTTAAAAGGGTAACTACTCAGCTCCTTTACACGTCATTGCGGGCTTGACCCGCAATCCATGAACCCGCGCTGTTGCAAGTACCGCAGGGGATATGGATCCCCCCGGATCAAGTCCGGGGCAGGCTCTTCAAGGCCGGGATGACAAGCGCTGAGTAGTTACAAAAATAA
>JAYUVG010000010.1:0-22523 GCA_043754255.1 Polaromonas sp. | reverse complement strand
GTATGGTGCATGTTTCCTTACTTGCCAGACCTGGCTCCGGGACGCAAACCTAGACCTATACTGATTGTCAAAATTTTTGATGACGAAGCACCTGAATATGGGGTGCTTGCTGCTTATGGCACCAGTCAAAAAGTAGACAAGCTTGTCGCAGGTGAATTTGCCATACGAATCCACACAGATCAAGCAGCTTATCGACTTGCGGGCCTGAGCTACAACACAAAATTCAGCTTTAACCAAACATTCGTTCTGCCATACAACGACACCTGGTTCAAAATACCACCAACCGCAGCACGAGGCAGCACTCCAAAACTTGGTTTGCTCCATCCCGCATTGACCATACGCGTTGCAAGCGCGTGGCAAAGTTCAAAAACATGACCCTCTGCGACCTGTTAAAACTGGGCAATCTGCACTGATCAATGCTAAATCTCAAATCTGAAGTTCACATCCCCGCTTTTTTCGCTCTGGCATCAACGCTGTCAGATACAGCATCGGATGCTGCTGCAATTTTAGGAGCAGCAGCTTGCGACTGCTGATACCACTTCTTGACAATCTCGGCTGCTGTGTCACGGCCACCCAAACCAAACGCCAAACCGGTAGCAACAGCAACCGCACCAACTGCACCCATCAGCAGCGTGTTGACCAAAGCCTCGGCTATCCCAATCTGGTTGACCGCAATGACGATGGCAAAAATCCATATCGCTGCAGACGCGACTTTGGCCAGCCGCTGCGGGTTGTCAAAGCCAGCCTCGGCAGTGGCGCCCTGCACCAGGGCTGACGCTGCATTGGCAAGCAAACCCCCTATGACCAACACCACAATGGCAACCAGCAAATTGGGCATCCACAACAACAACTGACGCAGCACATCAGACACAGCAGGCAAACCCAATGCATCAAACGCCACCACCAGCACGATCAAACGAATAAACCACTTGACCAGCATCGCCAGGAACCCGGACGCATCAGTCTTAACGCCCATCTTCTGGACAAATCCTGAAAAACCTGCCTTTTCAGCAAGGTTGTTAAATTTAACGGTGTGTAGAACGCCGCGAATGGCTTTTTCAAGCAGTGAAGCCACCAGCCAGCCAATGATGATGATGATGGCGAACCCGATGACCTTGGGAATGGCTGCAAAAAATATCGCCATGGCACCGGCCAGTGAGGCCATCATGGCATCTCCCCAAGTGCTGAAATTTGTAGTGGACATGCGGAACTCCCGTAAATTGAAAACGCGACGATGCGTCGAATCAACAGGATTTTGTCAGGGCGATTTAAATGGCGTGTCGGATAAGACGCTAAAAATCAGGAATATTTCGGCGCGGAAAACGACTGCTTTGCAGAGCACCGAATGTAGGCGCGCATCACCGAATCATCAACTTTGTTAAGCTTTGCTGCATGACTATTCATACGATCCTGAAAATGGGCGACCCACGTCTGCTGCGCATCGCGCCCCCCGTTATTCAATTCGACACCGACGAGCTTCATTTGCTCATCAGTGACATGTTTGACACCATGCGCTCGGTCAACGGCGCTGGCCTGGCTGCACCGCAAATTGGCATTGATTTGCAATTGGTGATTTTTGGCACCGACGCGCCCAATCCGCGCTACCCGGATGCACCGCTGATACCGCGCACCGTGCTGCTGAATCCCGTTATCACGCAGATTAACCCACTACTAGAAGACGGCTGGGAAGGCTGCCTGTCAGTGCCCGGCCTGCGCGGGCTGGTACCACGGTTCTCGCAGATCAGATACACCGGCTTTGACCAATACGGCGATGCGATTGACCGCATTGTTGACGGCTTTCATGCACGTGTGGTACAGCACGAATGCGACCATTTGATTGGCAAGCTATACCCGATGCGTATCAAGGACTTTACACAGTTCGGGTTTACGGAGGTGCTGTTCCCGGGGTTGGATGCGGGGGATGATGATTGAATTTAATTTGAATCTGACTCAAATACTCAAATACTCAATTACTTTCAATTACGTTGAAGTTCGTATCAAGCCAATCAACCTACGCCGTCAACGCCCCAAGCGCAGCTCTCGTTGGTTCGCTTTACAAGCTAAAAACCAGAATTGAAGTCAGACCCAACTAAGGAAGCGCTGAACAAGTCCCCTGCGGCGTGCGATCAGCCGGCCTCGGGCGGTCTGCGGCGTCAAATTTCTTGCAAATAGCCAGCTATTTGACTGCAAAATTTTCCTTGCAGCCCATCCCGATCCGGCTGTCGCCCATCCGCAAGGACTTATTCAGCGCTTCCCTAAAAATGAACGGGTTCAGTTTGCTCAACTGGCACCCGGCAACAGCTTTTGAACCAGCGGATGCAGTATTTTCTTGTGTGCACCAATCGCAAAAAAATGCTCTTGCACGCCCTCGCAGGCACCTACCTTTTTCACGTCATAGCGCGTCATCAGCTCGGCTTGCACCAGCACTGCAGCCGGGAATACGCCCATGCCCGCTGCGCCAAAGGTCTTCAGCAATGCGCTGTCTTCAAACTCGCCGACCACATTTGGTTTGATGCCCAGGCGTTCAAACCAGTGGTCAATGCGTGACCTGACAGCTGCATGGTGGGTGGGCAGAAGCACCGGCACTTTTGCTAGTGACTGTGGAAAGCCTTTGCGGGCCTGCGCCAGCAACGCTGGCGGCGCAAACCAGCATAGGTCTGACGAGCCCAAGGCGTGGCTGTACACCTTCAAATTGGGGTTGCTGGGGGCAGGGCGATCAGCCAGCACCACATCAAGCCGGTGCAGCGCCAGGTCGCCCAACAAATCTTCAAACTCGTCCTCCTGGCAAATCAGCCGCAAACTGGCAGTGGCCATCACAGGCTGCATCAGCTGGCGCACGGCCAGCTTGGCCAGTCCTTCCGAGATGCCGACAGCCAGCCGAACCGAAGGCGTGCCCACAGCATCACGCACCAGCTGGGGCAACTTCTCGCCCAGCTGAAAAATCAGTTCTGCCTGGTGCATGGCGGCAATGCCCGCATCGGTCAGCGCCACACCCCGGCCGGCAGGTTTTAGCAGCTCGTAGCCAAGTGATTTTTCAAGCTCGCGCACCTGGGTGCTGACGGTTTGCACCGCCATGTCCAGCTTGTCAGCTGCTTTGGCCATGCCGCCTTCTTTGGCAACTACCCAAAAATAGTACAGATGGCGGTAACTGAAAGCTGTATTCATCGGGCGACCCTTCGCGCTGGTTTTATTGTCAGATATTTCCTGCATTTAACTTCGTGATTATCTGCTTTAAAAGAATTGTCTTGCCTCTTAACATTCGACTTTGATGCATTAAACCGAAAGGCCATCGATGAAAATTATTTTTGAATCACCTGACGCTCAGGCAATTGCATTGCGCATTTTGGTAGAGCGCCGTGTGCGCCAGGCTTTCAAGCGGCTTGACTGGCTGACCTCGCGGGTTCGGGTGCATTTGTCGGACATTAACCAGCCGCAAGGCGGTATCGACAAGCGGTGCCAGATTGAGCTTTCAACACTTCAGGGCGACCCGGTTGTCGTGACATCGTTTGCCAAAGACTGGTTTACTGCACTGCAAAGCGCTATCGCGCGCGCTGTCCAATCGCTGCTGCACACTATCCGGCCCGTTCGCCAGTTGCGCATTCGCAGTCAGCCCATCTCTGGCATTCACTGAATATTTTTACAACCACAGGACTCACCATGAAATGCCCCACCTGCCCCGACTCGATGCTGGTCATCAGCGACCGTCAAAACATTGAAATTGATTACTGCCCACAGTGCCGGGGTGTCTGGCTTGACCGGGGTGAACTTGACAAGCTGATGGCCATCGGCGCAAGCCAGGCTGCACCAGAACGTCCGGCCATGGCAACGCGGCCCGATTTTGTGGATTCTGACGATCACAAATCATATGGTTCGCAGGGCTATTCGCAGCGCCGCAAAAAATCCTGGTTGAACGATATTTTTGATTGATCAGCTGGCCAGTCAAACCATTGAAAAATTCAATCCGACACAGGCGCAATATTTTTTTTGAAAATGGATGCAACCCGCATCCTGGCTATGCGCGAGGTGTTCGTCCTGCTCCCGTGGCGGTTCAACCAGTTATCGCCGTGCCTGCAGGGCAATGCGGGCATGAAAAAAGGGCTGCCCAATACGCAGCCCTTTTTATTTAAAAGTCCTCAGCTTTTATGCATCAGTCCATCCAGCCGTGCGTCCCAGCTGGTATTGGGCAACACGCTGGCCATGGCTGAATCCTGCATGCCGAACGTGCTGCGCATGACTTGGGCCAGCACCGCGCGGTAATCGTGATGAGCGGGCATATCGCGCGCTTCGTTGAGGTTGCCGCGTGCCAGGCCCGTCCACTGGCCATGCCACTTGCCGCCGTTGACCTGGTTGCCCATCAGCCACATGGCGTTGCCGTAACCGTGATCCGTGCCGCGCGTGCCGTTCTCTGCTGCCGTGCGGCCAAACTCGCTCATCACCACCACCACATCGCCAGGCCTTGAAAAATCTTGCCGCAGTTGCGCAATCGCGCGGCCCAGGCTGCCCAGATTGTTGGCCAGCTGACCGGTAGCGTTGCCCTGGTTGGCATGGGTGTCCCAGCCACCGGCGGATAAAAAGCCCAGCCGCAAATCAGCATCGTTGCGCATCAACGTGCCCAGGTGCTGCGCGTCCAGCTGCAGGCCGACCGGGTCTGCTGCGCCATTGCTGGCTGCCAGCATTTGTGCGTTTTGTGCTTGCGTGGTGGCCGGTGTGCCGTCTTTGTCCAGCGCGGCATCCATTTTTGGTCCCATGCGCTTTGCGTCGAGTTGCGTCTTTTCGTTGCTCAGTTCCTGCGCGCTTTGCATGCGGCTGCCTGCGCCTTGCCGAAAGGCTTCACTGAGCTTGTCATTGCCTGCATACAAGTCCATCAACGCTTGCCGCGTTTTGTCGTTGGCCAGCACACCCGTACGCACGGCGGCCTGGCCACGCGGAATGAGCCTGACGCGCGCATCGCCTGCCAGTATTGCCGGGTTGGCCTCTCCGACGCCGATGGCGGAAAGCACCAACTTGTTGCCTGCGCTGGCGTTGCTGGAAAGCTTGTTCAACCAGCCAGGCGCGGCACTGGTCTTGTTGCTTTGGCCAATCTCCATCTGGTATTGCGCATCAAAATGTGAGCGGTTCGGCGTGGGCGAACCGGCACTGGGAACAAAGCTGAGCACACCCCGCTGCCACAGCGGCAACAGCATTGCGAGCGACGGATGCAGTGCAAAAGTGCTGTCCAGCTTGATCGATGTATTGCCCGTGCCGTCCGGTGCAGCAATTGCAATGTTGGGGCGCATGGCGTAGTAGTCTGCATCGGTGTATGGCACAAAAGCCGACAAGCCGTCATACGCGCCGCGCAGCAGCACCACCACCAGTCGGCCTGCGCCTGGGTTGCCAGGCAGCGCGCCTTGTGCCCACACGCGGGGTGTCATAAACGCGCCGCCAGCCAGCGCCAGGCTTGAGACCATCAGCAACTGGCGGCGTGAAAATGTTGAGGTGTGCATGGCTGCCTTGGTGGTTTATTTGCGCATGAAGTCAGGGCTGGCGAGCATCAGGCCAGTGCGTGTAGCCGGTGGCGCGCGCGCTATGCGCTCCAGGCTGGCAGAGCTTAAAAACGGTTGCAGATAGACCGGCTCGCTGATGCGGGTGCCCAGGGTCAAGGCGAAATCTGCGCGGCGTGTCAGTGCTTCAGGCGCCAGCCACGTGGCGGCATCGGTCTTGTAGCCGTCAGGCGTTTGCCAGCCGTGAAGGGGCTGGCCGGCCTGGGCCAGAAAGCCGAGCGTCAATTGAATATCGCGCCGCTCTTTGACGCCACCGCCTGCGGTTAAAGCAGAGCAGGCAAAGTCCAGCGGGGTTTTAAACAGTGTGTTGTCGGCGCGCCAGAAATCCGGCGACGCTACCAGCGTCCGCATCACAGCAGCAATGTCGCCCTGGGTGCGTGTGAAGGTGATGGCCAGCTGGTCAATAAGTAGCTGTGGCGGCTGGTCTGACACAAAGGTGGTGGCCAGCCGCGTGGCAATGCGTCTGGCAGTTGCAGGGTGGCGGGCCAGCATGCGTATGGCGTCTTCACCTTGTTGCAAACCGCCGCCTTGAAAGCTGCGGCCGAGCAGGGTTTTGCTGCCGTTGTCATGCAGCCGTTCGGCAAACCTGAAGCCCTCTCCTTGCTGCAACCCGGTAGTCCAACCCGTCAAAATGCGGGCCAGCTCGCGCACATCGTTTTGCGTGTAGCCGCCATCCACGCCCAGCGTATGCAACTCCATCAGTTCTCTGGCGTAGTTTTCGTTCAGCCCCCGCACGTTGCTCTGCGCCTGATCCAGATAAAACAGCATGGCCGGATGGCGGGCACTGGCCAGCAGCAAATCTTCAAACTTGCCCAAAGCATTGGCGCGGATGGCATTGACAACGTAATGGCCGACAAACGGCCGCACGTTGCCCTTGCCGACAAAAACGTTCAGGTGGTTAAACCAGAACTCTGTCATGCGGGCCAGCAATGGGTTTTCAAGCGTGGGGTCGCTGCAGGCCATCAGCCGCCAGGCTTGAGCTGTTTGCGTCATGCCCAAGCTAAAGCCCAGCGCATCTGCATCGCCGGTCATTGCCAACGCGCCGGGTGCAGGAGCCCTGACGTTTCTGCGCGCCTCGCGTTCTGCCAGGTAGTCTTTGGCCAATGTGCCCATCGGTCGATTGAACTGCGCAAGATCAACAGGAATGCTGGGCGGCTGCTGGCTGGCAGCTAATGCAACATCAATTTGTTGAGTAGCCCAGGCCTTGGGGTCTGGGCTGGCCGCCTGGGCATTCAACACCGTAGGGCCATAACCGAGGCGCGAGGCGGCGCGCCACACAGCGCCGCTGGCATTAAGCTGCGCAGCAACAGGCAACGCTGCAAAACAGATGGCAACACCGATTGCACACACCCGGCCTTTACAGACAGTGGCAGCACTGATACGAATCATGGGCGCTCCTTGATGAATCGACACACTACTGAAGGATCAGTTTGCCTGTTCAACGCGCTGAGTGCGCATTGGGTTGGCAGCTTTACACAGCTTTACCGTCAATTGCCGCAGGCCAACGCCCGGTGCGCCCAACAGGCAGATGGCAGCGACCAGCACCTGGCGTTAAAAGGGCAGCATAAAGGTCACAAACGTCAAGGCAACCAGTAACCGTGTCTTGCGGGCAATGCGCACAATGCACGTCATTGCTGTCAGTTATATTGCCAGTTCTTTAATGATTTTTACAACCGAAGGAGCATGGACATGATGGCATTTCTTGGGACAATTTTTATCGGCTTGATCGTTGGTTTTATTGCACGGACCCTCAAACCCGGGGATGACAAACTCGGCTGGATCATGACAGCGGTTCTGGGCGTGGCGGGTTCGTTTTTGGCCAACTATGCAGGTCAAGCGCTTGGGCTTTATCAGCCAGGGCAGGCAGCTGGGTTTATTGCGTCGGTCATCGGTGCAATTCTGTTGCTGTTTGTTTATGCGCTGGTCAAAAGCAAAGCTGGCTGATTTTGGTTGGGTGCGAGCCTCGGCGTGGCAGTTTTTGTCGGTAGAAATCGATGTTGATTTGCTACTAAAATAATAGCTGCTTGCGCGCTGTTTTATTGGTCTAGAGCATATTTTGCATAAATTTTCAGCAAAGACTTTGAAATTCGTGATGCCGCGCCTTCGCGAGGATGACGAAGTTTTTAACCCGATGTGCAAATGTAAATTTTCAAGCCACTTTTTCAACAACAACAACAGCCAACGCACCCGTCAACCGATGGTATTTCTCCCACAGTGTGGGTTTGCTCTCGACAAACTGCGGGTTGACCGGAATGCAGGCCACCGGGCAAACCTCTACACATTGCGGCGTATCAAAATGGCCGACGCATTCGGTGCATTTTTTCGGGTCAATCTCGTAGATGTCCAGCCCCATATAAATCGCCTGGTTGGGGCATTCGGGCTCGCACACATCGCAATTGATGCATTCGTCAGTGATCAGTAGGGCCATATTAGACCCATGTTGCGCTTGAATGGGCGTTGTTCAAGGCCTGCATGACCTCGGGGTTGACCATCTGGCTCACATCGCCTTTCAGCTTGCTGATTTCACGTACCAACGTGCTGCTGATGCAGGCCAGTTGCGCGTCGGGCAGCAGGAAAACGGTTTCAATGCCGGGCGCCAGTTTGCGATTCATCGCAGCCATCTGCGCCTCGTAGTCAAAGTCTGTCAGGTTTCGAATGCCGCGCACCACTGCTGTTGCGCTGTGCGCGCGGCAAAAGTCCATGATCAGGCCATCGAAGGGCAGAACGGTGACATTTGCTATGGTTTTGGTAGCTGCTTGCGCGCATTCCATGCGGGCTAGGGGGCTAAACAATGTCTTTTTATGATGTGCAGCGGCTACTGCAATGATGAGCTGGTCAAACAGGCCAGCAGCCCGCCTGACCACGTCCAGATGACCCAGGGTGATGGGGTCAAAGGTGCCGGAATAAACAGCTGTGCGTTTCATGCTGCAATTATGCCGCTCTCACCGTAACCTGCGAAGGCATCCCCGGTTGTAACCTTTTGCGGCGCCATCGGTATAAGGGGTATGCAACTGAAACCATTTCATGAAAATTACCAAGCTCTTGAGGCTGATCAGCGGAACCACTGGGCCACCCGACGCCTCCAGCCGACCCCATGCCATCGACAGCCAGGCAGAGTTTGCCGAATGGGTCAAACGCTTTCAGGGGCCCTTGTTCGGATTTTTAGGCCGCATGGGATTTGGTCAGGCGCAGGCCGAAGACCTGGCACAAGAGACGTTTTTACGCGCGTGGCAGAGCCTGGGGCAATACAACGCACAGCGCGGCGCGTTTTCAACCTGGCTGTTCACGATTGCACGCAATCTGGCTGTCAACGAGCGTGCCCGAGCCGCAAACCAGTACGAAGTATGGGAAGGCCCTGTGCCTGCAGACATGCCAAGCACAGAGCTGGAGCCCGACGGTTTGCTGTCGCTTGCTCAGGAGCGCAAAGTATTGCAGCGCGCCTTGGCGCAACTGCCGGTTGCCGACCGCTGCGTGCTGGCGCTGGCCTACATCAGCGAACTCGACGTGGCCAGCATTGGGCGAATCGAAGGCTGTACAGCAGGCGCAGTCAAAACCCGCCTGCATCGTGCCCGACATCGCCTTGCTGAAATTTTGGAGAATCCAGATGCCTGAACCACTGTCGAAAAAATGGGACGATCTGCTGCGTGAAGGCATATTGACGCCCCCTGCGCAGTTTCATGCCATCGTCATGACCCGGGTAGCGCACGCGGCGCAACTAAACCAGCAACCCGAGCCGATGCGGCAAGGGCGCTTTCGGTTTGCAGTGCAAGCATTGGCAGTGGCAGCAGCTGCCATCGCGGGCCTGATGCAACTGGCTCTGTTCAGTTTGGGTATCTGGGCTGCTACCGCTGCTGGCTGATCCTGTCTGTCACCACAACACCTTTATAACGCGTAAAAAATCATGTCAAACATTCAACCCCGCAAGCCGATTGTTGCCATGCTCATGTCACTGGTGCTGCCAGGTTTCGGGCAGCTGTACAACGGCCAGGTCAACAAGGCAATATGGCTTTTTTTGGCATTCGCGCTGATCAGCGTACCCGGCATAGCTGCCATTGCCCTGTATCTGCCCGCACCCTTGACAGTGCCGACCTTGTTGGTCAGCGCCGTGACTGTCACTTTCCTGTGGCTGTTTGGTGTGTTTGATGCCTGGCGACAAGCCGGGCAAAAGCAACATTACACGTTGGGGGCATGGCAATGCAGCGGCGCCTACGCAGTGGTGTTTTTTTTATGCAGTGGTCTGGCCTTGCCGCTGCTGATTGACTATGTACGCACCTACCAGGTTGAGCCATTTCGCATCCCGTCAAGCAGCATGGCGCCTGCTGTGCTGCAGGGCGATATGCTGTTTGCAGACAAGCGCTATAACCGCGGCGGCTGGGCTGGCATACCAGGTGGACACACCAGCGCCGTTGCACGCGGCGACATTGCCATCTTTACCTATCCCAATGACCGAACGCTCAAGTACATCAAACGCATCATTGCGCTGCCGGGCGACAAGGTAAAAATACGTGATGGCGACGTTCAGGTCAATGGTGTCGTGCTGGTGCCTGCTGCACTCTCACAGAACGTCAACATGCAGCAATCCGTGGCGGAACTGGACATCACTGTCGCGCCAGGTCAGGTGTTTGTGATGGGCGACAACCGCAGCAACAGCCAGGACTCGCGAAACTTTGGCAGCGTCCCCATGCAAGACGTTGTTGGCAAGGCGCGTCAGGTGTGGTTTTCCAGTGGGCCAGAAGGCATACGCTGGCAGCGTCTAGGCAAGGTGCTGGAGTAAATGAAAATGCACCGCTCCGGCTTTGCCAAAGCGGTGAACTTTGAGGCCGAGGTCTACCAGTTCTTCATCAGTCCAGGCCTTGGGCGCTTCCAGATAGATAAAACCTGTTGCACCAATAGCCAGCGTTGCTGCTTTTAACGCGGTTTCAAACTGGTTGGACTCATACGGCGGGTCTAAAAAAACCAGTTGCAAACTGCCGGGGTTGACGCGGCGCAATAGGCTCACGCCGTCGCCGCGCTCGACTTTGACCATGCTGGCTTTGAGCTTGATTTGCAGCGCTTTGAGTTTGTCAGCGAGCGCTGCGTCTTGCTCAAACACCAGCACCTCGGCCGCACCGCGCGACGCGGCTTCAAAGCCCAATACGCCAGTGCCTGCAAAAACATCGGCGCAGCGCCAGCCGCTCAAGTCCTGGCCCAGCCAGTTGAACAATGTTTCACGTACCCGGTCGGGCGTGGGGCGCAGGCCAGGCTGGCTGCCCACCGGGATTTTGCTGCGTTTGTAGAGCCCGCCGATGATGCGAACCTCGCCGGGTGGGATGGTTTTGCGGCCAACGACCTTGCCTGATTTGGCGAGTTTTTTGGCCGGGTCTTTGTCTGGCTTTTCCGTGCTGACGCGTGCTGTGTACTTCATGCTTTTCCTTGTGGCTTGCCATAACGACTGAAGCCGGTTTGCATTGACTCCCTCTCCCTTTGCGGGGAGAGGGCGGGGTGAGGGACATTGGTCGATGCTTAAAGCAGTTTGTGTCGGTTGCACCGCTGCCCCTCACCCCAACCCTCTCCCCGCAAAGGGAGAGGGAGCAAAACCAGTAGGCCAGTTGTCGGCATGGATGGGAACCAACCCACTCTCCGCAAAGGGAGAGGGAGCAAAACTGATGTGTTTACGGTTTTCCACCCAAAACAACAGTCACCATGTTGTCAGGTTGCAGTTTGGCTGCCATCGCAGCCTTGATGTCACTGGCGGTGACTTTTTCTACCCTGGCCTGCCAGGTGTCCAGGTAGTCCAGCGGCAGGTCGTTCCAGGCGATGCTGCTGACGCTGCCCAGCAGCTTTCGGTTGCTGTCAATCAGCAGCGCAAAGCCGCCAACAAGATTGTCTTTGGCAGCTTTAACCTCTGCCTCAGTCGGCCCGTTTTGCACAAAGTCTGCAATCACCTGGCGCGTGACAGCCAGTGCTTGTGCCGCCTGGTCGGGCCGGGTTTGCAGGCTGACAGTGAAGGCGCCGGCGTGCAGGCCCGGGGCAAAATTACTGTTGATGCCGTAGGTCAGGCCGCGTTTTTCACGCACTTCAGTCATCAGGCGCGAAACAAAACCGCCACCACCCAAAATGTAGTTGCCCACCAGCATCGTGAAAAACGCCGGGTCGCTGCGTCTGTAGCCAGGCTGGCCCAGTAAAACCTGGGCTTGTGCAGCATCAAAAGCAATCGTTTGCACGGCGGCCTGCGCCAGCGGCATCACTTCAAGCACGGGAGCTGGCGTGGGCAGGCTGGCACACGGCGTTTGCGGCAACCGCGCCAGCAACGCCTGCGCAATTTGCTCTGCCTGAGCCCGATTCACAGCACCCACCATGCTGATGCGCGCCCGGCAGGCCGCTACGCTGGCCGTGTAAAACGCCCGCATGTCTGCGGTGCTGATGCTGGCAGTGGTCGCACCGGTCATTTCAAAGCCATACGGGTGCGCGCCATACACAGCCTTGCTGTAGGCACGCTGAGCCAATGTGCTGGGCCGGGTGTCGGCTTCTTTCAGTGCTGCAATGACCTTTTGCTGGTTTCGCTGCCAGACAGATTCTGGAAACGAAGGCTCGCCGATTTGCCGCGCGGCCAGCGCCACGGCTTTGGCCAACAGGTCTGGCTCCGTCAGGGTGCGCAGGGAAAAGCTGAGGCGGTCACTGCCAGCGCTGGCATTGAACTGTGCGCCAAGGTCTGCCCATGCCTCGCCCAAAGCGTTCTCATCCAGGGCGCTCTGCCCGGTTTTGGCCAGCACGCCCTTTTCAAGCAGCGCAGCAGCCATGCTGGCCAGGCCTGCTTTGCTGGCAGGGTCGCGGCGGGAGCCACCATCAAAGTCAATTTGCACATCCAGCATGGCAATGGCCGGGCTTTCGACCAGATACACCAGCGCGCCGCCGGGCAGTTGAAACTTCTGAATCGGCAGTGCAGCCCATAAATTTGAGCAAAATAGGGCGCTAGCCGACATAAACAGCGCGCGAGCAGCTATCAATTTAATAGTGTGGTTCATGATCGGTTTTCAATGCCGCGTTGCTGCGGCTGGCGCGGCGCGCGGTGTTTTGACTGCATTTGGGTCTAGCGGCTGCGGCACCAGCGTTGCCACGGTCATCTGGTCGTCGCCAAAATATCTGGCAGCTACGGCCTTGACTTCATCACTTGTGATGCTGCGCAGTTTGGCAATCAGCCTTGCATCGGCATCCAGCGGGAAACCATTGACCCAGTTGGAGCCCAGCTCACGCGCCTGGGAAAACACGCTGTCGAGCTTGTAAGTCTCGCTGGCCGCCCACTGCACCTTGACTCTGGCCAGTTCCGCGTCGCTGACACCCGCCTGTGCAATCAGCGCTATCTGCTGGCGCAGGGCAGTGGCGACCTGATCAGCCGTTTTGCCTGGCGCGGGCACACCGGCCAATACAAACAGCTGTGGGCCCCGACCAAGCAAACCGTTGTAGGCATCAGCACTGTCAGCCAACCGCGTCTCACCTTGCTCCAGCGCGCGTGCCAGGCGCGCGCCGCTGTAGCCGTCCAGCACAGCGGCCAAAACTGTCAGGGCCAGCGGATCGCGCCCGGCCTTGTCATCTGCGAAATCTGCTGCCAGCAGTTTGGGCACCTTGAACGACAGGCTGACGTAGGCTTGGGACGCCACACCTTTGAAGTCCATGCGGCGTGCGCCTGATTGCAAAGGCTCGTCGCGTGGCTTGCGGGCGGGAACCGGGCGTGCGGCAATGGGCCCATAGTATTTTTCAGCCAGACGTTTGACTTCCGCTACATCCACATCGCCTGCCACCACAACCGCAGCATTTCCGGGCACATACCAGCGCTGATAAAAATCACGTGCATCTTTTGGTGTCATGGCGTCCAGGTCGCTCATCCAGCCGACGATGGGGCGGCGGTAGGGCGACGCGGTAAAGGTCAGCGCCGTGGCGGCTTCAAACATCAGCGCCCGTGGCGACTCCTCGGTGCGTGAGCGGCGCTCTTCCTTGACCACTTCAATCTCGCGTTTGAACTCATCATCAAGCCACTGGTTGTTGGCGAAGCGGTCGGCTTCCAGGCGCATCACGTCTTCCAGTTTGCCGCTGGGAATTTGCTGGTGGTAGCCGGTCGCATCGCGGCTGGTGAAGGCGTTGTCACGGCCGCCCAATGCCGCTACACGGCGCGAAAACTCGCCAGGCTGCGTAGTGGGAGTGCCTTTGAACAGCATGTGTTCGAGTGCATGCGCCACGCCGCTGGTGCCGTCTACCTCGTCGATGGAACCGACCCGCACCCACAGCATGTGGGCAGCAGTCGGTGCGCGCCGGTCTGGTTTTACAATCACCGTCAAGCCATTGCTGAGGGTGAACTGTTCTACTTTGGGCTCGACTTTTGAGGTGGTTTGCGCTGTAGCAGCTGTAGAAATTAGCGGCATGCACAGGACAAGCAGCAAGTGGCAGATGTGTTTCATAGAATGGTGCGATTCAAAAGCAGGCTCAATGTTCAGTTTCTTCAAAAAAAAACCTCCTCCAGTTGTTGTTGTGCCAACGCCAGCAGCAGAAAACTTCAAGCCTGAAAAAAGTCTTGAGAAAAGTTTAATAGGCAGCGCACTGGTCACGCCGCTTGACATAGAGGCGATTGTCGCTGCTGCGCAAATAGCGCCCGAACGCCAGCGCTGGCTGGACAAGCTGACATCCGGTTTGCGCAAAACCGGCTCCAGTATTTCCAGCGTGTTCACAGGCACGCAGATTGATGACGCGCTGTACGACAACCTCGAATCGGCGCTGTTGATGGCTGATACCGGCGTCAAAGCGACTGAGTATTTGCTGGCCGATGTAAAACGCCGGGTGGCTGCCAGCGGCGTGACGAACCCGGTGGCCGTTAAAAATATCTTGACCGAATCGCTGAGTCAACTTTTAAAAGCGC
The DNA here is from genome assembly GCA_043754255.1 of Polaromonas sp. Taxonomy (GTDB): domain Bacteria; phylum Pseudomonadota; class Gammaproteobacteria; order Burkholderiales; family Burkholderiaceae_C; genus Polaromonas. Next base: position 8,096 of record JAYUVG010000010.1, on the reverse strand, counting down.
TGGAGCAAGCCCTGGTGATTGGCCAGCACAGCCCCACCGTCATCATGGTGGCGGGCGTCAATGGCGCTGGCAAAACCACGTCTATTGGCAAGTTGACAAAGCACCTGGCCAATGAGGGTGCAACGGTGCTGCTGGCCGCTGCCGACACCTTCAGGGCTGCTGCGCGGGAGCAGCTCGCTGTATGGGCAGACCGCAACACGGTGGAGATCATCAGCAAGGAGGGCGGCGACCCGGCGGCTGTGGCTTTTGACGCGGTGACCGCTGGGAAAGCCCGCGCCAAAGACGTGGTGCTGGTAGACACCGCAGGCAGGCTGCCGACGCAACTGCATCTGATGGAAGAGCTGAAAAAAATCAGGCGCGTGGTGCAAAAAGCGGACGCTACGGCCCCCCATGAGGTGTTGCTGGTGATTGACGGCAACACTGGCCAAAACGCATTGGCGCAGGTCAAGGCTTTTGACAAGGCGCTGCAATTGACTGGACTGGTCGTGACCAAGCTCGATGGCACAGCCAAAGGCGGTGTGCTGGCAGCGATTGCGCTGTGGGCACGTGAACGTCAAGCTGGCAATGCGGCGCTGCGCCCGGTGCCGGTGTACTTTATCGGTGTGGGTGAGCAGCTCGATGACTTGGAAACATTCAACGCGCGTGAATTTGCGCAGGCACTTCTTGCCTGAAATGGCTTGAGGGCACTTGAAAACGCCGTCAGAAACATCAATTGAAAAGCATGCAAAACTTTTTTAGTCAAACGCTGAATTTTGTTTTCAAGCTGCTACTGGCGGCTGTTGGCCTGGTGTTTGCTGCCTGTTTTTTGCTGGTTGCCATGGCGGTGCTTTTGTTTGGTTTTGCCAAATGGGCGGTGACCGGGAAAAAACCTGCTCCTTTTGCTGCCTTTTCCCAGTTTAGGCAGTTCAGGCAACGCCAGAAAGGGCAATTCAACCCCTTTTCACGTGATTCGCGCGGGTCATCCCGACCAGTTGCACCACCTGGCTCGCAAGCCGATGTGGTGGATGTTGAAATGCGCGAAATACGTGTTTCGATACCTGCCAAAAGCGATCTTGCTGACGGCAAATCCCAGCCTTGAACAGTCGGGGTGTACGCGTTTACCGGATTTGAATGAATCGCTATCCTTTTCGTGGACAATAGCGGCATGGCTAAAGAAGAATTAATTGAAATGCACGGGCTGGTCGATGAGGTTTTGCCCGACTCACGTTTTCGCGTCACGCTGGACAACGGGCACAAGCTGGTCGCGTACACGTCGGGCAAAATGCGCAAGAATCACATCCGTATCCTGGCAGGCGACCAGGTGTCACTGGAATTGTCCCCGTACGACCTGAGCAAAGGCCGCATCACCTTCCGGCACATTGCGGGCCGTGGCCCCGGGCCAGGGTCAGGCCCCGGCGGTGGTGCACCGCAACGCGGCGCACGCTAACTCTGTTTTTCCAACCAAAGGCCCTTTCAAGGGCCTTTTTCTATGGTTTGCAATTCGGTGGTTATTGCATCGACCCGCGTGTTTCAAGTTTTTTTAATTAAAATGCGTCAAGTCGGGTATTAGCCTACATCGTGTAGTCTTTTTTCCCGGTCATCTGTAGCGTTGCAGCTCGTCTTCATGCAAGACGCTGCCACCGCCGGGAAGTTTTCTTGTTCAAATCGTTTCATTTACTGCACCTGCTTTGCGTGCTGGCTTTGTCAGCAACCCTATCAGGCCAGGCCAGTGCCACGGGTGCTGTCCAGCGCTTGCCCGTCATCAACTTTGCTGGCGTTGCCGCGACAGCCGACGCGCGTACCGCTGCCCAGTGGGTAGCGGCCAGCGCCGACAACCAGCGCCTGCCTTTTGTCATCATTGACAAGAAAAGTGCCCAGGCTTTTGTGTTTGGCGCGGATGGGCGGCTGTTAGGCGCCACAGCTGTTTTATTAGGCCTTGCGGTGGGTGACGGTGGGCTGGCAGATGTGACTGATCGTGAAGTTTCAAACTTGCGGCCCAGCCAGCGAACCACGCCTGCTGGCCGCTTTATGGCAGAGCCAGGCCAAAATTTGCAGGGCGACAAGGTTATCTGGATGGACTATGCACCGGGTCTGGCCATTCATCGCTTGCGGCCGGATTCCCAGCAGGAGCGCCGCGCCCAGCGCCTGGCTACTCCTAACACTGCGGACAACCGAATTTCACTGGGATGCGTCGTTGTGCCGGTTGACTTTTACGAAAAAGTTGTCTGGCCTGTGCTGGGCAAAAGCCGCAGCGTGGTGTATGTGCTGCCCGAAACACGATCACTGCAGGGCATGCTCCATGCACTGTATTCTGGAGTGTTCTAGTACCTCTTCAAGTGCCTTCGCCCCCATATGGCGTACTGCGTGTACGCTATTGCCTGAGCCCGAATGAAGGCGGCCTCGGCTTGCGAAAGAAATCTCATGAAAAAAATTCTTGGTGTATCCCTGTTGTTTGCACTGGCCTTGATGGCTTCCATGTTTTGGCTGACCCGTGCCAGCGCGCAGCAAATCGGTGAGGTCAGCACCGTTTTCAAGCTGCTCAGCCCGAATGACAAGATCGTGGTGGATGCGTATGACGACCCCAAGGTGGGCGGTATCACCTGCTATGTGTCGCGAGCCAAAACAGGCGGCTACAAAGGCGCTCTGGGCTTGGCTGAAGACAAGTCAGAAGCATCGATTGCCTGCCGCCAGACCGGGCCGATTACTTTTGCCAAGCCGCTGGACGCGCAGGAAGACGTGCTGACCGAACGCATCTCGCTGGTGTTTAAAAAGCTCAGGGTGGTGCGCATCGTTGATGCCCCGCGCAACACGCTGGTGTACCTGACGTATTCAGACCGGCTGATCGAAGGCTCGCCGCAAAACAGCGTGACGGCAGTGCCGGTTGACCGAAGCATCAAAATCCCGTTGCGGTAAAGCTACCTTTTTAGGGCGCAGCTAACGCCGCCCCAAAGAAAACATCGGGCAATAATCAACAAGAATATTTTTGAGGACTCCTGATGATTCCGCCCAAAGACGCGCTGGCTGCAAGCGCTGATAAAAGTTCCCTGAAGCCTGTTGGTCAGCCTGTCAGTCGCCGGGGCAAATGGATCGGCGCTGTCGTTGCTGTGTTGGTGCTGGCGGGTCTTGGCGTGCTGACGTGGTACCTGACGCGGCCTGATGCGACTCCGGCAGCTGGGCCAGGCGCTGCGAGCGGTGTTGGCAATGCAGGCGCAGGCGCAGCCGGTAGGGGAGGGCCGGGCGGGTCGGGGGCTCCCGGTGTCGGGCGGGGCGCTACCACCGTTGGCGTGGCTACAGCCGAGCTTGCCAGCATTCCTGTCACGCTGGACGCGTTGGGTACTGTCACGCCACTGGCTACCGTGAAGGTGCGGCCGCAGGTGTCGGGCGTGCTGACCCAGGTGTTGTTCAACGAAGGGCAGATGGTGCGTGCAGGGCAGCTGCTGGCGACCCTGGATGCACGGCAGTTTGAGCTGGCACTGGCGCAGACGACTGGCCAGCGCCAGCGCGACACCGCGCAGCTTGACAGCGCCAAAGTCACCCTGGCGCGCTTTAAAACGCTGCTGGAGCAAGACTCAATTGCCCGCCAGGAAGTCGACTCACAAACCGCGCTCGTCAAGCAGCTTGAGGGCACGGTGCAGGTCAACAACGCAGCCGTCAGCACTGCGCAACTTAATTTAAGCTACAGCCGCATCACCGCACCCATCAGTGGCCGGGCTGGTTTGCGCACGGTCGATGTAGGCAATACCGTAAACAGCAGCGATGCCAACGGCGTTGTCACCATCACGCAGGTCGCTCCAATAGATGTGGTGTTTGCGGTGCCGCAAGACCGCATCAGTGATGTGATGAACGCTGCTAAAAATGACATGCAGGTGGTGGCACTGGATCGCACCCGCACCGGCGTTTTGGGCAACGGCACATTCGCGTCGCTTGATAACCAGGTAGACATCACAACTGGCACTGTCAAGGCCAAGGCCCGCTTTGCCAATACCGACACGGCCCTGTTTGCCAACCAGTTTGTCAATGTTCAGCTGCGCATCAAATCCATTGACAACGCGGTGGTAGTGCCTGTGACAGCAGTGCGCCTGGGCGGCAATGGCGACTTTGTGTTTGTACTGAATGCAGCTGAGCGCACCGTGTCGATTCGCCCTGTGGTGCGCGGCCAGGCCACCGGTGAAAAAGTGGCCATCGCATCAGGCCTGAAGGCCGGTGAGCAGGTGATTACCGAAGGTGCTGACCGGCTGAAGGAGGGTTCGCGTGTGGCCCTTGGTGGCGATGCGCCGCGCGGCGGCGGACGCAGGCCGGGTGCCAGTGCTGCGCAGGGGTCAGGCCAAGGGTCTTCACCTGCGAGCAGTGCTGCATTGGCTTCTTCACCGCCTTCGCTGCCTGCTGCAGCGCCGAGCGAGAAGTCTGCATTGGCTCCAACTGCGCCAGCTGCTGCTGCAACAACATCGCAAGTTGCACCAGCGAGTGCACCACCAGCCAAATTCCTTGCTGGCCCGACACCAGAGCAACGCCAGCGCCTGCTTGAGCAGGTCAAAGACAATCCCGAGGCGCTGGAGCGCCGCAAACGCTTTCTTGAAAAGCTGGACAGCGGCGATGCTGAAGCGCTGGAGCGCTGGCAAAGCATGCAGCAGCGCATGTTGCAAGGCGGCGGAGCTACAGGCGCGGGCCGCGAGCGCCCACCGCCATGAATCCATCGCGTCCGTTTATCCTGCGCCCGGTCGCCACGTCGCTGTTGATGTTGGCCATTGTTTTAGCCGGGTTGTTAGGCTTGAAGTTTTTACCGCTGGCAGCCTTGCCGCAGGTTGACTTGCCAACCATTCAGGTGCAAACGCTGTACCCAGGCGCCAGCCCGGAAGTGATGGCGCAAACGGTCGCAGCTCCGCTGGAGCGCCAGTTTGGCCAGATGGCCGGCCTGCAGCGCATGAGCTCAACTGCAGCGGCGGGCGTGTCCATCATTACGCTGCAGTTTGGCTTGGGGCTGGCGCTTGATATTGCCGAGCAGCAGGTGCAAGCCGCCATCAATGCCGGTGCAAATCTGCTGCCCGCAGACCTGCCTGCGCCACCGGTGTATGCCAAGGTCAACCCGGCCGATGCGCCGGTGCTCACGCTGGCCATCACGTCAAGCGTGCTGCCGCTGACTGAAGTGCAAAACCTGGTCAACACCCGCCTGGCATTAAAAATCAGCCAGGTCAGTGGCGTAGGCCTGGTCACACTCAGTGGCGGCCAGCGGCCTGCCGTGCGCATACAGGCTGACCTGCGGGCGCTGGCGTCTTTTGGCCTGGGTCTGGATGTTTTTCGCACCGCGATAACAGCAGCGAACGCCAACGCCGCCAAGGGCAACATTGATGGGCCCACGCGGGCATACAGCATCAATTCAAACGACCAGCTTGTGTCTGTTCAGGACTATAAAAATCTGATCATTGCTTACCGCAATGGTGCGGCGGTGCGGGTGACTGATGTGGCCCAGGTTGTAGAAGGTGCAGAGAACGTCAGGCTCGGTGCATTCAGCGGCAGCGATTGTCCCCCCCTGACAGCAACGCTTGCTCCCCCTGCTGGGGGCAACTGCCTAGGGGCGGCCCGTCGTCAGTTAACACCCGCCATCATCCTGAATGTGCAACGCCAGCCCGGTGCAAACGTGATCGCCACTGTTGACGCCATCAAGGCGCGCCTGCCTGAGCTGCAATCGGGTTTGCCTGCGTCACTGCAAGTTGATGTGCTCAGCGACCGCACCACCGGCATACGCGCTTCGGTGCTGCATGTGCAGTTTGAGCTGGCACTTGCTGTGCTGCTGGTGGTGCTGGTGATCTTTGCTTTTCTAAACAGTGTGCGCGCTACTGTGATTGCCAGCCTGGCAGTACCGATTTCACTGATTGGCACCTGCGGCGCGATGTACATGCTGGGCTATTCATTGAACAACCTGAGCCTGATGGCGCTGACGATTGCCACCGGTTTTGTGGTCGATGACGCGATTGTGATGATTGAAAACATCTCGCGCTACATTGAAGAAGGCATGGCGCCGATGCAGGCCGCCATCACAGGCGCCGCGCAAATTGGTTTCACGATCATTTCGCTGACGGTGTCGTTGATAGCAGTGCTGATCCCGCTGCTGTTTATGGGTGATGTGGTGGGGCGGTTGTTTCGGGAATTTGCTGTCACGCTGGCTATCACGATTTTGATATCGGCGGTTGTTTCGCTGACGCTAGTGCCGATGATGTCAGCACGTTGGCTAAAAAAGATCCCTGCAAAAAATAATGACGGCAGACTGCAACGTTTTTTCAGTAACGTGATTGCCCGATACGACCGTAGCCTGACCTGGGTTTTTGCGCGCCAAGGCCTGACATTACTCGTGGCTTTTTTAACGCTGGCACTCACTGTGCTGCTGTACGCGGTCATTCCCAAAGGACTTTTCCCGACGCAGGACACTGGCCAGCTACAGGCGCGCGTGCTCGCCACGCAGTCCATCTCGTATGCTGGCATGGCCGCACTGCAACAGGCTGTAGCCAAGGCAATTCTTGAAGACCCGGACGTTGAAAATTTAAGCTCGTTTGTCGGCGTCGATGGTGCCAACAACACCATGCTGCACACCGGCCGCTTGCTGATCAACCTCAAGAAAAAACGCTTGTCTGGTCAGCAGGAGACGATGGATCGGCTTAAGCAGCGCGCCAGCCAGGTCGCTGGTATTACGCTGTATTTGCAGCCTACCCAAGACCTGACGATTGATGCTGAAACCGGGCCCACCCAGTTTCGGATGTCGCTGGAGGGCTCAGACAACAAAGTGGTGGTGCTGTGGGCTAAAAAACTGGCTGAACGCATGGCCAGTGTGGGCAGTGTGCGCAATGTGGCAACTGACGCAGGAGCCACCGGGGCATCGGTTTTTGTCACGGTTGACCGCGACACGGCGGCGCGCCTGGGCATCTCCACTTCGTCGATTGACGACGCGCTGTACAGCGCTTTTGGGCAGCGCATTGTGTCCACTATTTTTACCGAGACAAACCAGTACCGCGTGATTCTGGAAGCGCTGCCAAGTCAACTGAACACAGCAGGATCGCCAGGCAGCTTGCAGCTTAGAACCGGCAATGGCGGTACCACGCCGCTGGCCAGCATTGCCACCATCACCGAGCGGCCTGCGCCGCTGCAAATCACCAATGTTGACCAGTTTCCAGCCACCACGCTTGGCTTTGACACAGCGCCGGGTACGTCGCTCGGCAAAGCGGTGGGCGACATCAAACAAGCCGCCATTGACATTGGCCTGCCTGCGAGTGTGAGCCTGACATTTTTAGGCGCAGCAGGGGCTTATGAGGCATCACTTGCCAGCCAGTTGTGGCTGATTTTGGCGGCGCTGGTGTGTGTGTACATCGTGCTGGGTGTGCTGTACGAAAGCTACATACACCCGCTGACGATCTTGTCAACGCTGCCGTCTGCCGGAGTGGGGGCGCTGTTGGCGCTGATGATCAGCGGCTCAGACCTGGGTGTGATTGGAGTCATCGGCATCATTTTGCTGATCGGCATTGTCAAGAAGAACGCCATCATGATGATTGACTTTGCGATTGATGCGGAGCGGACGCAGGGCATGTCGGCGCAAGAGGCGATTCACCAGGCAGCACTTTTGCGGTTCAGGCCGATCTTGATGACGACACTGGCGGCGCTGTTTGCTGCGGTGCCGTTGATGCTGGGTTGGGGGGAGGGGTCTGAGCTTCGGCGTCCTTTGGGGTTGGCTATTTTTGGGGGGCTTGTTGTTAGTCAGGTGTTGACGCTGTTTACGACGCCGGTTATTTATTTGGGGTTTGATCGGTTGGGGAAGAGGTTTGGAGGGGGTGTTTGAGTATGTTTTATGCCTCTAGCCTATGTGAAATGCGCGTAAGCAGCTCTTTTATTGATAGCTTTTGCCTTCACGTAGTTGCCGGGGGGAGCCCGGCGGCTCGTCACTTTCTTTTGCTTCGCCAAAAGAAAGTAACCAAAGAAAAGGCGACCCGCAGTCTGGGCCGCTGCGCGGTTCCTTGAAAAAGCTGAAGGAGCCGGAAAATCTAGAAACTAGCCAGCTTCGCTGTCGTCGGACATCTAGATTTTTTAATCCGTCTCCTCCAACTTTTTCAAGCCCAGCCAGGACGGGTGGGGGA
>JAYUVG010000009.1:0-22705 GCA_043754255.1 Polaromonas sp. | reverse complement strand
ATTTTGGAGGCGGCCACCATTTCCATGGCCTTGGTGATCTTTTTGGTGTTTTCCACCGACTTGATCTTGCCCCTGATTTCCTTGCCTGCAGCCATCTGTGTTCCTGAAAGTTTTTAGAACGTTACGGTGAGGTCAGACTACGCGAAGGACTTCTTGAATGCAGTCACGGCAGTGGTCATTTCAGCTTCCGCTTCTTTATCCATTGCCTTGGCGGCTTCAAGTTTTGCGATCAACGCAGCGTGCTTGTCTTTGAGATAAGCATGCAAACCGGATTCAAAGGCCAACACCTTTTTCACGTCCACATCGTCCATGAAACCCTTGTTCACTGCGAACAACGTGGCTGCCATGTTGGAGATGGTCAAAGGCGAGTACTGAGCCTGTTTGAGCAATTCAGTCACGCGTGCACCGCGATCAAGTTGCTTGCGGGTGGCTTCGTCCAGGTCAGACGCGAACTGCGCGAACGCAGCCAGCTCTCGGTACTGAGCCAGGTCGGTACGGATACCGCCAGACAGGTTCTTAATCAGCTTGGTCTGGGCAGCACCACCGACGCGAGACACCGAAATACCGGCGTTGATTGCGGGGCGGATACCGGCGTTAAACAGCGATGTTTCCAAAAAGATCTGACCATCAGTGATCGAAATCACGTTGGTAGGAACGAACGCTGAAACGTCGCCAGCTTGCGTTTCAATGATGGGCAGAGCTGTCAATGAACCGGTTTTACCTTTGACCGCACCTTTGGTGAAATCTTCAACGTACTTTTCATTCACACGAGCGGCGCGCTCCAGCAGGCGGCTGTGCAGATAAAACACGTCGCCGGGGTAAGCCTCACGGCCTGGCGGGCGGCGCAGCAGCAACGACACCTGACGGTATGCAACAGCCTGTTTTGACAAGTCGTCATACACAATCAGCGCGTCTTCGCCGCGGTCGCGGAAGTACTCACCCATGGTGCAGCCAGAATAGGCGCTCACGTATTGCATGGCGGCTGACTCAGAAGCCGAAGCGGCCACAACGATGGTGTATTCCATCGCGCCTGCCTGCTCCAGCGAGCGCACCACGTTTTTGATCGACGATGCTTTTTGGCCAATCGCGACGTACACACATTTCACGCCATTGCCACGCTGGTTGATGATGGCGTCAATCGCGACAGCGGTTTTACCAGTCTGGCGGTCACCAATGATCAGCTCGCGCTGACCACGGCCTACGGGCACCATGGAGTCAATCGACTTCAGGCCGGTTTGCAACGGCTGGTCAACCGATTTACGGGCAATCACGCCTGGCGCGACTTTTTCAATCACATCGGTCATTTTTGCATTGACCGGGCCTTTGCCGTCAATTGGCTGGCCGAGTGCATTGACCACGCGGCCCAGCAACTCAGGACCCACAGGCACTTCAAGAATACGGCCTGTGCATTTGACGATATTGCCTTCAGCCAGGTGCTCGTACTCGCCCAAAATCACCGAGCCAACCGAGTCGCGCTCCAGATTGAGCGCCAGGCCGTAAGTTGGCGTGCCGACAGCTGTCGCCGGGAATTCCAGCATCTCGCCCTGCATCACGTCGCTCAGGCCGTGAATACGCACGATTCCGTCCGTCACCGACACAATCGTGCCCTGGTTACGTATGTCGCTGGCTGCGGTCAAGCCTTCGATACGGCTTTTGATCAGTTCAGAAATTTCTGCTGGATTGAGTTGCATGACTCTTTCCTTCTTTCTTTTGGTTAAAGGGCTGCGTTATCTTGCCGGCGAATGCCGCTTAAGAAACCAGCGCTGCTTTCATTTGCTCTAAACGGGCTTTGACCGACGTGTCCAGCACCTCGTCACCCACCACGACACGTATGCCGCCTATCAGTTCTGGCTGCAACTCAACTTTAAGGTTGAGCTTTTTACCAAAGCGCTTCTCTAACGTCGCCAACAGGTCTGCCAGCGTTGCGTCACTGAGTGCAAAAGCGCTGAAAACCGTGGCATCAGACGAGCCGCTTTTCGCGTTTTTCAAGGCCCGAAACTGGCTGGCAATTTCTGGCAAAACGCTGATGCGTCCGTTGTCAATCACGGCTTTGAGGAAGTTTCTGGCAGCCTCGGGCAAAGCTGTTTTGGCAACGCCGGTCATCACATCAAAAGTCTGTAGCGACGTCACGCTGGGGTTGCCCGCGTACTGCTGCAATTGAACATTCGAGGCAATGGCGGCCAGCTCGTCGAGCCATGCCGCAGTACCGACCAGGTCAGTACCCGCAGCTTTAAACAGCGCTTCAGCGTAAGGACGTGCAATGGTGGCTAATTCGGCCATGTGTGTGCTCTTGTCTTTACGGTCAAAGTTCAGTTTTCAGGCGGCCTAGCAAGTCAGCATGCACGGAGGCATTGACTTCCTTGCGCAAGATCTGCTCAGCACCCTTGACAGCCAGCGCAGCGACCTGATCGCGCAGCGTCTCTCTAGCCTTGACGGTTTGCTGCTCAGCCTCAACCTTGGCGGCGGCAATGATTTTGCTGCCCTCCTCGGTTGCTCTGGCTTTGGCTTCTTCAATCATGCCCTGAGCCCGGCGCTCAGCCTCAGCCAGACGCACTGCTGATTCGCCTTTCGACTTGGCCAGCTCTTCTTCCACACGTTTGTTGGCGTTGGAAAGTTCAGCTTTGGATTTGTCAGCAGCAGCAAGGCCTGCAGCAATTTTGCTGGCACGCTCGTCCAGCGCGGCTGCAATCGGTGGCCACACGAATTTCATCGTGAACAACACCAAAATCGCAAACACGATGAGCTGCGCAAAAAATGTGGAGTTGATACTCACAGCAGCACCTTTGTAGTTAGAGTTCTAAAAACTGGTTTACTTAAGCATCACTTCAGAACGAAGGGGTTGGCGAAAGCAAACAACATGGCAATACCCACGCCGATCAGGAAAGCCGCGTCAATCAGGCCTGCCAACAAGAACATTTTGGTTTGCAATTCGTTCATCAGCTCAGGCTGGCGGGCAGCGGCTTCGAGGTACTTGCTACCCATGATGCCAATGCCGATACAAGCGCCCAATGCGCCCAGACCAATGATCAGGCCAGCGGCCAATGCGACAAAACCAAGTACGTTTTCCATTTAAAGCTCCTACAAATTAACAAAAAAAACCAACGAAGAAAAAACCGAAACCAATAACCAATAACCAATAACCAATAACCAATAACCAATAACCGATACGTCAATGCATCAATGGTGGTCGTGCGCTTGACCCACATACACCAACGTCAACATCATGAAAATAAAGGCCTGCAACGCCACAATCAAAATGTGGAAGATTGCCCAACCCGTACCCGCCAGAATGTGACCAATGAAGAGGAATACGCCCGTGGCCGAGCCAAAGCCCACCGCACCCATCAGGGCAATCAGCATGAACAGCAATTCGCCCGCATACATGTTGCCGAAAAGTCGCAAACCATGTGACACGGTCTTGGCAGCAAACTCAATCATCTGCATCAAGAAGTTGATGGGGTACAAAAACCACTTGTCGCCAAACGGAGCCGAGAACAGCTCATGGATCCAGCCGCCAAAACCTTTGATCTTGATGTTGTAAAACAAACAAACCAGCAACACACCGCAAGACATGCCGAGGGTAGCTGACAGGTCAGCTGTTGGCACAACGCGGAAATATTCAATTTTTTGATCCAGACCAGTGACAGCAAAGATGCTGTGAAACAGGTCAACCGGCAAAAAGTCCATTGAATTCATCAGGAAGATCCAGACAAACACGGTCAGCGCCAACGGGCCAACAACTTTGCGGGACTCGGCATTTTTAACAATGCCCTTGGCCTGGCTGTCAACCATTTCGAGCAGCATTTCAACGGCAGCCTGCATCCGGCCCGGCACGCCTGCATGGATGTTTTTGGCAACGCGCCACATCACGAACAAGCCAATCACGCCGAGGGTGATTGACCAGAAAATCGTATCAAGGTTGATAACGCCAAAATCAATCAGCGTTGTCTGCTTTTTGTTTTGCAAATGCACCAGGTGGTGACCAATGTAGTCACCAGCGGTTAAAGCAGTTCCTGAAGATGCACTCATCTCATATCTCTTTGTTGGACTACGTTTTATTCGCCACGTTTAACTTAACCGATTTGCGCCGCACCTTGGCCTCAAACCAAAGAATCAGCCAAACCACCTTCATCGTCACTACCAGCCCCACCAGCATGGCAGGCCAACTTAAATCCGTAACCAGTCTGGGAGCAGCAAACAACATTGCCAAAACCAAACCTATCTTCACCATTTCCCACAAAAAAAATCCAGTCACCGCAGCGGCCGGATTGATCATGGAGACCTTGCTCATCAAACCGCGTGCAAACAATGCACCCGGAATAATCACTGCTGCCGCGCCATACAGGCAAGACCAACCAATATTGGCCTTTGCCGTCAGCAACCAGGCAGCCACTGAAACCAGCAACCCTGCACCAGCCTGACCCGCCAACACCACCCATGGCGAGAGCGACGGATGCCGCTCACGAAGCGCCTCTGCCTGAATGCGGGTCAAGGGCTTGATGACATCGCCATCTTGCGCCTGATCCAAATCGTCATAACCAGCAGAACGGTTGATTTTGCGCATCCAAAATTACAAACAGGTTACAGCGACTATTTTTTCTACAGCCTCTGATTATACGTAGAAACCCGTTCGTTTAAAACTAGTTTTAGCCTGGCCTGTTTCAGGAAATTTAAATGAAAGGCGATAACTGTCAAGCACAGCCACAATCGGTCTTTTGAACTTCTGGGCAAGCCTTATGTACGTCTACGCAAAACTCCTTCATTTGATCGCTGGCATTGTCTGGCTGGGCGGCATGACCTTCATGTTGTTTGCATTGCGGCCAGCAGCGATGGCAACGCTTGAAGCGCAGCCCAGGGCAGTGTTGACGGGCGAAGTTTTCAAGCGCTTTTACCTGTGGGTGCTGGTGGCCATTGTGGTGCTGTTTACCACTGGCACGCACATGTACACCGCGACGTTTCGCGCCACCAAAATGGCTACCAGCGCAGGCAGTGTGCCGTTGGGCTTCAATGTCATGCTGGTGTTGGGCATCACCATGATGCTGGTGTTTGGCCATATTTATTTCGCGGGCTTTAAAAAATACAAACGCGCTGTGGCTGCTGCTGAATGGCCGATGGCTGCCAAAGCCGCCAAGCTGATTCACACCATGACGTTGCTTAATTTTGCATTGGGCTGGCTGGCGATTGTGGCGGTGCGCCTGCTGCGTTAACTTCCTGAAATAGGTTTTTTAGGTGGCTTTTGATGCTCAAATCACCCTCTAGCCCACGTAAAATGCGCGCAAGCAGCTATTATTACAATAGCATCAAGATGCTAGGCTCCGCTTGTTTTTGTCTGCTGTTGCTTGCCGGGTGCAACAGCGTGAACCCTAACTACACTTCCGAGAAGTCGCACCACGCCAGGCAGGGCTTTAAAAACAACTGCGGCGCCAGCGTTACCTGGGATATGGGCGACTTTTTGCTCTGGCAATACAAGCGTACGCGTGCCGGACTGCCCAAACCGTCGAAAACGCTAACGGCTGTAGTGCCGCCAGACCTGGCTGCGGCCCGGGTTGCCGCTAACATCCTAGAGACCGATTTCTTTTTGCCTTGACAAACGCATCACCACACTGCCCTGACGATAAACACACCCATGACCTCTACCAACACCCTGCCCGACACCTTGTGCTATTTGAACGGTGACTACACCCCGCTGCAAGACGCCAAAATCAGCGTGCTGGATCGGGGCTTTATTTTTGGTGATGGGGTGTATGAAGTGCTGCCGGTCTATTCAGGCAAGTTATTTCGCTTTGACCAGCACATGGCACGCCTGGATCGCAGCCTGGCCGAGCTGAGGATCGACAACCCATTGAACGCTGCCGGGTGGCGTGAAATTGCTATGAAATTAGTATCTGCCCACGCGCATAACACCACGGCTACAGCACTAAATGATGCTAACAATGAGCCAAATCCGGATCAAATCATCTACATCCAGGTCAGCCGGGGCGTGGCGCTGCGTGACCACGTGATGCCGCCAGGTTTAAAGCCAACCGTGTTCATGATGGTCAATGCGATGAAGCTGCCAACAGCTGCACAGCGCGCCCAGGGCGTGGCCTGCGTTACAGCGGACGACTTTCGCTGGGAAAAAGCCCACATAAAAAGCACCAGCTTGCTGGGTGCGGTGTTTTCACGGCAGATCAGTTTTGATGCCGGGGCGCTGGAAACCATCATGTTTCGGGGCGATTATTTAAGTGAAGCTGCTGCCAGCAATGTGTGGGTTGTTAGAGACGGCAAATTGCTGGGTGTGCCCAAAGACAATCTGGTACTGGAAGGCATTCGCTTTGGCCTGTTTGAAGAGCTGTGCGCCAGTGCTGGCATTGGTTTTGAGCTGCGCCGCATCACCCGCGCCGAGGTGCTGGCTGCGGATGAGGTGCTGCTGTCATCAGCCACCAAAGAAGTGCTGCCGGTCACATTGCTGGACGGCGCAAAGGTAGGCACAGGCGCCAACGCAGGTTTACCCGGCCCGGTGTACGCAAAGCTGTATGCAGCGTACCAGCAAGCAAAAACACAAGCCAAGGCACAAGCCGCATGACCACGCCTGACACACCACAGGGCACACCACCCGACATCCCCAAGCAGGAATCCCTGATTGAGTACCCGTCGCAATTCCCGATCAAGGTGATGGGGTTAAAAGTCGATGGCATGGTGGCAGCCATTACCCATATCGCGCACCAGTTTGATCCGGCCTTTGACGCGTCAACTATGGAGCTGCGGGAAAGCAGCGGCGGCAAATACCTGGGCGTGACAGTTACCGTCACAGCAACGTCCAGGGAGCAGCTCGACGAGCTGTACCGCACGCTCAGCACGCACCCGATGGTCAAGGTGGTGCTTTGAGTGTTGTATCAATGTTTAAACAATCAGGAGACAGCATGCATATTCCCAGCCTGAAAGAAGTCGTCAGCCCTGAAGAATGGGCGCTGCGGTGCGACCTGGCCGCCTGCTACCGGCTGGCGGCGCTGTACGGCTGGAGCGATTTGGTGTTCACCCACATCAGCGCCAAATTGCCTGCGTCTGTCAGCGGCGACGCGCACCACTTTTTGATCAACCCTTACGGCCTGATGTTTGACGAAATCACCGCGTCCAGCCTGGTCAAGGTCGATGAGCAATGCAACAAGGTGATTGATTCAAGCTTTCCGGTGAACCCTGCCGGTTTTGTCATTCACAGCGCTGTGCATGAGGCGCGGCCTGATGCGCATTGCGTGATGCACACCCACACCCGGGCCGGCGTGGCCGTCAGTGCGCAGGCTGCAGGCGTGCTGCCGATCAGCCAGCAATCAACGTTCGTGCTCGGCTCGCTGGCCTACCACGCGTATGAAGGCGTTGCCTTCAGGGACGATGAAAAGCCGCGCCTGCAGGCTGACCTGGGGCAAGCGAATTTTCTGGTGCTGCGCAACCACGGCCTGCTGGTGGTGGGCAAATCAATTGCCGATGCGTTTTTAAGCATGTACACCTTTGAAAATACCTGCCGGATTCAGATTGATGCGCAGTCGGGTGGAGGCGATCTGACGCAGGTCAACCCGCTGATCGTCAAGGGTGTGGCCGAGGCGATGCGCGTGCAAACCGGCGGCCTGGGCGGTGCGTTTGTCTGGCCGTCGTTGATGCGCAAGCTCAATAAGATCGATACTTCTTATGCAACTTGACGTCACAGCTTGGGTTCGCAACTAAATTCTCAGTCTAATTTTTTGAAAGTTCATGACCATGAAACTCTACTATTCCCCCGGTGCGTGCTCTTTGTCCGTTCACATGGCACTGCATGAAGCAGGCATGGCCTTCACCGCCATCAAGGCACCCACCAAAACGCATTTGCTTGAAGACGGCACAGACTACTACAGCATCAATCCACTGGGCTACGTTCCGCTGCTGGAGCTGGACGACGGAACGCGCCTGACAGAAGCAGCGGCTCTGCTGCAATATATTGCCGATCAGTCGTCAGACAAGCACCTGGCTCCTACCAACGGCACCACCGCCAGAGCCCAGATGAACGGCTGGCTGGCTTTTATCAGCAGCGAGCTGCACAAGGGCTTTGCGCCGCTGTTTAACCCCGCTACGCCAGCAGATTACAAACCGATGGTGACCGAGAAATTGCTCAGTCGCCTGAAGTGGGTTGACGAGCAACTTGCTGGCAAACAGTACCTGATGGGCGACGCTTTTAGCGTGGCCGATGTGTACCTGTTCAACGTGACCAACTGGGCACCGTTGGTCAAGGTCGATATTTCAGGGTTGGCCAACATCGCCGCCTTTCGCGCCCGCATGGCCCAACGCCCAGCGGTGCAGGCTGCCATGCGGGCTGAGGGATTGATGAAATAACTGGTTGAAAACTGTCAGCTTTGGACACGAAAACCACGCAGTAATTGAAATCTCTATCAGGAGCTGTAGCGATGTCAACCGTTTAACTTCCAGCCAAGCACTGGGCGATTCCTTGATTCAGAGGGTAATGAGCTTGATCGACACGCCATTTCACTTATTGCCGATGAAGGATCGGGAAGAACGGCGGGAGCTGGGCGCACGACGCTGCAAAGAGGTGCAATCTTCGAGTCCCTAGTACGCGAAGGGCGCGGCTCAAGCGGCAGCGCTGGGCGACGAGCCAGGGTACTGGAAGGGCTTGTGGCACTCGCACGTCAATATGGTCCATCCACCCAAAAAATCTTCTACGTCTGAGGTGCCGCAGGCGTAGATCAAAGCGGCAAACCTGGTCAGCTCGACAAGGGCTGTAACCTCAAACCTCACGAGGCCTGTTCACTACCTGCGATTGAGATGGTGCTAAGCGTCAGGTTTCAGCGCATCCCGCAACTGGGTTTCCAAGCTTCGCTTCAACGGGTCACCCTTGCTGACTTGAACAAAAATGCAGCGTCCGTTTTGGCTGGTTGCCGCCCATCGTTTGCCGATGGCTTCCTTCTCAATAGCATCGTCGGCAGTTGTCAGATGCCCGCCTTTGTATTCAACAACCAGCAAACGACCGTCTCTGAGCTGACAAACAAAGTCAGGATAAAAATAGTCAGTGGATGTAGGTAGCCAAAAAGAGTTCAACCGGTCTTTTTCAATGTTGCGCACCCACCTGTCCACCTCTGGCAAACTTTCAATCGCCACTGCGCACTCATATTCTTCGCCGCTGCTCTTCAAGTCATGAATCAACGGGTAGTAGTGCTTTTTGAACCGCACTTCCCCGTCGTAGTACGGTGGGCGTGCTGGGTAGTGGTCTGGGTGAAAGACAAAGTCATGCCTGAAACCCTGCGCTGCAGGCGGCTCGCTGAACATATCCAGCGCCATGGCCGAGCCAAAACCTTGTTTGCGCGCTGTGGCGGTGCGCACCGCAATGTCGTTTGAAATGGCTTTAGCCAATTCGCGCTTGTGTCGCACCAGGCTGGTCAATGAGTGTTTGGGATCGCGTTGCAAATAATGCAGCACCCGCGCAAGATAGCCGTCCAGCTCACCTGGCACTGTATATTCAGTGCGCACTTCGTTGGCCAGGTCAGTCACCAAGTCCAGCTCAGTTGTCACTGTGCTCACGCCGTCCAGTGCCAGTTGTTTGCTCTCCAGCTCGATTTGTATTTTTTGCCTGCTGGTGATGTCCAAGGTCGCCACACGCGCAAGGTCTTGCGGGTCATAGGCGGGCAATCCAGCGACTGCCGCACCCAGCAATGAAAACCCCGCAATGTTGGCAAGCGTCTGGCTTTCTACCAGTTGCCACTCACCGTCAAACAGCATCACCATTTGCGGTAGTGGTGCAAACGGAATGCGGCGGGTACTGGCCGCCTGCAGCATGGTCACCATCGCGTTGTGGTCTGTGATAGCCTGAGCCACACGTGCCTGATGCACTTTGGGCAGTGCGGCCACCAGGGCCGCCGCATCGGCAGGAGCTACGTCGTTACGGCAAATCACCTGCACCTGCTCGCCATACTGCACTAACCGGGAAGTCGGCGGCAACGGTACGCTGCACATATCAATGCTGGCAGGCAAGGTAATCACCAGGTCAGTAGCCCGCACCTGCGTCTGGTTAAACAAATCGGGGCCGTGGTCAAACAGCGGCTCAGTAGTCGGCAATATGGCCTGCGCCGCTTCAAGCGCATTAAAGCCCATGTTCTCAACCATCCGGTCGCGCAGTGCGTGTGCAGCCGTGTTGAAGTCTGGTGACACCACAAAAGCCCAGGCCCGGTTCAGCTCTTCGTTCACGCGCCTTTGGGCATACGGCATGCGCAGCACGCGGCCCAGCAGCTGCTCAACATCTTTGGCACTTTTAACGCTTTGCACCGAACACAAAATGTAGGCAAACGGGCAGTCCCAGCCCTCCTTCAGCGCCTCTACGGTGATGACATAACGAATTGGGCAGTCGCTGGACATCAGGTTTTTGCCTTGCAGCTCTTTGACTTTGCCAGTAGCAATGGCAATATGCTCTGCCGGAATTTTTTCGACATCGATCAAATGCTTTTTCAGCACGTCTGGCGTGACTTCACCCGCCGCGTCTTGTGCTTGCAGCAGCATGATGGGGCGAATGTATTGCGGTTCAAACTGCACCAGCCCTTGTAACTGGTCAAGCTGTAGGCGTGCGTCACGCACCACATCGCGCCAGTCGCCCTGATGGTGTACCAGCACCACCGGTAGCTTGATCATGTCGGCCTGCTTGAGCTGCCAGGCACTTACGCGATGCAGCACATTGGTACCTGGCAGCGGGGTTGCTGTCAGCTCAATGATGCAGGCCGGGTTGAAACGAGCCAGTGTTTTAAAGCTGGTGTCAGACTGTGCGTTGTGCGCCTCGTCAACAATCACCACCGGGCGCAGCGCGTACAGCAGGTTAGCCAGCGACGCCTTGGGTCTGCCAATGTCAACGGCTGTCAGTGGGTCACCTTCGTGGCGGTTCACGTCGTTGGCGGTCAGCAGTTCAAGCCCTTTAAAAGCTTGCGGCGCATCGCGGTTTAGCCGCACAAAATGTTTGACCAGCTCGTCGTCATATGCGTACACCAGCCGCTGCAGCGTACTGTTGACACGAAAGGCCTGAATGGTCGCCACCAGCACCACGGTCTTGTGCCCCCAGTCGTCTGGCGACAGGCTGGCAAATTGCTCCAGCTCCAGCACTACCGCGTCAGTGCCAAAGTGTTCAGCCAAGGCCAGCGCATACGGGTGGCCAGGCTGCTGCAAGGCAGCAAGTGTCTGGCGGCGCACCATGTCGGTCAGCGTCAGCCACAGCACCACCGGGCGCTGCCCCCACAACTGCTGCTGGCCCAGTGTGCGTGTCACGCTACCCACAGCATGCGCACCCAAAATGGTTTTGCCGCCGCCCGTGGGGATACGCAGGCACACATGCGGCACGCCAGGTTCCGCGCCTTCGGCTTTGGCAAATGAATCGCGGTAAGGCGCTTCACCACCGTCACCGTGCTGGGTACTGACGCGGCGCTGCTGTACCGCCAGCGTTTGGGCGTAGGCATCCGCCACGTTGGTTTCAGTCGTCAGTTGCAAAAACAATTCAAGAGCCGCCAGCGTCCCGGCCTGGTAATTTTTAAGCGTCAAGGCTTGCATGGCTAGGCTCCCCCGCTTTGTAGTTGCTTGAGGTCATACGGCAGTTGCTTGAAGGTCAGCCGCAGCGCGGCACGCCGCGCTGGCCCCAGGTTGGTGGCTTCGCCGTACACCACGGCAGCGCCGATATGCGGGTGCATGGCTATCAGGTGGCGGTAAATCGATTCAGTCAACACATTCCCTGCCTCGGGCCGCTTGTCGCCCAGCACGCCGTTGTAAAGCAGGTAGCAGGCCGTGCCCGCGTGTATGCCAAGTAACGCGGCGCTTAATGTATGGCCAGCCGGTTGCCCAGTCTCAAAATGCCACACCAGCGCGGCCAGTGCTGCAAAGCTGACGTCAGGCGCAATGCGCTTTTGCGCGGTAAACACTGCTGGGCCAAGACGCATGAACTGAAAGCCGCCGCCGCCTTGCCAGCCCACTGCGGTACTGATGCCGCCCTGTTCGCCCTCCACCACTTTTTGCAGGCGTGGCAGGCAATGGGTTTCAGCGTGTTCGCCCATTTCAATGCCTATCCAGCGGCGGCCCATTTTGTGGGCGACGGCGGCGGTGGTGCCTGAGCCTAGGAAGCTGTCGAGGATGAGGTCGTCGGTATTTGTGGCTATTTCGAGGATTCGTGAAATAAGTAGTTCTGGTTTTGGTGTTAAGAAATCATTCCCTAAATCAGTTGTTTCAAGTACTTCGCGGGCCTCTTTGCGTGCAATATCGGTATGACCTGCAAATGTGTGTTCCCAAAGCGTTTGTGGAACGATCCCGGCTTGCTTGAGCAGGTGCAGATAGCGTTTGAAGCCTGGCACTTTGCCCTTGCCGTCTTTGCCCCACGAGATAAATCCTTCTCTGGTGTGCCTATCGAACTCGTCGTTTGAATAACCCCAAACTCTTGTACGTTTCGGCCAAACTTCTTCCTTTGTAGTTGGATTGATAACTGGGTAATAGAGATTTGGACGTTCTTCAGCTGTTTTGTTGCACGTGTAGTCACTCACGCGGTAAACACCGCGTTCATCTTCGTACTTGTATTGCGTATCTTTCGAATCTGAGCGCTCCAATAGATTTCTTTGCCATACATCAGAACGCCTGTAAACCAGCAAATGGTCATGCATAGGCGCTATTGTTTTGTGATCGTTTGCGACTGCGTATTTTTTCTGCCAAACCACATTCGCTACAAAATTCCCACGCCCAAACACCTCATCCATCAACACCTTGAGGTAATGCCCCTCGTTGTCGTCAATCGTGACCCAAATGCTGCCGTCCGGGCTTAACAAATCCTTTAGTAGCTCCAGCCGGGGCAGCATCATGCTGAGCCACTGCGAATGTTGCAGCTTGTCGTCATAGTGCTCAAAGGCGCTGCCGGTGTTGTATGGCGGGTCAATAAATACGCACTTCACCCGGCCTTTGTAAAACGGCAGCAATGCCTTCAGGGCCAGCAGGTTGTCACCCTGTACCAGCAGGTTACCGCTGCCCGGAGCGCCGTAACTACTGACGGGTTCTAACGCATGAAAAGGCGTTTGGCGGGCCACCCGCTGGGCGGCGGGTTTGCCTGTCCAGCCGAGTTGCAGGCCTTGGTCGGGCAGGTTCATAGGGCAGTGTTCGTGGGGTTTTTGCTTTGGGACATCTTTAAAAATCAATCCCAATTCAAGGACAAATAAAACGGCGCTTCCTGTATTTCTAGAGGCAGAGGCGGGAAGTGCAGTGCGTAGTGGTAGTCTACCCAAGCACACAGGCTATTACCCAACAACCGAACCCAATCAGCCACTGGCTTGTTGCACGGCCCGGCTATCTGCACGACCTGCCAGCAACTACCGCCAGTCTCCAGACACACCAGCGCAATTGGCTTGTCGTCAGCCCAGGACCGCAGGCTGATCAACAACCGGCTTTCGGCTCTGCATTGATCTTCATACCCATCAGCGCAGTTGTGCAGTGCAAATGCTTCACGCAACAACGCCACGCGGGACTGCAGCGGTATTGCCTGCAATTTATGACTGCTGTCCCACCCTTCGGCAGGTAACCACAGCGCCCATTCAGGCACATCTTTTTTGGCTGCAATGCTTTGCACCACATCTGACATGAATTCCAACCACTCAATGCCCTTGCGGCGCTGATTCTTGTCAGGCATCAGGCGGTAGTGGCGCACCATCCACGCCCACTCAGGTAACTGGTCAAACAGGTAGGTGTAGGCAGCAGTGTCGCCATGACACGTATGCGCGGCTTCGCAGGTCATTTGCCAAAACCAGCCTGCAGTGCTGCGGTCGCAAATATTTTTATAGTGCCGGGGTGTGCCTGCGGTATCGTGCAGCAGGCGCAAAAAGCCAAGCGGGGGAAGTGGGGGCCAGCGCGCAGCATTAAGCGCCTGCAACGTTTTGATCATGCGCGACCAGCCGCTTTTGGTCTGCCCGTCAGGGTGCAGTGCCTTGAGTCCGTGCTGCGTCAAATAGCGCCAGGCACGAGGCGGCAAGCCGCTGGCCAGCAAACTTTGGCGCATGGCTGGCAATGCGTCGTTCAGACTGTTGGCACTTTGAATGCTATCGCTTGCAGGGTGCTCCAGCCATGCAGTTAGCGCTGTCAGCAGCTTCGGGTTTTCTAATGCCATAGTTTTAAAGGCACGCTGGTGGCGCAGAACCAGATTTAGGTGTTTTGCCGGGAGTACAGCGTGGCCGATGCGCAAACGTGCGCGCATTGCCAGGTCAATGGTATTTGGCCCAATGTGCAACGCCAAGGCTGTGGCCACCTGGTGCCGCAGGGCATTGAAGGCTGCATCTTTGCAATAGTGTCGCCATGCAGCGCGAACAACCATTTGCAGGGCATGTGCCATTTCATCATTTTCAATAAACAGTTGTTTTTGCGTGCCGCTGTGGCGTGAAAACGTGTAGCCAAACCAGCCAGGGCGAACGGCAATGTAGTTCAGCCACATGGGTTTGCACAGCGGATTAAGCACATCAAAGTCGCTGAACTTGCCGTTCATGGGGTGGTACCACGGCGGTTGTTCGCTGGCCCGGCCTTCACGCGCGGTGTGGGGCGCTGGCTCAGCCCATACCTGCTGCTGCGTGCGATCAATCACGTAGTCAAGCGCAGCGCATACCCTGATGCGTATGACGCTGTTTGTGTCTTGAATGCTCTGCACAGGATTTTTAAGTAGCAGCTGGCCGACGTGGGTAATGAATGCCTGGCTGCCCAACTCAATGATGTCGTTTAGTACCTCGCCTGTTAGGGTGGCGCGTGGTAGTGTGCTTTGGGTGCCCTGTCTCGTGTGGGCAAGCCGCTTGCCAGTAGCAGAATTAATCAGGCTTAATGCAAGGCCCTCGTTTGTGTGAAACTGAATGGGTGTTTTGCTGATTGACTTCATGACTGCCAGCTTAAAAGTTGCGTAGCGCTGAAACCAAAGTTCCCCTCAAATTGCACTGGAAGTTTTTATGTGGTGGTTTTTAAACAAGTCGCGGCCGGCAGTCATAGAGGCCGAGCAAAGTAAGCGCAAACATGCAGAGCAAGGTTTGCTGGATGCGGCGCCTGACATGTCAAGACTTGACGACCACAATGTCGCCATCAAAATCTGGCTGCCAGAACGAGTGGCGCAAACCATGAAGTGGCTGGCCGACTATGAGGGCATAAGCCAGTCAAACTGGGTGCGGGCGCAGCTGACAAGCTATGTGTATGGCCAGGTAGCGGTGCTGGTCAAACAGATACGTGCTGAACAAAACCGCATCATGTTTGCACTCGGGAGCGTTGACCGAAGCGCAGGCCGCTGGGTTTACCTGGTGCCTCAGCTGGGCAAAAACACGGTGGCATTCAAAGTCTGGATCAGCCAGCAGATGCGCGATGACCTGCAAGTGCTTGCAACCCATGCAGGTGTGGCGCTATCACCCTTTGTGCGTGAGGCGCTGATAGGCGCGCTGCTGGGGCGCGGCAGCTTGCCTGAACGGCCTGAAATCATGGGTGAACCCAACGCCGCCGCATTGGCCTGGGAGCGCGACGAGACAGTTGAAGTCGCGCAAATTGAAGAGGCTGACTACGACGGCCTAAATGAGGCTGACAGGGTGTGGGTGGCCGACGCAGACCCGGACGAATTTGAATAGTGGGGATCAGTCTTTCAAAGTAACGCGCACTGGGTGGCTCACATTCTGACGCAAGGCCTTAAAGAAATCAGCGTCTATCACACCGTCAACGCCAGAGCGCATACCTATCAGCAAATGTTCTTTCAATTGACGCTTGTTCTGATCCCTATGGTTCAGCTCTGGTATGTATTCGCCGGACGTACCGCATAGTACAGTTTGAACCCGCTTATCAAAAGATGCATTGAGGCTATTGGGCATTGACATGTTCATGGTGGTAATAGTTTTAAGGATAACTTTTCGGGTAATTTTTGCCAACTTTTCGACTTCAACGTTCCCCTGACTGACACAAATCCAGCAGCCTGTCTTGCACAAGCGCATTGCTCCTGCGTCAAACTTGAGCCTTTCTAGTTTTCAAGAGATCCCATGCCCACTTTATTCGACCCCGTCACCGCAGGTGATCTGAAGCTTGCCAACCGCATCGTGATGGCACCCCTTACCCGCAACCGCTCGCCTGATGCAATTCCCGGCCCATTTGCTGCGCAGTACTACACCCAGCGCGCCAGTGCTGGCCTCATCATCACTGAGGCGACAGCGATTACCCAGCAAGGCCAAGGCTACTCTGATGTGCCTGGCCTGTACGGCACCGAGCAGCTCGATGCGTGGAAAAAAATCACCCACGATGTACACGCAGCGGGCGGCAAGATTGTGGTGCAGCTGTGGCATGTGGGCCGGGTGTCGCATACGTCCTTGCAGCCAGACAACGGCGCGCCGGTTGCGCCATCGGCCATTACCGCCAAAACCAAAACAGTGCTGATCAAGGATGGCAAGGCTGAATTTGTCAACACATCAGAGCCCCGGGCACTGCGCGCGGAGGAATTGCCCGAGCTGGTGCACAGCTATCAGGCCGCAGCACGCAATGCAGTAGAAACTGCCCATTTTGATGGCGTTGAAATTCACGCTGCTAACGGCTATCTGCTGGACCAGTTTTTAAAAACTGGCGCGAATCACCGCAAAGACGATTACGGCGGCAGCATTGAAAACCGTGCGCGATTGCTGCTTGAAGTGGCTCGCTCTGTAACTGGCGCTGTGGGCGGTGGCCGCACTGGCATTCGCCTGTCGCCGGTGACCAAAGCCAACGACATCACCGACGCTGACCCGCAGCCGCTTTTCGACTACGTGGTGCGCGAGCTGGCAAGCCTGAATCTGGCCTACATCCACATCATTGAAGGCGACACAGGCGGCAAGCGTGAAATGGAAGACCGGCCTTTTGACTACGCCGCATTAAAGGCTGCCTACCGGCAAGCGGGCGGCAAAGGCGCGTGGATGGTCAATAACGGCTACGACCAGAAGCTGGCCGAAACGGCTGTGCAGGAAGGCGACGATCTGGTCGCGTTTGGCAAGCTGTACATTGCCAACCCGGATCTGGTAGCGCGCATCAGGCAAGGCGGGCCTTTCAATGAAGGCAACAAGGCAACCTGGTACGGCGGCGGCGCTGAAGGGTACACAGATTACCCAACGCTATAAAGTTAATAGCTGCTTGCGCGCTTTTTATGTGGGCTAGAGGCCTAAAAGGCCTGATTTTAGAGTGTTTTTTGACCCGGATGACGTAGCTTTTACGAAAGCTGCAATCCAATGCTTGCATTGGCCCGATACATCCTGAATCCCTGTCTGCGGGAGTGGCTGGCTTTACACCAGTTTAGGGCCGTGCACTCTCACAACGGTCGCCCCAGTGTTGCTGCATTCTGATCAGCAATGGCTCGAAACCCGCCCGAAATACGGACATCTACCGCCACAGCTTGCCAAAACTTTTGCGCCAACGCCCTGGCGCGTGGCCAATGGGCAAGCGTGGCGGCCGTGGGCTGCAAGGGGCGAGCAGCAAAGTCGCGCGCCACCAGCTCGCCGCTTACCGGGGCGTACCACATGGGCAGCATGTCGTAAGTGGGTGACAACACCCAGTCGCCACCGTTCTGGCTTGCCTGCAACAGCAATGAAATATTGCCGTAGTGTCGGTCGGTGTTAGCTATCAATACGCCGTACGCCTCTAAAAATCTAAGGTGGGCAGCGTCGTTGGCTGACAACAAGCCGCGCGTAGCCATGCGGTCGGCGGTGGCGGCCCAGTTGTCTTCCTGGCCCACGTATTGAGCGTCATAAACCGACAAAGACACCATGCCGATGCGCCCATTGTCCGCAGTACGGTCAAAGCGTTCAGATTCCAGAAACACCCGCCCTGCACTGGTAAATATCTGCGTTTTGGTTGCCGGAATACCTGCGTCAAAAAGCGTCTGGATTGCCAGATGCTCACACACCAGCAAATCGCGCAGGCGCTGCTCCTGCGGCGAATCACCTGGCGGCGAGAACTTGACCAGCACGGCACGACCCGCCGTCACCGTGCAAAACTTGGGCTGCTCACCACCGGCCGATGAGCCTCCTGTGCTGCCCTGCATGGCGCGCTCGGCCAGTTGCGGATAGTCCTCAAAAGACGCAGCAGTACAAGAGCGCGCAGCCAATGAATGAAAGCGTTGGAATGCAGCCTCTCCCACAACCAGATTACCCGGTAAATCGTCGCCGTACAGCACCAGCGCGCGCAGCATGTCGTCATCGCTCCAGCGGCCGGGTTCATTGCCTAGCTGCAACTCGGGATGGTTTTTCGCAAAGGTGCGGCCCATAAAACCCTGCGGCCGCATGTCATGCAGAAACCACGGCAGGCCGCTGTGCCGCTGGCTCACGCCGTCAGCCTCGTCCACCCACACGTCGCCGCCGGCCATCAATGTCATGCGTGCAAACGGACTGGGCTGCCCCGCAGCGTTAATCCGCATGATGGGAACGCTCTGGCCCACGCGTTCGACAAGGCGCGGCAGCACATAACGCTGCGACCGGGCGGCGCCTACTTTGTGTACCTGACCAGACCGGAGCAGCGGCGCCAGCGCCCGCGACATGCTCGGCTGACTGGTATCCAAGGCGGTTTGAAGTTCGGCGCTGGAAGCCAAACCGCCGCGCTGGCGCAAGGCCTGGAGCAGCAGGTTAATAGTGACATCAGTTTTTGACATGAATAGATACTGAATTGATTAAGACTCAGAAAATACTACCAAATCAGTTGGTTTATAGCAATAGACGATGACAAAATTGAATAGATATTTAACACTGGAAAAAATCAAATTTGCTATTAATTTGATAGCTGATCGCGCGTACTTTACGTGGGCTAGAGGCCTAAAACATGCCTAAAACGACGATTTTCAGTCTTTTTTGGCTAATTTCAAGCCGTTTTGCACCGCCTGATGTGGACTTAAGGCCAACGTCACCGCACTCACGACGGCCACGCCGTCAACCCCACAGGCCATCACGCCAGGCATGCGTTCGAGCGAAATACCACCAATCGCCACCACCGGGTAGGGTACGGCCAGCTTGGCCCACTCTGCCAGGCGCTGCAACCCTACAGCTTCGTACGGCATGACTTTCAGTGTGGTCGGGTAAATCGGGCCGATGGCCAGGTAGCTCGGTTGCACGGCTTTGGCGCGCGCCAGCTCTTCTGGCGTGTGGGTGGACAGTCCGAGGCGGATCCCTGCCGTGCGCAGTGCTTCAATGTCTGCGGTGTCCAGGTCTTCTTGCCCCAAGTGCACGCCGTAAGCGCCACCCGCCATGGCCAATTGCCAATGGTCGTTGATAAAAACCTGTGCGCCAGGCACGGCTTTGCCGGCCTGGATTGCGGCTATGACTTGGGCCTGGATGTCATCAGGCGTGTGGTCAGTTGCCTTGATGCGCAGTTGAATGGTTTGCACGCCCCAGCCTAAAAGGCGCTCGACCCAGGCAGCTGTGGGGACGACGGGGTAAAAGCCGATGGGGCGGATCAGGGGGCTGAAGTTGGGTTTGGGCATGGTTTTATTCAGGAGGCGGGGCCATTTCAACGCGGAGGGGAGGAGAGCGCGGAGGACGCGGAGGAAGTCACTTATAAACATAAGACTCCGCGTCCTCGGTTTTCAACTCCTCCCCTCCGCGTTGAATGTATTGGTATTTTCAAATCGTCAGGAATGCCAAAACGGCACCCCGACTGTTGGCGTGGAAGCCTGCGCTGCTGCGCGCTCAGGCATGGGTGTTGATTCATATGCGGCGCGGCCAGCTGCAACCCCATCGGCAAACGCGCGCGCCATTTTTACCGGGTCACCCGCTTGCGCTACTGCGGTGTTCAGCAGCACCGCGTCAAAGCCCAGTTCCATCACGGCGGCTGCATGCGATGGCCGGCCCAGTCCGGCATCCACAATCAGCACAGCGTCTGGCAAACGGCGGCGCATGGTTTCCAGCGCATAGGGATTAAGCGGCCCGCGCCCGGTGCCAATCGGTGCGGCCCACGGCATGATGGCGGCGCAGCCCGCATCCCGCAGTTTTTGCGCAATGACGAGGTCATCGGTGGTGTAGGCAAACACGGCAAAGCCTTCTTTGGCAAGCGTAGTCGCTGCATCCAGTGTGGCGTGTGTGTCGGGCTGCAGCGTGTAGTCGTCGCCAATGACTTCAAGCTTGATCCAGGTAGTGCCAAAAATCTCGCGCGCCATTTGCGCCAGCGTGATGGCCTCTTGCGCGGTGTGGCAGCCAGCCGTGTTGGGCAATATGTGTGTCTTCATGGCTTGCACGCGCTGCCAAAAGCTGTTGCCGCCGCCGCTTTCAGGTTGCAGGCGGCGCAGGCCGACGGTGAGCACTTGCGTTGCGCTGCTTGCCACTGCATCGCTCAAAATTTGTGGTGACGGGTAGTGGGACGTACCGAGGAAAAGACGGCTTGAAAGCGCTACCCCTGCGACTGTGAAATTTGACATGCTATCCCCCAGTGATTGGTGTGACGATGTCGATTTTGTCGTCATTTAGCAGCACACGTTCAGGCCACTGCGGGCGCGGCACAAAGGTGTTGTTGATGGCGCAGGCAAAGGCCGCCTCCAGCTTGTAGCCGCGCGCCAGCAGCAGGGCTTGCAGTGTGGTGGCTTCGATGCTTGTGCGTTCGCCATTGATAGAAATGTTGATCATTACGAATTATTCGCTTTATAAAAGTCCGTCATTCCCGCGAAGGCGGGAATCCAGTTCGGTGGCTGATATTGCACACTGTGCAAAGAGTTCTGGATTCCCGCCTTCGCGGGAATGACGGCACTGGGTCAACATAATTTTTGCACCAGATCCTCCACCAGCGCAGGCGCGCACAAATAGCCATGCCGGTACAGGCCGTTGATGTGCCACACACCGCCCTGCTGCTCAACCTTGGGCAGGTGGTCATCAAACGCTGGGCGCAAGGCAGCGGACATGCGCAAAATGCGCGCTTCACCAAAGGCCGGATGCAGACTGTGCAGCGCGCTGGCCAGCTCCAGCACTGAGCGTACCGTCACCGGCCCGGTGTCTTCAGATTCCAGCTCGGTTGCGCCGACGACAAACTCATCATTCGGGCGCGGCGCCACATACAGCTGGTATCGCGGGTGCATCAACCGCACCGGGCGCATCAAGGTGATGCCGGCGCATTGCACGCGCAGCACTTCGCCGCGCACGCCGCGCAAATTAGGCAGCCGTGATTTGCTGCCGACGCCGCGTGTATCAACCGCAATGTCTACCGCGTGCTTTTGGGTGGCGCAAACAATCGCCTGTGCCTCCAGGCTTTCAACCGTTTGCCCTTCATGCCACGTGACGTTCAAACGATCCAGTTCAATCGCCAGCGCCGCCATCAGCTGGTCATTGGCCAATTGCCCTTCGCCTGCCAAAAACAGTCCACCGCTAAATCGCCCGGCAAGCAGCGGTTCAAGTTGCGCGAGTGCGGCTGCATCCAGCGATTGCACCTGGGCTTTGCAAGCATCGGGCAGCTTGTGGTGCAACAGGCGGCTGAACTGCTCAAGCGACGCGCCGTCTTGCGGGTGCGCCACCACCAGCGTGCCGTCAGCGCGGAAGTAAACCGGTGTGGCGAGTTGCGCCAGCCACTGCGGCCACAAATTTAAAGACCGCCGACCCAACTCAAACACCGCATCATCAGACACGGCCAGCTCAGCCAGCGGCGAGAGCATGGCCGCTGCAGTTTGCGACGCGCTGGTCAGGTCGTCACGGCGTTTGGCATCAAACAGACTGACCCGGCAGCCCGCCAGGGCCAGGCGCCAGGCCAGCAAGCGACCCGCCAGGCCTGCGCCTGCTATGCCGATGTGGGGTTGTGTCATGGGTGTGGATTTGATTCGGGGTCATTCAACGCGGAGTCATTCAACGCTGAGAAGAGGAGAGCGCGGAGGACGCGGAGGAAGAAAAATGAATTTTAATTTTCTGAAATTTACCTCCGCGTCCTCCGGCTGTCACTCCATCTTCTCCGCGTTGAATGCCCCCGCTCCCGCTCCCGCTCCCGCCCCCGAGTTCAAGAATAAATCTCGCTCCCACCCTCGCGAAACTCTTTCGCCTTGACCTGCAAATCACTGTCAATCTGCTTGATGGCAATCACGCCCGGTGGCGCAGCCAGTGTGGTCGCTAACGTTGTGGTGGAGGGATTCAACCGTGCAAATTCACGCACCTCCTGCGAAATTTTCATTGAGCAAAACTTCGGCCCGCACATCGAACAGAAATGCGCCACCTTGGCATTTTCTTTCGGCAGGGTTTCGTCGTGGTACGCCATCGCGGTGTCAGGGTCAATCGCCAGCCTGAACTGGTCTTCCCATCTGAATTCAAAACGCGCCTTGCTGACTGCGTTGTCCCACATTTGCGCGCCGGGGTAGCCCTTGGCCAAGTCGCCTGCGTGCGCAGCAATCTTGTACGCAATCAAACCCTGCTTCACGTCGTCGCGGTTTGGCAAACCCAAATGCTCTTTCGGCGTCACGTAGCAGAGCATCGCCGTACCGTACCAGCCAATGTTGGCCGCGCCCATGGCCGAGGAGATGTGGTCATAGCCAGGCGAAATGTCAGTGATCAGTGGGCCAAGCGTATAAAACGGCGCTTCAAAACAGGCTTCCAGTTGCTTCTCAACATTTTCCTTGACCAGTTGCAAAGGCACATGGCCCGGCCCTTCAATCATCACTTGCACATCATGCTTCCAGGCGATTTGCGTGAGCTCGCCCAGCGTGTGCAACTCGGCAAATTGCGCTTCATCGTTCGCATCGGCAATCGAGCCTGGCCGCAACCCATCG
>JAYUVG010000008.1:0-2771 GCA_043754255.1 Polaromonas sp. | reverse complement strand
AGGGAAGATTGCAGAGGCCCGGTTTGTGTACCAGTTCTTGCGCGAAGCGTAGGCGCTGGCAAGAGTTGTATCGTTTGATGGAATCATGGGTAACTGCTTTTGGATGGCATTGGAAAAGCTTGTCTTGACCAATTTGAAGTAGCAAAATTCTGGTTGGCTCTGGACACTTTCCTGGTACGTTATTGATCGTAAAAAGAACGCATCAAATAATCCAAAAATCGACCGTAGCCAGTTACGTCAGTGCCTTATTCAGCACATTGACAACCAAGTTTATCTTTTCTGCATCCAGGTTAGCGTACATGGGCAGGCTGATAGTGCGTGAATAGTAAATTTCAGCATTGACGCAGTAGCCTGGCTCAAAACCCAGCCGCCGATAGTACGGGTGACGATAAATGGGCAGGTAGTGAACATTAACGCCGATACCGCACTGTCTCAGATTGTCGAAAACTTCGCGCCTTGTTTTGCCTGATGCAGGCAGAATTTCGATGGGATAAAGGTGAAGGGCAGACTGGCCTCCTGCCTCGTCTTCAGGTGGCAGCCTGATGTGGCCAGAATCTTCGTATGGCTTTAAAGCGGTTTGGTAATACGCACGTACCTGCTGACGCGCTTGAACAAAACTGTCAATCCGCTTGAGCTGGCTTAATCCCAAAGCGGCGTGCAAATCTGTCATCCTGTAGTTGTAGCCGAGTTCTTGCTGCTCGTAGTACCAGTCACCTTCATTTTTGTTTTCAAAGCGCGCGTTATCACGTGTGATGCCGTGCGTGCGCAGGTCAGCAAGCTGTTGTGCGAATTTTGCATCATTTGTTACTGCCATACCTCCTTCAGCGCTGGTGATGATTTTGACCGGGTGAAAACTGAAAACAGTGATGTCTGCCAGCCCGTGCCCACCGATTTTTTGATTTTTGTAGCTGCCGCCAATCGCATGGGATGCATCTTCGATGGTCGTGAAACCATACTCAGTAGAAAGTTTTTTAATCGCCAGCATGGGGGCAGAACGACCGCAAAAATCCACGGGTATTACCACTTTTGGAAGACGCCCTTTAACGCGCGCGGTTGCCAACTTGTCAGCAAGCGCTACAGGGCAGATGTTCAGGGTATCAGGGTCAATGTCTACAAAATCTACATCTGCGCCGCAGTAACGGGCGCAATTGGCAGATGCCGCAAAGCTGATAGCGCATGTCCAGACGACATCACCCGGGCCAACACCAAGTGCCATGCATGCAATATGCAGGGCAGAGGTAGCACTGTTGACGGCAACCGCAAATCTGGCACCACAATAACTGGCCAAAGCCGCCTCAAAAGCAGGAACTGCGGGTCCCTGCGTCAGAAAGTCTGAATGGAGAGTTTGAATGACAGCTTGCACATCGTCATCATTAATGAACTGCCGCCCATATGGGATCATGTCAAACAATCCCTGGTGCAGGCAGTGACGTGCTGATCAGATGTTTTAGCTGGCTGATACTCAAGAAATCCGGGTTGCTCCCGCTGTCATACCTGAACCCGGCCTTGACGGGCGTGGCTTTCATGGTTTCGCAATAGGACTGGAGGCTGTATTCCCCGCCCACAGGCAAGATGGCGTAGTACTTGCCGAGATCAACGGTGTTGCTGCTGTCGCTCTCAGTGATCATTTCCTCGTGTATTTTTTCTCCAGGGCGAATGCCCACAATCCGTTGCTCGCAGCCTGCGTCAATCGCCGTGGCGACATCTGTAATGCGGTACGACGGAATTTTGGGCACCATGATTTCGCCACCAAGCGCATTGTTGATGCTCCACAAGGCCATTTCAACGCCGTCTTCAATGGCGATATTGAACCGGGTCATGGCCGGGTTGGTGATCGGGAGAAATCCGTGCTTTCGGTTCTCCAGAAAAAACGGGATGACCGAACCCCGGCTACCCATGACATTGCCATAGCGCACCACTGAAAAACGGAGGTCACGCAAGCCTTTGATGTTGTTGGCCGCAATAAACAGCTTATCCGAGCAGAGCTTGGTCGCGCCATACAGATTGATTGGGGCGGCCGCTTTGTCTGTGGACAGAGCCACGACACGGCTGACACTTGAGTCCAGACAGGCTTCCACCACATTTTGCGCGCCTAAAACATTTGTCTTGATGTATTCAAACGGGTTGTATTCAGCCGCAGGTACCTGCTTGAGTGCAGCCGCATGCACCACCACGTCAATCCCCTCAAATGCCCGGCGCAGGCGGGGCAAGTCACGCACGTCACCCAGAAAATAGCGCATGCAAGGGGCTGAAAACTTCTTTGCCATCTCGTACTGCTTGAGCTCATCACGCGAAAAGACCACAATTCGTGCGAGCTTGTAACGCGCCAGAAGCATCTCTACAAATTTGTGACCAAATGAGCCGGTACCACCAGTAATGAGAATCGATTTTTTATTCAGCATGTGCGGTAATGGGATACGAATGGGCTGTCGATGAGGATATCCGGTGCCAACAGCCTGAACCTGCTGTACTGGCTACTAAACTTCGTATTATAAGAATGGCTTGCCTGCCAACAGGTTTGCGCTGTCAAATGTTTCATCAATCTGGTCATTTGTCACCATCGAGGGTAGCTGCTGCTCATGGGACAATCAAATCTTTTTTTGATCACTGTTTTGTTTTTGCCGTGACTTTCAGCCCTGATCCTTTGCGCAACACTCAAAAGCCACTTTTCATATTTGGTGCTGGGGGTCACGGGCGTGTGGTCGCTGATGCGGCGTTGTTGCAGGGCACATGGCTTAGCGTTCTGGCAGACTGCGGGCACCAGCCAGCAC
>JAYUVG010000007.1:0-8706 GCA_043754255.1 Polaromonas sp. | reverse complement strand
TTGAGCGTGGGCGCGTCCGGGAATTTGGCCAGCCGCTCTGCCCCCCAGGTGTTCAGCACCCGCAGCTTGCCCGCTTCAACCTGCGGCGCAAAGCCGGTGGAATCCGCCGCTGCCATGATGTTGCCGCCCAAGATGGATTGCATCAAGTCAGCGCTGCCTTTGTACGGCACATGCAACAGCTCTAGCCCCAGCTTTTGCGCAATAAGCTCCATCGTCAGGTGCGGGCTGGTCATGGTGCCGGTTGAGCCATAGCTCAGCTTGCCGGGGTTGGCTTTGGCCCAACCGACAAAGTGCGTCCAGGTTTTGAGCGGTGAATCAGCGGGCACCACCAGGCCGAATGCGTAGCCCGTGACGTTCAGCACATAAGACAAGTCCTTTATCGGGTCCCATGTCATTTTGGTGGTGTACGGCAGGCGGAACACGCCCAGCGGAATTTGCGCCACCGTGTAGCCGTCAGCCGCCGAGCTTTGCAACTGCTGTGCAGGCAGCGTGCCGCCCGCGCCGGGTTTGTTTTCAACAATTACCGGCTGGCGCAGGATTTTTGAGGCGTTGTCGGCCAGTGACCGCATGGTGATGTCGGTCGGCCCGCCTGCGGGGAAAGCAATGACGAGCTTGATGGGTTTGTTAGGGAAAGTTTGGGCGCTGGCCAGGTTTGGCAGGGCAGGGGCGGCAAAAGCGGCTGCGGATTGCAGCAAGTGGCGGCGTTTCATGTTGTCTCCAGTGAGTAGTTAATCAGTTGAGTGGATCATCCGGCAATACAAAGCTTTGCGCATCAGGGGAACACCTGAAAAAGACTAAAAACTGTCAAAAAAGTGCTTTTTCAAGTATGTTTTAGGCCTTCAGACCAATGGATATATGCGCGAGCAGCTCCTGAATAAATAGCATATAGTTTCAGTTCAAGCCTGCGCTGGTACTGGCGGATAACCCGTTAGCAACGTCGCGAAAGGCCGCCAGCGCTGCTTCCAGGTGGTCAATGATCTCCTGCTGCAAAACGTCTGGCGGCGGCAGGTCGTCCAGATTGTCCAGGCTGTCGTCTTTGAGCCAAAAGATGTCCAGGCTGGCTTTGTCGCGCGCCATCAGGTCAGCGTATGAATAAAACCTGAAGCGATCAGCCTCTTTGCGCTTGTGGCGGTTCTCTAGGTTGTAGCAGGTGATGAAGTCCTGCAAGTCATCCAGCTTTAATGGCCGGGTCTTCAGCGTGAAATGTTTGTTGGTGCGCAGGTCGTAAAACCACACGCCCTTGGTATGTACCTTGCCGTCTTTGGGTTTGGTGTCAAAAAACACCACGTTCGCTTTCACGCCATTGGCGTAAAAGATGCCGGTCGGCAGGCGCAGTATGGTGTGTACGTCACAGGTTTCCAGCAGCTTTTTACGAATCTTTTCACCCGCCCCGCCTTCAAACAGCACGTTGTCGGGCAGCACCACTGCCGCTTGGCCGGTGTCTTTGAGGATGGTGACGATGTGCTGCAAAAAGTTAAGCTGCTTGTTGGACGTGGTTTCCCAAAAATCCTGGCGTTCATAGGTCAGCGCATCACGGTCTTCTTCACCATCTTCATTGGTAATGGTCATGCTGCTCTTTTTGCCGAACGGCGGGTTTGCCAGCACGTAGTCATAGCGCCGTCCGCCATCAGAAATCAGTGCATCGGCACGGTCTACCGTGGGCTCACCGTCCAGGTCGCCAATGTTGTGCAGAAACAGGTTCATCAGACACATGCGCCGTGTGCCCGCCACAATCTCGTTGCCAAAGAATGTTTGCCGGTGCAAAAACTCCATTTGCCGGATATTGAGTTTTGCGCCTTTGCGCGTCAGCCACTCATACGCGCCCAAAAAGAAACCGCCGGTGCCGCAGGCCGGGTCGGCAATGGTTTTCATCGGCAACGGCTGCACGCATTGCACGATGGCCTGAATCAGCACACGCGGCGTGAAGTACTGGCCAGCGCCGCTTTTGGTGTCTTCCGCATTTTTTTGCAACAGACCCTCGTACAGGTCACCCTTGGTGTCGGTGTCCAGGCTGATCCACTTTTCAGCATCAATCAGCTGCACCAGGCGTGACAGTTTGGCCGGGTCCTGAATCTTGTTTTGCGCCTTGAAAAAAATCGCACCCAGCATGCCCGGCTCGTTGCCCAGTTTGTGCAGCGTCCTCAGGTAATGCGCCTCCAGCGGTTCGCCGACCTTGCTTTTCAGGTTGCTCCAGCCGTAACCTTTGGGCACATGGGTATCACGGTTGTACGGCTCCTGCGCGTATTCATCTGCCAGCTTCAGAAAGAGCAGATAGGTGAGCTGCTCAAGGTAGTCGCCATAACCCACACCGTCGTCGCGCAGGGTGTGGCAAAAGTTCCAGACTTTCTGGACAAGGGTCGAGGTGTTCATTTGCTTTTCTTTGCGCTGGGGCGCTTGGTTTTATTGGAGATGCTCGCTGCGCGTTCAGCGCGAATGCGTTTTAGCAATTCGCTGGCTGGTTCGTCGCTTGGGTCTTGCCGGACAAGTTGGCCGGAGAAGGCAGCTTGCAGGATGTTTTTGCGTTGGGCGGCGGATTGTTTGAGACTAATACGTACCGCATTCTGCTGGCGCTCAATCTGATCAAACTGCTGCGCCAGCAACCGAACAACTTCAGCCTGCTCACTGACAGGAGGTAAGGGTAATGAAATAGTCTTGATGATTTGCAAATTCAGGTTAGGCTGGACTCCACCGGATGCTTGCTCTCGCAGTTTTTCATAACTGTGGAGAAGAAAAGCTTTTAAGTAGGCTTTGCAGCTTTCTGCCTCCCCCTCCATAACGAGCGCAGCAATGGCCTGATTGATCGTGGCAGGAATCAGAAGCTCAGAACACTTACCCCTTGTCTTTCCTTCACCATACATTGCCACCAATATCGACCCTTCGGGATACACCTCAAGACGACATTTATTAACAGCAAACTCAGTAACGAATTCTTTTGCAGCAGATACAGTTTCATCATTCAACGCACCGCTGGTTATCCAAGGAATAGTTCCCTGATGAAAATAACTAGTGTTTGAACGAAGAGGCGTCACGCCAGTTCCAACATGCGCAAGCTGATCGATATTTACCCAAACCCAACCCTGCGGTAATACAGATAATTCCGCAGCTTGGGGTGCAACTGGTTCGGTGTATTTGGCTTGCCAGTCCTTTGGCGGAACTTTACCCTGCACCTCGAATTTGGCAAGCTGCAGTGCTTCCCAGTGTGCGCGGCGTTCACGCAGAATGCGTTGCAACAGTTTGGCACCTGACTCACCGATCTTTGTCTTTTGGCTCTTGCGCCATTCGGCAGTCAGCGTGCCTTCAACCGCCGCCTTCAGCAACGACTGGCGGTATTGCCCCAGCTTCTTTTGCGCCGCCTTGAGTTCTGCCACGCCAGCTTCAAGGTCGGACAGAAGCTCTTCGAGTTTTTCGACGATGCGGATTTGTTCAGTTTGTGAGCAAATTTTTGTTTTGAGTGATCGAATCTTTGTCAAATTGACGCGCGGCCTTGTAGTTCCCTTGGTCAGATTCGTGAATTGCTTTACTACTTCCTCAGAATTTATCTGGTAACAAAGAAATCGCGCATCCACAAAAGTGTGGGTTAGCCGTGCCCGAACCACATCTGCAACAAGTACCCCCTTGACGATACTGGGCGGAGAAAAACAAGCTTTTCCCAATGGGTCACCCAATTTTGTAATTAGTATGTCTCCGGGCACAAAGGTATGTCTTGCTAATTCTTCAGATTTCTTTTTAGTGACGTATTTTGTGTTCTTTGCTATGAAATGATTCCTATCAATGTTCTGAAGTCTTGCGATAGGAACGCCCTTACTGACGTATTCCGAAGCTTTCAGGTTTGATCCGAACGGTCCATCGACGATGTCACTACCCGGAGATAGAAAAATTTCTGCAAAGTCGATTTCGAGCCATCCATTTGGCAGTTTTACTTTTTTAGTCATTTCGTCAAATCCATGCACGTCGGACCGCGACTAAAAATGATCACTAACATAACAAAGGTTTTAATGCTCATACTTATTTCGCTGCATGTTTCAGCGCTCCTTCTAACTCGACACGTAATTTCTTGACCAAGCCCTGAAGCGATTCGGACTTCAGTTGGTTCTTCTTCAAAAATCCCCGCCAGAGTGCCTGCCGCGATGCATCGTTAGCAAACTCATCACTCAAGCCAATCGGCAACTCGGTCGGCACCGCCATGCCACGCCGTTTGAAAGTAGCAGCAATCGCTTTCGCCAAAACATCAGCATCCAGCGTCTCGCGCTCCAGCAACACCGACAAATCGAGGTAGTCCTTCAAACGACTATTCGTCATGCCCAGCAGTGCAATGGCATGCAGCTTTTCAGCAATGACGGTGTAGACCGGATAGGTTTGTAGCGTTGGTGAGGGGAAGTCGGCCAGCAGCACCGGGTACACCGCCTGCACTGGCCCGGGCGTTACTGCGTCGCCAAAGCCAATGTCAACTTGCGTCTTGACACGTGCACCAGCGAGTTCTGCGCTGATGAGTACCCGTGCGCCGGCGTAGCCTGCCTCTTTGCGAATCTCTTCAGCGGTCACGCTGGCGGGGTCAAAGCTGATGCCGTCTTCAACCACTACCGAGGCAATATCTTTGAAGGTTTGCGTAATCGATGCCAAGTCACTTGGCCCGAAGCCCAGCAGGTCAACATCGCGGGTGGGTCGGTGCGGCATGTCGTACCAGAGCGTAAACAGCATGGCACCCTTGAGCAAAAAGCTGTTTGCATGCGCAGACTGGCTAAGGCGATACAGCAGGCGCTCCAGTGCGTAACGGACCAGTACGCCATTGAAGTCTGATTGCTCGGCCTTGGCCAGGTTCAGCAGGCGCGCCCGCACCGAAGCGGCCAGGTCTTTGCTTGTTGCTGGCGTCATTGCGTAGCCTCAAGGTAGGGGCGCATCACATTGGCTACGCGGCAAATTTTGGCGAAATGCCAGAGTTCGTCAGCCGATGCCTTCTTTTGTGAGCGTGTATCGCGCAGGGCCTCCAGCGCCACATCGAGGCCAATCTTGTTGCGGTGCTTGAAACAGTCGGCCACCGTTTTGGCCACGCCGTAAATACGCAGGCTGACCTGATCGCGCTCAAAAACTTCAACGCCTTCTGCATAAGCATCGCCAGTGAACTGGACCATCTTGACCGGTGGGTAATCAATCTTCGGCACATGGCTGCCACGCGGCATGGCGATCCAGACCTGGCGGGGCAGCTGGGTGGTCAGGCCATGAAACTGCAGGGCTGTGAGCAGGCAAAACACCGCTTGGGGCACCCTGGTGGCAACGGTGACCAGCGTTTCATGCTCGGATGCATTGATGCCCGGAAGCCGGTAGAGGCCGCGCCCGACTTTTTCAAGCTGGCCGCTGGCGGTAAGCCGGGTAAGTACCACACGTGCAGCGCCCACATCATGCAGGTCACCAGGGCGCAGCATGCCCTTCTGACTGGCCAGGTCTAGAACACGTTGGGTGTGGGTCACGTTGTGGGTGATATCGCGTGTGACGTTGATGGAAGGGCTGCGCATGGCCTGTTGAGTATGTTCCTTTTATTCGTCGAATGCAAGTATTCGACGAATAAAAGG
Source organism: Polaromonas sp. (assembly GCA_043754255.1). GTDB lineage: Bacteria > Pseudomonadota > Gammaproteobacteria > Burkholderiales > Burkholderiaceae_C > Polaromonas. The sequence continues at coordinate 3,139 of JAYUVG010000007.1, read as the reverse complement.
AACAATAATTGAACGTGTGTCGCAGTACTGTGACTACGCCACCAATGCCTGATTCAGCTCGCCCATCAGCTCGTCAAGCTGGGGGCCGAACACCGTCCAGGCTTTTTGAAGGCCGCCCTCCTCAGCCAGGCTGGCGTAGTCAAAATCGCTGCGCGAGATACAGCAACTGGCGGCGATGTGGTCTTTCATCAGGCGCAGCCAGTCGGTCTGCTCGGGGGTGAATGCGGTGGCACGCTGCGCATTGTGGCGAAATATCCAAGTCTGAAAACGCTGGTTGACCTGATCTGCAAAGGGCCGCAACTCAGCACCCACGCCTTCCAGGCCAATCGCAAAACGCACCAGAGATATGAGGTCAGTCAGTTGCCGCTTGGCATCCGCACCCTTGACCTTGCTGGCGTTGACGCGGGCATAAGCACTCCAGAGCTTTTCAGTGGTGAGCATGAGCGGCGGGCGACCCAGGGCATCATGCAGTTCCTCAATCATTTCAAAAGTAAGCGCACGGCGGCTGAAGGGCTGCTGGTAAAAAAAGCTCAGGGCAGCGATTTCATCTTTATGCTGGCGAATGTAGTCGGCAAAGGTCTGAATGGTTTGCAGCGCTTTGGACTCTGCCTCAGCGCTGTAGCCAGCAAAGGTGACCTGGTCAAGGTTGACATGGTCAATGAATTGTTCACGGTCACGGCGGGCGGACTCAATTTCTTCGCGCAATGCGGGTTGGTCAAACGGCACACAGGCAGTGGCAACACGCACGGCACGGGCCGCCTCGACTTCACCCGGCAGCAGCGTGTCTTCGCTTCGGGTAATGCCTTGCGCCTTGGCGGTGGCCAACGCGGCGACAACAATCAGGTCAGGGTTGAGCGCGTTGATCAATGCCTTGGCAAGCTCACCCACAGGTACGCCACCGGAGAATTTTTCGATGCGTTTTTTGGCCTTGTCATCAAGCTGCTTGGACAAACGCACCAGACGGTTGGCCAGCGAGAGAATGGTGTCTTCGTCGCGGTGGCCGATGGCAACGCCCTGCAGCAAGTCTTTAAGAGACATGCCGGGTTTTTTCTCAAGTGGACGACTTTCGGTTTTGCATGACTTTTCAACGCCTACCGCGTCAATCAATACGAAGCGGGTTTTGGCACTGTCGGCACTGTTGCTCACGCGCTTCAGGTCATCAAAACCCAGGCTGCGGACACCGCGGCCTTTCATCTGTTCGTAGTAGCCCCTGCTGCGCACGTCGCGCATGAAAAGCAGTACCTCAAGCGGCTTCACGTCGGTGCCGGTGGCGATCATGTCAACAGTGACCGCTATGCGTGGGTTGTAGTCGTTACGGAAGCTACTGAGGATGCTGTCGGTGTCTTCCTCGGCTTTATAGGTCACTTTTTTACAAAAAGCGTTGCCTTCACCATAAACCTCGCGCACGCTGTGGATGATGTCGTCTGCGTGGCTGTCTGTCTTGGCAAAAATAAGGGTCTTGGGTACTTCCTTGCGGTCGGGGAATATCTGGGTTTCTACCGCTGTTTTCATGGCCTGAATCACCTGCCGTATCTGGCTGGTATTGACGACGGAACGGTCAAGTTCCCGCGCTGTGTAAGGCGTGTCTTCATCGGTTTCGGCCCAGCGCTTTTTGCGCGTCTGACGATCACGGTGGTCTACCCATTCTTTGGCCTTTAAGATTTCACCCGCTTTGGTAATTTGGGTTTCGATCTCGTACACGTCGTAGCCAACGTTGACGCCGTCGGCAACAGACTGCTCGTAGGTGTATTCGGCAACGATGTTTTCGTTGAAGAAACCAAAGGTGCGCCTGTCTGGCGTGGCAGTCAGGCCAATCAGCGAAGCGTCGAAGTAGTCAAGCACCTGCTTCCACAGGTTATAAATTGAGCGGTGGCACTCGTCGATGACAATGAAATCGAAGGTCTCAATTGGAATGGCGGGGTTGTAAATAACCCGCTTCGCCTGATTTGGTGTTTGCTGCAGCTCGTTGAGGGACACGTCTTCAGCCGAGTCGTCAATCGGCTCACCAGACAGTACCGAATACATGCGCTGTATGGTTGAAATAACAACCTGGGCATGCGGGTCGATGCTGCTGCTGTTCAAGCGCTGCACGTTGCATAGCTCGGTAAACTTGCGGCCGTCATCTGGTGGCGTGTAGGCCATGAATTCCTGATGCGCCTGCTTGCCGAGATTGCGGGTATCGACCAAAAACAGCACACGTTTGGCTTGCGCAAATTTGAGCAGCCTGTAAACGGAGGTAATCGCGGTGAAGGTTTTGCCCGCGCCAGTGGCCATATGAACAAGTGCTCTAGGCTTGTTACGCATCAATGATTGCTCAAGCCCTGTCACGGCACTTACCTGGCAGCCGCGCAGGTTGCGTTCAGGCAATGTGGGCATGTTGCGCGCCAGACGATGACGCAAGGTGTCAGGCTGGGTCAACCAATCGGCGAGGGTTTCAGGCCTGAAAAAGTTGAATATTTCACGAGCTCTGGGCGATGGGTCACGGCTGTCGGTGAAATGAATGATTTGCCCGGTACTCTCAAACAAGAAAGGCAATGGGTTTTTGTCTTTGCGCCACTTGAGGGTGGCGCTGGCGTAGCGTTCGGTCTGCGCTTCGTGCACCGTGAGGTTTTCAGCTGCTTCGTCCCGCTTAGCTTCGATCACACCTGCGGGTGTACGGTTGACGAACAACACATAGTCCGCCGGACCCGTGTCAGTGGGAAACTCGCGTACAGCTACACCAGCGCCAGCAGCCAGATTTAACTGTTGCATGTCTTGCACCACCCAGCCAGCCTGGACCAGCTTGAGGTCTATCTTCTCCCTGGCTTTGGCTTCTGGCGTCATGCGTATCCTTTTGTAGCCATTTTAGATGGTTAAAACATGAAAATAGCACAAAAACAGGTGTTTTCAGGCATGTTTTAGGCCTCCAGACCAATGGATATGTGCGCAAGCAGCTCCTGAATTAATAGCGATCAGTCTGGCTTAAACCCGTTCCAGTACACCGCGCAAGGCATTGCCAGTATGCGTCCCCAGCGCCACAACACTTTCAGGCGGTGCGGCTGCCACCACGCTGCCGCCTGCGTTGCCGCCGTCTGGCCCGAGGTCAATGACCCAGTCGGCTTCAGCGATCACGTCGAGGTCATGTTCAATCACCACCACG
>JAYUVG010000006.1:0-12930 GCA_043754255.1 Polaromonas sp. | reverse complement strand
ACCACATGCACGCCGTCGACCATCATGTCGGCCACATAAAAAATCTTGCCGTCGGGTGATATGCGCACGTCTTGCGGCATGCCGGGCGTGGTGCAAATGTCAGCGCCTGCCGGATTGTTGGGGTCAGGAATGTATTTCGCTTTTTTTCCTGGCGATGCAATTAGTGCCAGGACATCAGGCCTGTCAAAGTAGGCATTGAGCTTGATGGTGTCCACCACCTTGCGATTGACCAGGTCAATCTTGGTGATCGAACCATTGAACTCGCAGGTGAACAGCGCAAATTTGCCGTCGATTGAAAAATCGGCATGGTTGATGCCTGCACATTTGGGGGTAGGAATGGTGAACTTCATCGCCATCGTTTTGGCGTCCCTGAAGTCCAGCCGTTTGTAGGCCTCCGCCACCACAATGGCGTATTGGCCATCAGGCGACCAGTACAGGTTGTACGGGTCATCCACCGGGACCGACTTGCCAGGTTTGCCGGTTTTGGGGTCGATCGGCGTCAGGCTGCCGTCAAGACGGCCTTCGGCATTGTTGGCTACCCACAATGTTTTTAAGTCCCAGCTTGGCACGATGTGCTGCGGGTGCACGCCCACCTTGAACTTGTCGATGACTTTCATGGTGGTGGGGTCAATGACCGAAACGGAGTTTTCACCCCGGTTGGGCACATACACCCGTTCCAGCGCGCCAGCGGTGTTGGGGCTTAGTTTGGTGGATGCAATCTCGCTGTAAAGATTGGTTTTGTCAATGGCTGCAGGCATGCCTGAAAACATGTCCACCACGCCTGTGGGCATGGGGCCAGGTGGTGGAATGACTTGTTTGCTGGCAGCGGTTTGAGCCAGGCTCATCGACACCGCAGCAGTACAACCCCAAACAGTGAGCAGAGCGGATTTCCAATAATTTTTACGCATGTGAATAACTTTAAGACTTGGAATAGTCAATGTAAATTAATAAGTAGTGAAGGCTTGGTACTGCGCTAACGCGATGCGGCCGTTGCCTTTTTGATGGCATCAACCGTGATTTTAACAACCGTATCCACGCCCACTTGACCGTTGACCGCACTCGACGCGCGCGGGTCACCCAAAGTACCTGATTTCCATCCCGCACGGGCAGCGTCTGGAAAGCGCTCGGGCCGCACCATGGTGCTGTCAATCGCCATCAGCAAAGACGTGTCAGCCGACCCGGCATGGGTGCCAATCTCAGTGCTGGTCAAGCCCTTGGCTTTAAGAGCGTCAATGTAAGCGCCCTGAGTGCTGCGGTAGTAGTCGGCAACGTAGTGCAAGCGCACATTTGTTCTAGCCGCTTCTCGGTTGAACTGCACAGCCACCGCCGCCAATGCTTTTTGGTAGTTGCCGCTGTCGCCTAGCAGCACCACGTCAGTAAAGCCATGTTTTTTAAAACTGCGGGCCGTGCCCAGCAAAATGTTTTTAAACGTATCTTCTGAAATAGAAATCGTGCCGGCAAAACCCATGTGCTCGGTTGGCGGGTCAATGTTGCCTTCAGGCGTGTAGCTGAGCACTGGCGCCACCAGCGCGTTGCCCAAAGACGCGGCGATTTTGCCGGCCAGCGCTTTGGCCCGCACATTGTGCTTGCCAATGGCCATGTGCGGGCCATTTTGCTCGGTACCACCAATCGGGATCAGCACCGTGGTCTTGCCCGCCTTCAGCACGGCGCTGACTTCTTGTGTCGTCAGCTCTTCAATAAAAACGCTGTTTTGAGCAAACGCAATGCCTGGTATGCAAACAGCCACCATACAGACCAAAGCGACCCACACATTATTTTTCGGCATGCCTGCTCCGAAGTAAAACCGCTATTGTCGCTGGCGACTATGTCCGCAACCCGTTTGGCATCTACACGGCACAATCAGGTGTTCATTCAGGCATTCATTTTTTACTGACTTCATGCCCCGCATCCTTTATTTCTTCGCGCTCTGCAACCTGGTGATTGGCAGCGGCGCGTTTGTACTCAGCGGCATTTTGCAGCCCTTGGCCCGTGAACTGGGCATCAGCGTTGCCGCCGCCGGGCAGGTCATGACGGCCTATGCCGTGGCCACCGCCCTGCTGGCACCCGTGCTGATATTGCTGACAACCAGGTGGCCGCGCAAACGCGCCATTCAATTGGGCCTGGGCCTGTTTGCTGCCGGTAACCTGGTATCAGCCCTGGCACCCAGTCTGGGGGTGTTGTTGCTGGGCCGGGTGCTGATGGGCGCGGGCGCCATGTTTACCGCAGCGGTGTCGGCCTATGCCGTCACACTGGTCGCACCCGCCTTGCGTGGCCGGGCGCTGTCAACTGTTTTTTTGGGCATGAGCATCAGCTATGCCGTGGCGCTGCCGATTGGTGCCTGGCTGGGTTTTGAATACGGCTGGCACACGCCAGTGTGGCTGTGCGCGGTGGCCAGCCTGGCTGCGCTGCTGGCGGCTACCGTGCTGTTGCCCAAAGGCGTGGTCACGCAAAGTGCCAGTTTTGCAGGGTTTAAAACAGCGGCCAAACAAAGCGCCGTGCTGCGCGTGTGGCTGCGTACCCTGCTGTTTTTTATCGCCATCTTCAGTGTGTTTACCTATGTGGGCCCCGTGCTGCTGGCGTTAAACGCCATGAGCACAACGCTGTTGTCTGTGGTGCTGGCTATTTTTGGCACGGCGGGCGTTGCGGGTACGCTGCTGGGTGGCTGGGCCAATGACAGGTTTGGCTCCTTGCGCACCATCTCTGCACAACTCATGGTGCTGCTGGCCATGATGTGCGTGCTGCCACTGACGCAGGGCCACCTGCTGGCCACCATTGTCACGCTGGTGGTGTGGGGTTTGGCAGGCTTTGGTTTGACCGCTCCGCAGCAAAGCCGCCTGGTGAGTTTGTCGCCAGCACAAGCGCCCTTGCTGCTGAGCTTGAACAGTTCCATGCTCTACCTCGGCACGGCGCTGGGCGCGATGGTGAGCGGCGCGCTGATCAACAGCGTTGGCCTGGCCCGGTTGGGCTGGGTGGGAGCGCCGTTTGCATTGGCTGCGCTGCTGACGTTATGGTTTGACCACACAGTGCCGAACCCATCAACAGCTTGATGGCTTAGCAGCAGCAGGATTGTCCGAATCCCAATTAAGATCGTTTTTTATCAAGTCTAGACATGCTCCAGATATTAGCCAACAGGACTTACCGGCACCTGTTTTTTGCCCAGGTGATTGCCTTAATAGGTACAGGCCTGGCCACGGTCGCGCTTGGCCTGCTTGCATTTGACCTTGCGGGTGCCAATGCAGGCGCTGTGCTGGGTACTGCTCTGGCCATCAAGATGCTGGCTTACATCGGCATTGCGCCGATTGCATCAGCATTTGCGGAGCGGCTGCCGCGTCGTACGGTGCTGGTTTTGCTGGACCTGGTTCGCGCGGGTGTGGCGCTGCTGCTGCCGTTTGTGACGCAGATATGGCAGGTTTATGTCCTGATTTTTATTTTGCAATCCGCCTCTGCCGCATTTACCCCGACCTTTCAGGCAACCATCCCAGATGTGCTGCCGGATGAAAAGGATTACACCAAGGCGCTGTCACTGTCGCGGCTTGCCTATGACCTGGAAAATCTGGTCAGCCCCGCGCTTGCGGCCTTGCTGTTGACGGTGATCAGCTTTAACAACCTGTTCATGGGGACGGTGTTCGGTTTTCTGGCGTCGGCGGCCTTTGTGGTGTCAGCCGTTTTACCCAACCCCAAAATGCAGCCGAAGCGCAGCATTTATGAAAGAACAACGCGCGGCCTGCGAATTTACCTGGCAACGCCGCGGCTTCGCGGTTTGCTGGCTCTAAACCTTGCCATCGCCGCTGGCAGTGCCATGGTCATTGTCAATACCGTGGTACTGGTTCAGTCTGACTTTGGCATGACACAAACCGCAACTGCCATCGCTCTGGCGTGTTTCGGAACTGGCTCCATGCTGGTGGCATTGCTGCTGCCCAAGCTGCTGGACCGTGTGCCCGAACGGCCTGCCATGCTGGCGGGTGCTGGCGTGATTGCAATGGGCCTGCTGGCAGGCTTTGTGCTGGCATCGCGTTATGCGTGGTTGTTGCCGCTGTGGTTTGTACTGGGCCTGGGCTATTCACTGGCCCAGACGCCATCCGGTCGCCTGCTGCGACGGTCATCCAGTGAGGGCGACCGTGCAGCGCTGTTCGCCGCGCAATTTGCGCTGTCGCATGCCTGCTGGCTGATCACCTATCCGCTGGCGGGCTGGCTGGGTGCCAGGTTTGGCTTGGCGACCAGCTTTATCACTCTGGGCGTGGTGGCCATTGTTGCGGTGCTTGTGTCGGCGCGGTTGTGGCCAGCTGTTGACCCGGTAGAGTTGACGCACGACCACAGGGAGCTGGCTACAGATCACCCGCACTTGTCAACCCAGGCATCAGGCGGGTCTGACCGCCAGCACGCGCATGCCTTTGTCATTGATGATGACCATCATCATTGGCCACGTTGACTACGAAAGTCAATCTCGAAAAACTATTTCTGCATATTGGCGAATTAGTTCTGACTTGCTGGCCACCAGCGGCATGGCAGTTTTGGCGCCAAGTCCACCTGAACACACATACTTTTTGGGGCTATGCAATATGAAAAACGCAACACTGGTAAAGTCGCGACTGTGAAAAAAATAACATGCTATCTGTTAATCGTCTGGCTGACTTTGATGTCTGGCGGTGTCAACGCGCATGTTCATGCCTCTGAACATCACTCCCACCATGTCAATCAGGCGCATGACGATTACCTGGACCACGACCATCACTTGGACTTCAATCAGGAAATCGATAACGTCAGCGGCTCTAAGACCGCTTCAAGCGAATTCGCCTTGGGGGAAGATGGTCTGCAAGCAAGTGTAGACAGCCCTGAAAAACTGAATCAAGCGCACTTTAGTCATGTGCATAACCACAGCCACTGCGCTTATATGCCCACATCATGTGGCGTCATGGCTGTAACAGACGTGCCAGGCTTTACATCTTTTTTATGTCAGCAATGGGTTTGCAAAACAATAGCAAACAACATTGAGCGCCCCAAATGGCTTCTCACCACGCACGCCGTGGTGAACCTTTAAAGCCAGCTAGCCAGCAACTGATTGCTTCGCGCCAGGCGCGGAGGTTCACCGAAGTTTGATTGACTTCGGAGAACATGTTGTTTACTTTTTTCACTCCCCTTAATTTTTCATTTTTATGCAGACGACTGGCCTTGCCGGTCGGGCTTGCCGTATTGGCCGCTGGTGTTGCAGCACAAACTGCGAGCCAGCCGCCCACACTCAAGCAGGCGCTGGACGCTGCCTGGCAAATCAGCAGCCAGTCGCGCGCATTAGACAACCGGCGCGACGAATTTGCAGCCAAAGAAAAAGCTGCTTCCAGCTGGATTTCTGGCGAGCCTGTCGCCGGTATTGCGCACCGTACCGATCGGGTCAACAGGAATGAAGGCTTTCGGGAATACGAAGCTGAACTCGAACTGCCGCTGTGGAACCCCGGCGTGCGTACGGCCGTGCAGGCCAATGTAGCCGCACAGCGGCTGGGTTTTGACGGCCAATGGCTACTTGCCAAACTAAAGTTGGCAGGCGAGTTGCGCACCCTTAGCGCCAACGCAGCCACAGCGCAGGTAGAGCTGGACTTGAACAGGCGCAAGCTGCTCGATGCGACTGCGCTGGCGCAAGACTTGAACCGCCGCGTCAAGGTCGGTGAAAACGCCCGGGTCGATAGCCTGCAAGCCGAGGTGCTGGTACAGCAAGCGCAGACAGCCATGGCCCAGGCCAACAGCCAGCTGACACGTTTGCAGAACCAGTGGCGCAGCCTGACTGGGTTGGCGGCAGTTTCACCGCCAGACGAAACGCTGGCCAGCCTGGCTGGCAACGAGGTAGATGCAGCGCCCGTGTCACCAGACCACCCAGCCCTGCGCTATGCGCAAGCACAGGTCAGCAGCGCACAGGCCAGGCTGGCATTGGCCGACGCTGACAAACGTGACCCGATGGCCATTGGGGTGGGTGTTGCACGCGAGCGTGCCAATTTTGCAAGTGCCAACGAAACGAAGCTGCGCATCGCCTTGCGAATACCGCTAGGCGGTGACAACCGCAACGCACCCAGGCGTGCCGCCGCCAGGGCTGAGCTGGACACCACCCAAGCAGAGGCAGACGCAGCGCTCAGGCAATTGCCCGCTGAAGTCGCAGCGGCCAGCGCTGACCTGCGCGGTGCCCGTGCTGCACAAGTCGCTGCACGTGAACGGGTGCGTTTAAGCACAGAAGTGCAAACGCTCATCACCAAATCCTGGCGGCTGGGCGAGAGCGACTTGCCCGCCCGCCTGCGTGCTGACAACGAACAGTTTGAAGCCAGCCTTTCACTTGCCCGCGCCACCATCGACGTGCAGCGCGCCATCGCCAACCTGAACCAAGCCCACGGAACCCTGCCATGACTGCCAAAACCACGGTTTTCACCTTGTTTTACCCATTAAATTGGCCAGTAGTCCAATCAATACGGGCGCAAGTAGCTACTATTTTTATAGCATTTTGTATCCTGATGACGACCCTGCTGACCCCCGCATGGGCGGGGTCGGGGCATGACCACGGCGATGCGCCAGCAGCAGCAGCGGGTGCTTCCACACCGCGTTTTACCGCGCATTCAGATCTGTTTGAAGCTGTGGGTGTGTTGTTGGCCGATGAGTTGTCCATCACCCTTGACCGATACGCCACCAATGAACCCGTGCTGAAAGCCAAAGTAGAACTGGAGTCGGGCAGTTTTAAGGCCATCGCAGAGTTTCACGCAGACCATGGTGACTTCAGCGTACCTGCAGCAGCTTTTAAAAAGCCCGGCACTTATGCCATTGTGCTAACTGTCACGGCAGGTGACCAGACCGACTTGCTGGCTGGCGAACTGGTTGTACCTGAAGCAAATGCACAAGCAGCACAGATCGGCCACGCACGCCCGTGGCTGCGCTGGCTAGGCTACGCGGCAGGCGCATTGCTGCTGATAGTTATCGGGGCATCGGTATTGCGCAAGCGCCGGACAAATCCTGCATTAAGCTCAAACGCTACGCTTTTAATAGCTGCTTGCGCCCTATTTATAAGCGCTGCAACCACAAAGGATGCTATAGCAGGCCCTGGTCATGACCATGGCGCGGAAGAAGCTGCATCGGCAGGAAACAGCAATGCGCCCAAGCGCCAACTCGACGGCAGCGTGTTTTTGCCCAAACCCAGCCAGCGCCAGTTGCAAATCCGCACTGAGATGGTTGAAGAAAAATCGTTGCCCGTCAGCATGGAATTGACGGGCCGGGTAATTGCAGATGCCAACGCGGGCGGCAAAGTGCAGCCTACACAGGCGGGCCGAATTGAAGCGGGTCCACGCGGCTTGCCTACATTGGGCCAAGCCGTACGCAAGGGTGAAGTGTTGGCAGTGGTACGGGCATCCAGCAGCGCCATTGAGCGCGCCAACCAGCAGTCGCAAACCAGCGAACTTCGCAGCAACCTGGAGCTTGCTAAAAAGCGTGTGGCCCGGCTGGAGCAACTCGAAGGCACCGTGCCGCAAAAAGACATTGAAGCCGCGCGGCTGGACGTGAGCAGCCTGCAACAACGCGTCGCAGCAGTTGGCGGCAGCGTTCTGGCCACTGAAGCGCTGGTTGCACCAGTGTCAGGTGTGATCGCCGCCGCCAACGTCGTCGCAGGCCAGGTGGTGGATGCACGTGAACTGTTATTTGAAATTGTTGACCCCAGTCGTCTGGACGTAGAAGCCAGTGCATTCGATGCAGCGGTCATCAGCAACATTGCATCAGCGTCTGTCGCAACGGTGCAGGGCAGCGTGGCATTGCAATTTGCAGGTGCTGGCCGCACGCTGCGTGAAGGCGCGATTCCTCTGCTGTTTCGTACCCTGCCCGGCAAAAACGCCTTGCCACTTTCAGTGAACCAGCCTGTCAAGGTCATAGTGCAGACCAAAGAAATGGTCAAAGGCTATGCCGTGCCTGCCGCTGCTGTGATCAAGAACGCCAGCAACCAGGACATGGTTTGGGTACACATGGGTGCTGAAATTTTTGTGCCGCGCACGGTGCGCGTAACGCCGTTGAGCGGTAGTACCGTGTCCGTTGTCGATGGCCTGAAAGCGGGTGACCGGGTGGTGACGCAAGGCGCACCCCTGGTTAATCAGGTTCGGTAAAGGCAGCACCCATCATGTTTGACAAATTAATTCATTCATCACTGGGCAACCGCCTGATGGTGCTGGTGCTGGCCGTTGTTTTGCTGATAGCTGGCGCAACCACGCTGACCACCATGCCGGTGGACGTTTTTCCAGATTTAAACAAACCCACCGTGACCGTGCAAGTTGAAGCTGGCGGCATGGCCCCGGAAGAAGTCGAGCAGCAAATCACTGCCCGGCTGGAAGTAGCCATGGGCGGCATACCGGGTGTGGAGAGCATTCGCAGTGTGTCCAGTGTGGGTTTGTCTTTTGTGTACGTCACCTTTGACTGGAGCACCGACATTTATCGCGCCCGGCAAATGGTAAGCGAGCGTCTGCAACTGGTGCGCGAACAGTTGCCACGCGGCATTGAGCATGTCGGTATGGGGCCTATCAGTTCCATCATGGGTGAAATCATGTTGCTGGCATTGCCAATTGACACCGCCAAAATCAGCCCGACGGCGGTGCGGGAATATGCTGATTTTGTGATGCGTACCCGCTTGCTGACCATCCCCGGTGTCGCGCAAGTGGTGCCGATTGGCGGCGAGGTGCGGCAGTATCAAGTGCAGCCAGATACAGCACGCATGGCAGCACTCGGGATCACTTTGGAGTCTGTTGCAGGCGCGTTGAAAGGCTTTTCAAGCAACACCAGCGGCGGTTTTTTGGAGCTCAATTCACGCGAATACCTGATTCGCAACATTGGCCGCACCACGCGGATTGAGGACTTGCAGCGCCTGCCGGTAGCGTTTCAAAATGGCAAGCCGATACAGCTTAGCCAGATTGCCGATGTCAAATTTGCAGCCGCCATCAAACGTGGTGATGCAGGTTTAAATGGCCAACCTGCAGTCATTTTGGGCATTCAAAAGCAGCCTGATGCCGACACCGTCAAGCTGACCCGCCAGGTTGAAGCAGCGCTGGTAGAGCTTAGAAAAGGCCAGCCTCCAGGCATGGGAGAAGCCCAGGTTACGATGCGTCAGGCCAACTTTATCGAGTCGTCGGTTAACAACCTGAAAAGCAAACTCATGCTGGCTTTTGCCGTGGTGGCGGTGGTGCTGTATTTCTTTTTGGCCAATGTGCGCACCACGCTCATATCGCTGGTGGCAATACCGATTTCATTCATGGTCACAGTGCTGGTTTTTAAATACCTGGGGCTGTCCATCAACACCATGACCCTGGGCGGGCTGACGATTGCCATCGGCGAGCTGGTCGATGATGCGGTGGTGGGTGTTGAAAATGTGCTGCGGCGTTTGAAAGCTGATCGCATGTTAGAGCCCGAAAAGCGAATGAAGCCACTTGAGCTGATCGCCAAGGCCACGCTTGAAGTGCGTTCAGGCATTGTGATTGCAACGGTGATTGTGGTGCTGGTGCTGGTGCCGCTGTTCTTTTTGCCCGGCATTGAAGGCCGCTTGATGCAGCCATTGGCTATTGCCTACATTGTGGCGATGCTGGCGTCGATGGTGGTGTCAGTGACTGTCACGCCAGTGATGGCGTACTACCTGTTGCCACAAATGAAAAGTCTGGATCACGGCGACACCAAGGCACAAATCTGGCTGAAGACGCGCTACGCAGTGCTGCTGCAAAAAGTGCTGAACTACCCCAAAGCGTGGGTGGGTGCTGGCGCGCTGGCGGCGGTGCTAGCCATAGCAGCAGTGCCGTTTTTCCCGACCACGTTTTTGCCACCGTTCAATGAAGGCGTGGCGCTGGTAGGCTTGCGGCTGAACCCCGGCACCACACTGGCTGAATCAGTACGCATTGGCGCTATTGCTGAAAAAGCTCTGGGTGGCATGCCAGAAGCAGAGCACGTGGGCCGCCGCTCGGGCCGGGCTGAACTGGACGAGCACGCGGAGGGCGTGCATGTGTCAGAGCTCGACATCAAACTCAAGCGCAGTGACCGCAGCGTGGAGCAAATTTACGCCGATATGAGAAACCGCCTGGCAACGCTGCCCGCTGCTATTGGCCTGGGTCAGCCCATCAGCCACCGCATTGACCACATGCTGACGGGTGTGCGCGCGCAAATCGCCATTAAAGTTTATGGCGACGACCTGGACGCATTGCGTGGGCAAGCTGAAAGCCTGCGGCAGCGGCTCAGCACCATTGCAGGTGTGGTGGATCTGGAGGTTGAAAAGCAGGTGCTGACGCCGCAAATCAAGGTGCAGGTCAACTACGACAAAGCATTGGGACTGGGCATACCGCCTGCCAAATTACTGCAAGAATTGCAAACTCTGATTGACGGCGAGCGAATCACCGAAGTGGTTGAGGGTAGCCGCCGCTTTAATCTGGTGCTGCGCTTGCCTGAATCATCGCGCGGCATTGAAGGTTTGCAAAACATGATGATCGACACGCCGGGTGGCCGCGTACCGTTAAGCCAATTGGCAGCAGTTGAAGAAGCAGATGGCCCAAACCAGATCAGCCGCGACGATGGTCGCAGGCGCATTGTGCTGTCAGCCAATGCGCAGGGCCGCGCACTGAGTGATGTGATTGTTGACATGCGTGCTGCCATAGCTGAGGCAAAACTGCCCGAAGGTTATTTCATCACGCTGGGTGGGCAGTTCAAGGCACAAGAGGAATCATCACGCCTTATTGGCCTGCTGTCACTTGGCTCAATTGCGCTGGTTTTTTTAATCTTGTATTCACGCTACCGCTCAGCCGTACTGGCCAGCATCATCATGGCCAATATTCCTCTGGCATTGGTTGGTGCGGTCATTGGCTTGTGGATATCAGGTCAGCCTTTGAGTATTGCGGCACTGGTTGGCTTTATTACCTTGGCAGGCATCGCCATTCGCAATGGTATTTTGAAGGTGTCACATTACATCAACCTCTGTGCGTTTGAGGGCGAAGACTTCAATACCAAAATGTTGCTGCGCGGATCACTGGAGCGCCTGACGCCGGTGCTGATGACGGCACTGGTTGCAGCCTTGGCGCTGTCGCCGCTGCTGTTTGAAGCCGAGATGCCAGGTACAGAAATCTTGCACCCAGTGGCAGTGGTGATTTTTTCAGGATTGCTGACATCCACTTTGCTTGATTCATTTTTAACCCCCGCCATGGTGGCTCTGTTTGGCCGCAAGCCGATTGAGCGGCTGGTGGCAGAGTCGGATCATGAAAGTTTTTAAATCTTATGCCTTCCCCTTTGGGAGGAAACTTTGTCTTGCTCCTTCCCCCGCTGGGGCTGCGGCCTGTCCAAGTTCGCTTGCGCGGACTTCGACAGGCCAAAGGGTTGCCGCGTCTCGCGGTGACACGTAAGGCTGGGATGGGGGCAAACCCACTCGTTTTTCGTTAGTTCGTGTTAGTTTTCTTTAATCTTGAAAGGTATTTTTATCATGCGTAAAATTTTTAATCTTCGCGCCGCATCGGTTGTACTTTTAATGGCATTTGCCGCAAGCGCCACACTGGCAGGCAGCGGACACGACCTCAAACCAAAATTTGACGGTGTCGCGGTGGAAACCAAAGTCGGCGATATGGAAATCGTGCTCAAGCCAGACAGCATCCAAATCTACATCACTGACCACGGAAAAGCAGTAAAGCTGGATGGTGCAAAAGCCAAGGTCACCCTGCTCAACGGCACAAAAAAAACCGAAGCTGACCTGACTGTGGCGGGCGACAAGCTGGAGGCCAAAGGCGCTTTCAACGTCGCCAAGGGCACCAAAGGTATTGCGTTGGTCACACTCGTTGGCAAGGCGGCGACTACCGCTCGTTTTGAGGTGAAATGATGCGCCTGCACTTGGCTGTTGCCCTGTCGGCGGGTCTTGTCGCGACGGGTTGCTCATCCTCGTTGCCGCCTCCGGAGCTGGAATCAAGGATGAATACAAAGGGTTAGACATGGCGCTTGCGTGTTGCAGTGGGCATTGCTTTAGGCATCGCGTTGGCCCGCTCGTGCAGCGCCTCAATGATGTGGCAGGTGGTGTCCAGCCCATCACACCTGCCACGCAGGGCTTTTAGGTCTTTTTCAAGCGTCTTCAACTCAGTAAGCCGTTCGCGCACATGCGTCAGGTGTTCGTCCAGCGCACCTCGTGCGGTGGCACAGTCGGCCTTGCGGTTCAGGTCTAGTTTTAGCAGCGTGCGCACTTCATCGAGCGACATATCAAGCGCCCGGCAAGCGCGGATAAATCGCAGGCGGTGAATGTCGCCATCGCTGTACATTCGGTAGCTGTTGTCGCTTCTGGCTTGGGCCTTAAGCAGTTGGTCTTTTTCATAAAACCGGATGTTGGCGGCCGACACACCACTGCGTGTGGCCGCTTCGCCTATCTTGTAACCTGCGGTTGCGTAGGGGTATAAATCAGCCATGCTTGACCTTAAAGTGGGTTAAAGGTTTCCAATCATGCCATTGAATCAAAAAAACCGGAGCAAAACCATGTCAGCCGAATGCGGACACTCGCACAACAATAACAACGCCAGCAGCCCGCGCTACCGCAAAATTTTGTGGGCTGCGCTGGTCATCAATTTCGCGATGTTTGCCGTGGAAATTGGTGCGGGTTTCAAGTCAGGTTCGGTGTCCCTGCTGGCCGATGCCATTGATTTTTTTGGCGATGCTGCCAACTACGGCGTGTCGCTGGCTGTACTTTCCGCAGGCGCAATGTTGCGCGCTCGTGCCGCCTTGCTCAAAGGCGCATGCATGATCGCTTTCGGGCTGTTTGTCATGGGCCGAGCGGCCTGGATGTTCAATCAGGGCGCTACACCCGAAGCCTTCACCATGGGCAGCATCGGTCTGCTGGCCCTGGTGGCCAATGTGGCCGTGGCTGCGATGCTGTATGCCTGGCGTGAGGGCGATGCCAACATGCGCAGCGTGTGGCTGTGCTCACGC
>JAYUVG010000005.1:0-15430 GCA_043754255.1 Polaromonas sp. | reverse complement strand
TTCAAGCACTACCGGGATGGCCTGCTCCTGAATGGGTGTCATGGTTTCGTAGCCCATCTCGGCCACGGCTTTGGCCAGCTGCGGAGCTAGCGAAAGGTTGGAAAAATTTGATGTCATGTAGCTTTGTATTGTCGCATCACGGGCAATTTGGCTGCATGGTGGCCAATTGGCTCTGGCCAGCCGGTCAAATGCAAACGTCAGCAATATCGCATGCAGATTTTTTTGCTATTAATTTAATAGCTGCTTGCGCGCACTTTACGTGGGCTAGAGGGCTAATTGGCACTCGAAACGGCCGTTTTTAGGCAACTTTGAAGTCCTCAAACATTTTTGGCCGAAAACGTGTCGCACGCCTTGACGCTGCCGTTCTTCAAACCAATGTCAAACCACCGTTGCCGCTGGGCGCTGCTGCCATGGGTAAAGCTGTCTGGAACGACCGCTCCGCCGCTGACGCGGGCCAGCGCATCGTCGCCGATTTTGGCAGCTGCATTCATGGCCTCTTCAATATCGCCCTGCTGCAATATCTGCCGCTGGTTCTGCGCATGATGCGCCCAGACACCGGCAAAACAATCGGCTTGCAGTTCCAGCCGCACACTGAGGGCGTTGTACTCGGTTTTGCTGACGCGGCCCCGCATCTGCTCCATCTTGCCGCTGATGCCCAGCAGGTTTTGCACGTGGTGGCCAACTTCATGCGCAATCACATAGGCCTGGGCAAAGTCGCCAGGAGCGCCCAAGCGCTTGGTCAGGGTTTCATAAAAAGCCAGGTCGATATAAACCTTCTGGTCAGCCGGGCAATAAAACGGCCCCATGGCAGACTGCCCGGCTCCGCAGCCGCCGGTGCCGGTTTGCCCGCGAAACAACACCAGCCGCGGCTCTTTGTAGGTTGCGCCGCCTTTCGCAAAAACTTGCTTCCAGACATCTTCGGTATCGGCCAGCACGGTGCTGACAAATTTACCCAGGCGGTCATCAACGGGCGGGCGTTGGGCAGAGCCGCTTTGCTGAACAACTTGCGCCGTCGGCGCGCCCTCGCCGCTTAACATGCCGAGAATTGTCAGTGGGTTGATGCCAAATATCCAGCCGCCCAATAGCGCAATGACGATCGTGCCAACGCCAATGCCGCGGCCACCGAGCAGGCCGCCCAAACCGCCACCTGAGCCGCCGCCAGAACCGCCGTTTGTGCGCCGGTCTTCAACGTTGTCTGACTCGCGGTTGCCTTCCCATTTCATGAGGGTCTCCTGTTAACTTCAAAGGTTGTAGCTGCCAATTGTCAGCCGAAAAGCCGACTTTACTTGAGGCCAGGACAAGCATTGAACAAATCTGCATTTTGAGTGTCAAAAACTCATGAACAAAAACCTGCAAAAAATACTGCTCAAGATTGTATTTTTGACCGTGGCAGCGTTTTTAGCCGGTTGCGCCAGCTCTATCACTGCAAAAGTTACCAGCTTCAACCAGTGGCCTGCTGACACCGCAGGAGCAACCTTCAGTTTCATCAGGCTAGTGGATGCACTCAATGATCTGGAGCAGCAATCCTACGAAAGCAAAGTTCAAATGGAGCTTGAAAAACTGGGATTGCGGCGCGCGCCGTCTGCTCAAGTGGGCCGAATTCAAGTCGATGTCATCGTGGGCACCAGCACCCGCAACAAACAGTTTCGCGAGCCCATTTACCGAGACCAATATGTTTATCACCCACCTGTGCGAGATGCGGCGGGCAATGTTTACGGTGGTTTTTGGGCACCCGACCCGTTCGGTCAACGCTATGTGGGCGACCGAACAGTATCGCGCGCGGTACAGGTCAGCAATGTGCGCTTGAGGTTACTGGACTCGCATGGCAGCGCAGCAGGCAAGCCCCGCGCTGTGTTTGAAGCGCGTGCGGTGTATGAAGGCGACAACGAAGATGTCGTAACCCTGGTTCCGTACCTGGTACGCGCGGTTTTTAATACATTTCCGGGGCAAAACGGCGGCGTGCGCATTTTAAAATTCGACAGCAAATCCGGCGCGGTAGTAAGCAACAAATAGTTTAAGCGGCATTCGAACACAATGGCGACATGCCCAAACCCGGTTTGAAAAATCCTCCACGCCCTGTGTTGCTGACAGGTTTTGATGCGTTTGGTGGCGACCTTCTCAATCCCAGCTGGCTGGCGGTTGAGGCATTGCAAGGGCAGGTCATCGAGGGCCATGAAGTGGTGGCCGCCCAGCTGCCAACTGAATTTTCTGCATCGCGCAAATCACTGGATGCACTGCTGCACAAGCACCAACCCATACTGGTGCTGTGCGTGGGCCTGGCTGGCGGCAGAGCTGGCTTGTCGCTGGAGCGCATCGCCATCAACGTAACAGATGCGCGCATTGCAGACAACACGGGCGCTCAACCTGTTGACAAGCCCATCGTAAAGTCTGGCCCCGATGCTTACTTCACAACATTGCCAATCAAGTCCATGCTATCGGCATTGACAAGCTCAGGCATTGACGCACAGGTGTCGCAAACAGCCGGAACTTTTGTGTGTAACCAGGTTTTTTATTTGCTGATGCATTTGTTAAAAAACCATCAGAAAGGCTTCAAGTCACGAGGCGGCTTTGTGCATGTGCCTTACTTGCCTGGTCAGGGGTTGCCGTGCATGCCGCTCGAAGAAACAGTGCGTGGCCTGCACGTCGCTATAAGTTGTACGTTAACCGCCAAAACCGACGTTGCACTGGGCGCTGGAACCCTGAACTGAACTATTTTTCATTCGCCTTTGCAGGTGGTTTTGTTTGCATCAGGCGCCACATCAACCACATCCCCAACATTGCATTGACCAACGCAAAAGTGCCCACAAGCACCATGCCAAAAGCATTGAGAACGCGGTTTTGGACGATCCAGCTGAGTGCAAACGACAGCAGATTAAGCATCAGCATGAGCCAAAACAGCGGGCTCGCAGGCTGGTAAATACGCTGAAGCTTCGACAACCAATTCATGTTTGCAAGGCTTTGTCCCAAGAGCCTAGGCCTTGGGCAGTGTGACACCAACCTGGCCCTGGTATTTGCCGCCCCGATCCTTGTACGACACCTCACACACATCGTCTTTGTCGCTCTCAAAAAACAGCACCTGAGCGCATCCTTCGCCTGCGTAAATTTTGGCGGGCAGCGGTGTGGTGTTTGAAAACTCCAGCGTGACGTAGCCCTCCCATTCGGGTTCGAAGGGAGTGACATTGACAATGATGCCGCACCGCGCATAAGTGCTTTTGCCCAAACAAATGGTCAAAACATTGCGCGGGATGCGAAAGTATTCCAGCGTGCGGGCCAAAGCAAAACTGTTGGGCGGAATGATGCAGCTGTCGCCCTGAAAATCAACAAAGCTCTTTTCGTCAAAATTCTTGGGGTCAACCACTGTGCTGTGAATGTTGGTAAATACCTTGAATTCTGGTGCGCAGCGAATGTCATAGCCGTAGCTTGAAGTGCCATAACTGATGATTTTTTTGCCGTCGGCCTGACGGATCTGACCAGGCTCAAACGGCTCAATCATGCCAGTCGTTTTTGCCATGTGGCGTATCCACTTATCACTTTTAATGCTCATTGTTTGCTCCTGTACGCATTGTATGCAGGGCTACCACAGCAGCTATATCAACAACATGCGCAAAGCTGGTAACGTCAGGTTTGAAGCGCTGTGTTTCCAGGCCGGGATGGTTGGTTTTGAAGGAAGAAAATGCAGCTTGCATCCTATTTTGAATAGAAGCAGACAGAATACTTCAGACCATCTATGCTCTTAAAACAGTAGCGTCTTGCCCTTTACTTTATTCGGGTAGAAGGCGAAATTAATTATTTTATGCCTGACACGCTCAAACTTTTCAATCTTCCGCTTTTCCCATTGGGCAGTGTGTTTTTTCCTGGCGGCCTGTTGCCACTGCGGATTTTTGAGGTGCGCTATCTGGACATGATTGGCAAATGCCACAAGAACGGCGCGCCATTTGGTGTGGTGTCTTTGACGACTGGCTCTGAGGTACGCAAAGCCGACACAGGCAAGCCAGCTGGAGGTGGTTTTGCGCAAGAGGAGTTTTGCAGCATCGGCACACTGGCTACCATCACCGAGTTTTCATCACCGCAGGCGGGCTTGATGATGATCCGCTGCATGGGTGCACAGCGCTTCAAAATCAGCCGCCAGGACAAACTGAAACATGGCCTGTGGATTGCTGATGTGCAGCGTATAGACGACGACATGGCAGTGGCAGTACCGGACGATTTGAAACCCTGCGCCAATGCTCTTGGCAAGCTGATCAAAAGCCTGCAACAGCGCAGCATTCCTGATGACCAGATGCCGTTGATGCCGCCCTACCGGCTGGACGACTGCGGCTGGGTGGCCAACCGCTGGTGTGAGCTTTTGCCTCTGCCAACGGAATTAAAGCAGCGCCTGATGGAGCTGGACAACCCGTTGGTACGGCTGGAGCTGGTCAGCGATATTCTGGAGCGAACTGGCATAGCCCTGTAGCTTTGGGCTGTTAATTTTGTGCGGTGTATTCAGGCAAGTGGCCGCACAACCAGGCCCGCACTTCGCGGCGATCAGGCGATGGCCCAGCTTGTTCAATCCACTGTGTCACAGCATGAATAGCCACTGCCTGCTGACCCGATGATTTGGCCACCCGTAGTTTTGGGTGCTGGGTCGGTTCGGTCGTTTCGTCATCTGCCAGCAACTCTTCAAACAGCTTTTCACCCGGGCGCAGGCCGGTGAATAACAACGGAACTTCCTGTTCTGTTTTGCCTGACAGGCGCACCATCATGCGAGCCAGATCAGCGATTTTCATCGGCTCGCCCATGTCCAGCACATAAATCTGGCCCGAGCTGCCCATCAGTCCGGCTTGCAACACCAGGCGTGCAGCTTCTGGAATGGTCATGAAATAGCGCACGATGTCAGGGTGCGTGACGGTAATTGGCCCGCCTTTGGCAATCTGCTCGGTAAAAAGCGGCACCACCGAGCCGCTGGAGCCCAGCACGTTGCCAAAGCGCACCGACACATAAGCCGTAGCCGGATGTTCAATCGCTACGCTTTGCACCACCAGTTCGGCCATACGCTTGGTTGCGCCCATGATGTTGGTGGGGTTGACGGCCTTGTCGGTTGAGATCAGCACAAACTTTTGCGCCCCGCATTCGCCGGCAACACGGGCTGCGTGCAGCGTACCCAAAATATTGGTGCGTACCGCTTCAATTTCGTTGTGCGATTCCATCAGCGGAACATGCTTGTAAGCAGCAGCATGAAAAAAAACTGCCGGCTTGTACTGCATGGCAATGGCGCGCAGCCGATCCATTTCGCGCACATTGGCGGTGTAGTACAGCCCCTGCATTTGCGGGTGCGCTTCTTTCAACTCCTGCTCAAGTTTGTAAACCGCAATTTCAGATGAATCAACACACACCAGACGCGCCACACCCAAACGGGCTATCTGGCGGCACAACTCAGAGCCGATAGAGCCACCCGCGCCAGACACAAATACGGTTTTGCCTGAAAAAAGCGACGCCAAACCCTGCACATTCAGCTGAACTGCCTGCCTGCCCAGCAGGTCTTCCAGTTCAATTTTTCGGGGGCTGCTGCCGTCGGTTTGCAACCATTCGTCAGGGCGCGGCATGGTCAGCAGCGTCAACCCGGCCTGAGTAGACTGCAGCAACACGTCGCGGCGGTCGCTGGAGCCAGGCGGGCTGGCAATCAATGCTGTCTTGGCCCCAGTAGATCTTGAGATGTCAACGACCGCACTGGGCAAGCCAAGAACGGGGATCTGATTCAAGTAAGTGCCCTGTTCTGCCGCTAGCGGCGACGCGATGCCGACGCAATGCCATTGTGTAGAACCTTTCAAAGCGCGCATGGCACTCGCGGCATCTTTAAGTGAACCGACAATCAGCAATGCTTTGGAGCCGTCACCAGGCACAGAATACTCATGGAAAGTGCGCCAGGCAGCCCGTGCAGCACCCAACAACACCAGCACCAACAAGGGGTGAATCAACAACACGGAGCGCGGAAAAAACGGTACGCGCAACATCAAAATTACAGCAGCAGACAAGGCACCAGCAATGAGTACACCCCGGCCGAGCTGGAGCAGCTCAGGCAACCCGATATAGCGCCACACCTGCCGGTAAACCCTGGCGACAGCCAGACCGACAGTGAAGCTAAGAAACATCCAGGCAGCGCTTTGCCATGCAATGGTTTCAAAATCTGCAGGAATCTCAAAATTAAAGCGTAGCCAAAAAGCCAACCACCAGGCCAGGCAGACCAGCAACAGGTCTATCAACCAGAAATATAAAAATTCCTTACGCAATCTCATGTTGCTCCTCAGCCCTTGTTATTATGTGACGCAAATTTTCGATAACCCTGTCCTGCTCAGACTCACTGAGATTGGAGCCTGATGGCAAGCAGATTCCTGATTGAAACAGGTGTGCTGACACATCAAGCCCTGCACTGTGCCTGAAAAATGGTGCATCCCTGAACAAGGGCTGCATGTGCATGGGTTTCCAGACGGGACGGGCTTCAATCAGATGACGCTCCAGGGATTTCATGACTTGAGAGCACTGCTGCGCAGCATGCGGCCCGGCAAGTGTGAAACAGGTCAGCCACCGGGTGGAGTGATAGCCAGCAGGCTCGGGCATCCAATGAATTTGATGCAGGTCTGCCAGTGCTTGCCTGTAGCGGTCAAATACACGCCTGCGCTGGGCAACACGCTGCGTCAGCACCCGCAGTTGGCCTCTGCCTATCCCCGCAAGTACATTGCTCATGCGGTAGTTAAAACCCATTTCAACATGCTCGTAATGGGCTGCAGGCTCGCGGGCCTGCGTGGCCAACTTGCGAGCCCGTAAAACCAGATCGGGATCGTCTGCCATCAGCATGCCGCCACCTGATGTGGTGATGATCTTGTTCCCGTTGAAGGAGTAAACGGCAACGCGCCCAAACGCACCACTCGATTTGCCTTTGTAGCTGGCTCCCAGCGACTCGGCAGCATCTTCGAGAACAGGCACGCCATAACGCTCACAAATCGGCAGCAGCGCATCCATATCTGCGCTTTGGCCATATAAATTGACAAGAATCACGCAAGTGGGCATCCGGTTTTCACGCCTGGCCCAGACAAATGCCTGTTCAAGAGCCGCTGGCGACATGTTCCAGGTAGCAGGCTCGGAGTCAATAAAAACAGGTCGGGCGCCGCAATACAAGATCGGGTTACAGCTGCCAACAAAAGTCAGCGACGAACAAAATACCGTATCACCCGGCTTGACGCCCAACAGCACCAAACCCAGGTGAATGGCTGCTGTACCTGAACTGACTGCTGCTGCATACCCGACACCCACATGGCTTGCCAGCTCTGCCTCAAAAGCATTGACATGGGGCCCCAGCGGTGCGATCCAGTTGGTTTTAAATGCCTCTTCAACAAAAGCCGTTTCCTCATTTCCCAGATGCGGGGAGGACAACCAGATGCGCTGCGACAACTCACGGCGAAAAATAATATCAACAGGTTTGTTCTGGGCATCAAGCACTGGAACATGGTCAATCTGATGTGCATCCATGATGCGCAAAACATCGGCAGCATCAGCAGCTTCATCTACAGCGATTGGGTGCGCTTCCGGCAATGTACCTAACAATGCTGTGTCGCCAACACCTTTCAAAATAGCCCGGCGCAAATCGCCATCGGTCACGGTGCGAACCAGTTCGCCTTGAATTCCAAGCACCAGCAAAATACCGCGCGCCATCTGATCCATGCGCAGCAGCGCATCGTGCAGGGTCACCGCTGGCTTGACGCACAGCAGTTGAAGTTCACCGGGAGTCATAGAATTTTCCTAGCTGGAATGCCGGCATAAGAACCAGATTCCAAAAGATCGCTGGTCACCACAGAACCAGCTCCAACGGTCACATCATCAGCAATCACGATGAAGGGCAGCACCACTGCACCACTGCCAATGAGCACGCGCTGGCCGAGTTTGACATGCCCACCCAGGCTTGCGTTTGGAGCAATGTGTGAAAACGCACCCACTTCTACATCATGATCAACCACAGCACCATGGTTGACGATAACGCCCATGCCCAGCAGCGCCAACGGGCCAACAATCGCGCTAGCAGCGACAAAACAGCCGGCCTGAACACTACTGAAAACTGACACCACGGCTGCCGGATGAATAACCGATACCAACCGCACATAGCCCCATGCAGCAGCTTCTTTTTGCCTGAACTGGTTGTTTCCAATAGCGATATGAACCGAAGGATCAAGCTTGAGCGCATCATCTGCCGCCAGCAACCGGATGCCTGGCAACAGCTCGTTTTGATTTTCAGGAAGTTGGCGGTCAGACACTACTATCAGTTTCCAATGCTGGGCAACAAGCGCTGCATCGACCAGCACCCGCCCATGACCCCCTGCCCCAAATATCAACAAAGGTGCGCTGGCGATAAAAGGCGTTAAAGAACTCATTTAAAAAGATAGAAGGGGGTTTTTGCTAACGATGTGTTCAATAACTATTTGACTTGTTTAAAACACCGCGATCTATCGAAAGTGTTGTCAAGCAGCTGGTAATCCGTGGCCCCGCCCTGGCGTCGCCGTACGCATTGTCACACGGTACTTTTCCGGCTTGCAAGCTTGCTGCAATAGCCGCATAAACGGCATCAGCATCAGGCGTGACATCCACAACATTGCCACTTCTTTCGCGCAACCGCTGCCTGTCACCCACATTGACAACCGGTGTTGAAAACGAAGCTGCTTCTATGATCCCGGCGGATGAGTTACCCACCATGATGGCGCATTGCTTCATGGCAATGGCAAAACTTTTCCTCTGCATGTGCTGAAGGCGAATCGACCCAGCCGGCAAGCCAAAATCATTCAGCGCTTTCAGGACTTCGACTGAACCCGCATCTGAATTTGGCTCCAGCCAGATAACAGGTAAACCGGTTTTGTTCAGAGCCAGCAACAGGCTGGACGTTTGCCGATAAGCATCGTCGGCCTGCTGTACAACGGGGTGAAAAATCGCCAGGATAAACGGATGATCCAGAGGCAGGTTCAGGGCGCTAATACCGTCTATCCCTGACACATCAGCCATATCCAGCAGACCATCCAGACCAGGTGCACCTGTCACGTGTATGGCATCGGCATGCTCACCCATACGCTCCAGGCGATTTTTTGACTCAACTGTTGCTACCAGGTGGTAGTGGCTCAGTTTGCTGATGGCATGCCTGACAGGCTCATCCACCGTGCCCGAACGCTCGCCGCCATGAATATGTGCGCAAACGATGCCCAGATGCAAAGCGGCAATCGCACCTGCCAGCATTTCTCCGCGATCGCCAAGCAGCACCAAAATATCAGGCTGCTCACGCTGCAAAAGCGATGTCATGCCAATCAGGCACTCACCGATGCTTGCAGACATGCTGTGTGCTGTACGGGTTGTCACGTCAATGGGAACTTGACCACAAATCCGCAAACCCGCTGCGCGAATGTCATTGATCGTCTGGCCAAAACCTGGCGCCAGGTGCATGCCAGTGACTGCGATGCTGACATCAGCCACCTTCGCGAGCATGACGAGCGACGACTGCATCAAGCCAAAGTCTGCACGCGTGCCGCTCAGGTAAATTATTTTCCGCAAGGGGATTGCCTGAGCGTTCATGGGTGGGATGGGCGCAATTGATCCCATTGCAAAACGGACCCAGCCGCAATCGCCACACCTGCAGACTGACCAATAACATTTTGTAAATCGCGCGGTGCAATGCCGGTTGCTGGGCGGCGGCAGATCAGCATTTCAGCAGTGATGACAGAGCCCGCAGCAATGTCAACTGCTGCAACTACGCTACGCCTGGCCACGCGGGCGGTGTCAAGCTCTTCCGGCAAAGGCGCTTTGACACCATTGCCCAGCATGGCGCTGACGCGTCGAATGCCTTGAACCATCCGCGCAAATTCTTTGGGTTCAAGCGACGCGCTGTGATCCGGGCCCGACATTTTCTGGTCAAGCGTCAGGTGCTTTTCAATCACGCTTGCACCAAGTGCAACAGCGGCCAGTGGCGCCTCAATTCCCAGGCTGTGGTCTGAATAACCGGTGGCGATAGCCAAATCCCGCGCCATACTTCTCATGGCAAGCAGGTTCAGTGTGTTGTCTGGCGCTGGATAGGCCGACGTGCAGTGCAGCACCACAACATTGTGCAAATGCCCGCGCGCTGCCTTTGCCCAGGACAGCGCCTCCCCGATTTCTTCCATGGTGCCCATACCGGTGGACATCAGCAGTGGCAACTGGCTGGCCGCAGCATGTTCCACCAGCGCCCGGTGCGTCAGCTCGCCAGATGAAAGCTTCAGTCGCTTGACGCCCAGCTTGACCAGCATGTCCACCGCACTGCATGAAAACGGTGTGGAGAAAAACTCAATGCCAATTGCATCGCAATGAGCCTTGATCTGCAGGTGCTGCGCTTCAGACAGCTCCAGTTTTTTAAGCATTGCAAACTGATCTTGTTCACCCGTTTGGCGCGCTTGATACTCCGCAGTCGGAGCACCGCGAACCACCAGATCTTCAGCGCGAAACGTCTGGAACTTGACAGCATCAGCGCCTGCATTTTTAGCTGCATCACACAGTTGCAGAGCGATGGCGATATTGCCGTTGTGGTTAACGCCCGCCTCGGCAATGACAAAGACAGGCAAGCCGCTCACCATGCTGCTCACCATGCCGTCCACCCGCCATCCACCACCAAATTGTGTCCGGTGATGTATTTCGCGGCATCACTGCTCAGGTAGCGCATGGCGTTGACCATATCGTCTGTTTGAGCCATACGCCCCAGTGGTACGCGGCGCGAATAATTTTCAACAAAGGTGTCGTTTTGGCCGCTGAACACACCACCCGGAGTGACAGCGTTCACGCGCACTCCCTTGTGCCCCCAATAAGCAGCCAGGTATTTGGTCAGTCCCCACAGCCCGGCCTTGCTGGCCGCATAAATAGCCGGTGTGTTGATGGCACGGCCCAGGTATTCAGAGCCCTCATAGATGCGCTGGTCAGGTGCAACGATGCCATAAATAGACAGAGTGTTCACGATGCTGCCGCGCCCACGTTGGGCCATAGGGCTGCCAAATACTTGAGCACACAGCATGGCCCCGGTCAAATTGACAGCCATCACTTCGTTCCACTCTTCAACCGCAAAGGTTTCAAAGGGCTCAAAAAAGTTTTCAGACTTGGTAGCTGCATTGTTCAGCAGCGCATCGGCTTGGGCCCAGCGCGAAACCAGCAAGGCATGGGCAGCGACAACAGATTCCCGGCTGGCGACATCAGCTACGCAAGTGATAAGGGACTCATGCGCAGAACCCAGCTTGTCTTCCAGCAAAGCCGCGTTTCGGTCGATGGCAAAAACTCTGGCTCCCGCTTCAACAAAAGCTTTCACCACCTGCGAGCCAATAATTCCCGCAGCGCCAGTCAACACCACCACTTTGCCGCTCAGGGAAAAAGCGTCCTGAACCACTTGCGTATCAGTCGTCATGCAAAGCCTTTCTTTTTCATCAGCAACGCCACCAGTGCAAAGTCAATGTCATGGTCGATATCAATCGAGCGTTCACGCGGCATGACATGCAGCCTGATTTTGGGTGAATCCCAAAGCGATGACGACAGGCTATGGCGATGCCATGCATAAATGGACGCGTTCATGGCAAACACTTTGGGAGCCGCTTGCCTGCCCAATACTTCTTTGTCAGGCAAACACACCCGCTCATAAAAACCATTGCTTTTGAGCTCGACCATGTTGAAGTACGGATTTTTGTCTGCCTCATAGCCAGTAATGACCACATCAGTATCTGCATCAAGCATGCTGAAACAGGCTTGAATATCAGCCGTATCACGCAGCGGTGATGTCGGGTCCAGGTCAACGATGGTGCTGACAGAGCCATGGTGGGCTTCCACCCAATGAACCAGATGCTCAATGACTGGCAGCTTGCCCGCCGTGGAAGTAGCAAGTTCAGCTGGACGCAGAAATGGAACCTGCGCACCATAACTGCGCGCTACACGCGCGATGTCTTCGCTGTCGGTAGACACGAATACCTGGTCAGTGATTTTGGAGGCAAAAGCCTGCTCAATCGTCCAGCCGATCAAGGGCTTGCCGCACAGGTTGCGGATGTTTTTGCCTGGCACACCGACAGAGCCACCACGGGCGCAGATGGTGATGATATTCATGATGCAGCTTTTTTCATGTCCAGCATCAGTTCAGCAGTTTTGATGCCTTCGGCCAGAGGTGACAGCACCTGATGTGATGGATCAGCAATAGCTGCCAGCCAGTCTGCCATTTGCGCGGCATAGGTTTTTTGAATGTCGAAATCATCGGCGACTTCAGTCACAACCTGAGAGGCTTTATCGGTGTGCAAAACAATGCTTTTACCGACGATGTCAATTAAAAAAGTACCTGAATCCGTGACGATGGCATAGTTGCGCACAACCCGCTGCGACACGTAATCCAGACTGACCACTACCGGCGCTCCCGAAAGGGTTTTTAACAATCCCACGTGTACATCGTCAGACTGAATCGGCAAGGCACTGAAATGGCCGCCAATGGCAGCATGGACTTGCAGCGGCCCCAGCAACCACCTGGCCACATCGATTTCATGCACCAGATCAAACACCACACCACCGCCTGATGCTGCATCAGCACTGTAGGTTGTTCTCAAGTCTCTTGCGGGTCGCCATTGGGAAAGCGTCTGCCCGACTTGCAGGTGGGCGCGTAAGACCTTGTACTGCCCTAGCAAGCCAAGTGCGTTTTTAAGTTTTTGTAGCGCGGGCAGGTAGCGCAAATTGCATCCCACAACAACTGCAGGCGTGGATTGTTCTTGCACAATATTTTTAATTTGCAAAAGTTGTTCGCTGTTAATGGCAATGGGTTTTTCCACCAGACAAGGCAGCTTTAAAGCCAGACAAGTCCGCAGTTCTTCTGCATGCTTGCTGGAAATACTGGCGATGACAACGGCGTCTGGCTGCCAGGTCAATGCTGCCTGCATGTTGCTGAAAACGGTACAAGGCAAGAAACTCGCATCAACTTCCCCCGTGCTGGAAACAACAGCCAGATCAAGGTTTGGAATCAAGGCGCGCAAGTGGCGAGCGTGGCGCTGCGCAATCGATCCTCGCCCTGTCACGAGTACGCGCATAGGTGTCAGAGCGCCAAAAAAGCAGAGAGAATGCCCAGTCCATGCCTGGCGCTTCGCTCCGGATGAAATTGACAGCCGTAAATTGACCCGCTTGCAACGGCTGCACAAATACGCACACCGTTGTAGAAGGTGTCGGCCAAACGGTGCGCTTCGTGGGTGGGCATGGGGGCAAATGAATGCACAAAATACATTGGCTCTGATGGGTCAATGTTTTCAAGGATGGTGTTGTTCCATGAACTTCTGGCTATCGGCTTTTGCAGGGCGCTCCAGCCTATGTGCGGTATGCGGTGCGACTTGCCCGATGTATCCGTTGAAGGAACAGGCACAACCCGACCAGGAATCAACCCCAGGCCGGCATGGTCGCCAAACTCCTCACCCACATCAAACAGCATTTGCGCGCCCACACAAATTCCCAAAAATGGACGCTCGGTCTGTGCAAAGTTTTTGACCAGGTCATCAAAACCCCGCGCCCTGAGTTCAAGCATGCCATCTTTAAATGCACCCACCCCGGGCAACACCAGTCTGTCTGGCAGCTCTGTGACTTGCGTCGCGTTGTCTACAACAGTGACTTCAGCACCACAGTGCTGCAAGGCACGCACAACATTCAACAGATTGCCGATACCGTAATCGATCACTGTTACCGACTGCAACGTCAATCCATTCACAAGCGAACCTCCAGGCCTTGCTGCCGGGCCTGCGCCTTGATGTCTCCAACGGTGGTGCGCTGCCAATGAAGAGCATCGGCAATCGCAACTGCAGACGTGCCCACATCACTGGCACGTTTTAAATCCAGCGGGTCACTGAAACCACCACTTGCAATCACTGGTACGGACACTCGTGCGTTAACGGCACGCAGCAGTTCAATGTCCAGACCCTTGCGGGTGCCTTCCTGGTCAACAGCGGTTAGCAGCACTTCACCCGCACCGAGCTTTACTGCCCGTTCTACCCAGTCGACCACATCGAGCCCGGTGTGTTCACGGCCATTGTCTGTGTAGGCCTCCCAAGAGTTAGGCCCAGTACGTTTGGCCTCCACTGACAGCACCATGCACTGCGAGCCAAACCGGCTGGACACTTCAGAAATTAACGCTGGCCGCGCAATGGCTGCAGTGTTGATAGCCACCTTGTCCGCCCCTGACCGGAGCATGGTGTGCACGTCATTGAGCGAGCGAATGCCGCCCCCGACAGTGATGGGAATATAAATCTGGTCAGCGGCTCTGGCAATGATGCTGGTCAGGTTATTGCGCTGGTAAAGGCTGGCCACAATGTCCATGAAGATGATTTCGTCTGCACCCTGCTCGTAATAACGTAGTGCGAACGCATGCGGGTCACCCACCACGCGCAAACCTTCCAGACGAATCCCCTTGATCAGGTTTTCGCCCTTGACATCAAGTCTGGGAATAATGCGCAAGCCAGCCATGCGGGATGCCAGTCAGGGTGCGTCAAACACCGTATGCCGGAGCTTGAATTGCCCTGCATCCAGCTTCCACAAATGCGGTGAGCGAAAGCTGTCAGCCAGGCGCATAAAGTAATCGCGATCCATAACCGGGCTTTCAAACATCTTGTGCGCTACAGGAAAGTCCTTGGCCGGAATACTCAGGTAGCGAAAAACTTCTTCTGCAAAACGTTCAGGAAATTCACCGTCATAGCGTTTGACAAGTGCAACGCCTTCATCCCGATTGATGTCGCGTGAGCGAATCTCCTGCGCGGCATCGTAAGTAGCCCGGCCAATACCAAACTTGGTAAAGGTGGTGTAGTAGTGAAAGTCATCAATTCGGTCGTCAATGCTGTTGTACTTGCTGTAGGTGCCTGGCGTACGCTCTGGTGATGCTTCAAAGCCGCCATGCTCGACTGCGTAGTAGTAGCAGCTTTGCGGATGCCACTTGAGGTAATAGCCAAGGTAATGAACTTCAATCTGCTTTTTTTCAATCTGTATCGGATCAGCCGGCAAATACGGCAACAGGTCATGCTCTTCCAGGCCATAGTCGTTGTACAGACTGTCGATAGGTGTCCCGCCCAGGTGGATTTTCGATTTGTCGGCGGAGGTGAAATAGGACCAGTCACGCTTGGCACTGTTGGTGTCGCCAATCGGATTGCCGTACTCAGCTTCATTTTCCCCATACACCACAAACGGAATGTCGTGCAGGATGGCCATTTTCGGGGCCAGTGATTTTTGGCCAAACATGAAGGCCTGAAATGGATGAAAAAGATTGTCCACAGCCAGCCGGGTCAGCAGGCGATGCACCCGGCCGTTCGGTGTCATCAGGTAGTTGTCAAACCCGGCATGCAGCCACGAATCAAAATTTTTACGGCCCCAGTCGGTGTAAATATGCGGTGCCCATGTCACCGTCAGCGGG
>JAYUVG010000004.1:0-13248 GCA_043754255.1 Polaromonas sp. | reverse complement strand
TCGATCCGGCCCTCGGCCTACCGCATCCGCAGCGTCACACCCCCGCTGAAAACGCGGCTGTGCCTGGCCACCAGCTCACAGCGCCCGGCCACGCTCACGCAACAGAAAACGCTGGAGCTGATCCGTCAAACGCTGGACGCGCTCAACGCCCGCTAAGGGCTCACTGGCCTGTCTTTGCGAACTCGGCTATCCGACAAACTGGACCAGCCACAACGAGATGCCCGGAAAGCTCAACAGCAGCACCGTGCGGAACACGTCGCTGATGAGGAAAGGCATCACGCCTTTGTAGCTTTCGCTGATGGGAACGTCTTTGGCCATGGCATTGACAACATAAACATTCAATCCCACCGGTGGAGCGAGCAGCCCAAACCCAACCGTCATCAGCACCATGATGCCAAACCACAAAGCTACCGATTCTTTAGGCATGCCGAAGTCAAGCGCGATGACCATCGGAAAAAAAATCGGAATTGTCAGCAGCAGCATTGACAGCTCGTCCATCACAGCGCCCAGCACCACATAAAACAGCAAAATAGCGGTCACCACCATCAGCGGGGACAAGCCCCAACTGCCGACTAGCGCAGCCAGCTGCCCTGGCACTTGTGTCAAGGCCAGCGCCGAGTTCATCAGGTCTGCGCCTATAAAAATCAGGAAAATCATGGCGGAGCTAGTCGCCGTGGCGTAAAAGCATTGTTTGAACTTGGCCCAGGTCAGTTCGCGCTTGAGTAGCGCTGCCAGCAAGGTGGCTGCTGCACCCACTGCTGCGCCCTCAGTGGGCGTAAAAAAGCCGCCATAAATGCCGCCAAAAACCAGCGTAAAAATCATTGCGATTGGCAACACACCCAATGCCAGTGCAGGAGACAGTTTTTCATCAGCAGCGTCTACATCAGGTGCCTGGCCGGGCACCACCCGTACGTAAATGGCAATGGCGATGATGTAGCCGACCATGGCAATCAAGCCAGGCACCATGGCAGCGGCGAACAGCTTGGCGATGTTTTGCTCTGTCAATATTGCGTAAATCACCAGTGGAACTGAAGGCGGAATCAGGATACCCAGTGTGCCGCCAGCCGCCAGCGTACCGGTTGACAAGCGGCCTGAATACCCATGGCGCTTCATTTCAGGCAAGGCGACACTGGTGATGGTGGCAGCGGTGGCAACCGATGAGCCGCATATCGCACCAAACGCCGCGCAGGCCAGCACCGAAGCCATTGCCAGCCCACCTTTGAAGCGCGCCATCACAGCTGCGGCAAACCGGAACAGCGCCTTGCTGATGCCGCCTTGCGTTGCAAAGTGACCCATCAAAATGAACAGCGGAATCACCGACAGGTCATAGCTGGCAAAGCGGGCAAAGGCCTGGGTGTTGAGGAAACTGGAAAATGGGCCCCAACCGGTTTGCATGACATAGCCGATGGCACCGGCTACGAACATGGCAACTGCAATCGGGACGCGCACCGCCATAAACACCAGCATGATGCCAAAAATAATGCCGGTTAATGTGAGAGCGCTCATGCCTGGTCACCAGCAGGTTGGGCAAAACCAAACACCGCCTGATGCAGCCCGACCAGCATGGCCAACACGAATGGCGGCACCATGCTGGCGTAGGCCACCCATTCAGGAAAACCGATAATTTGAGTCTCAGAATTGGTGCGCCATGAATTGATGCCGCCCAGCGTGGTGCGCCAGGCCAACAATGCAAACAAAAGCGCCAACAGCAAGGCTCCAAAACGATCCAGACCTTCATTGGTCGTGCGGCTGAATCTGGCCGAGAAAAAATCAACAATGATGTTGCCTCGCTGCACCTGGCAAAACGGCATGAACAGCGCAATCGCCGCGCCTGCGGCCACGCCCGTCAGCTCAAAATCTCCAGTGATCGTGATGCCCAGCGTGTTGCGGCCTATCAGGCTGGCGCAGGTCATCAGCGTGATGACGGTGAGCAGCAAGCCCGCCAAAATTGCGCAGAACCTGGCAAGAGTTTCAAGTGTTTTCAAAGATATTTCCTGTATTGCAGAACAAGCTGAAAACGATTCAAACAACCTTGATGCTCAAGGTGCCCAGACCCGCCACACCACCGACCATCGTGTTGCCAGACTCAACTGCAGCCACACCCTCAGGTGTGCCGGTGTAAATCAGATCGCCAGGCATCAGTTCCCAGGCAGCAGACAAGTGCTCAATGGTCTCGGCAACATTCCAGATCAGCTTGGACACGGTGCTGCGCTGCCTGTCTTTGCCATCAACTTGCAGATACAGCTCTGCATTGTTGACATCGCCTGCAAGCGCTGCGGGAGTGATGGGGCCAATCGGTGCTGAATGGTCAAAAGCTTTACCAATGCACCAGGGTCGGCCGGCTTTTTTCATCTCGCCTTGCAAGTCGCGGCGCGTCATGTCCAGGCCGACCGCGTAGCCGTAAATGTACTGGTGCGCGTCCGCTGCCTTGATATTTTTTCCACCGGTACCAATGGCCACCACCAGCTCGATTTCATGGTGAAAGTCTTTTGTCAAGCTGGGGTAGGGCAGGATGCCAGTGGTTCCGGCTTCTACCACCACAACAGCGTCAGCAGGTTTTAAAAAGAAAAACGGCGGCTCACGGCCGGTAAAACCCATTTCCTTGGCGTGCGCTTCGTAATTGCGGCCCACGCAATACACGCGGCGCACAGCATAACGGTCGGTGCTGCCAACGACGGGTACTGAAACGACTGGGGGCGGGGCAAGGACAAAACCAGGCGAGGTCGTCATAACATTCTTTCTTCTTTGTGTATGCCCAATGCCTGATGCACCGGGCGGTCTGAAAAACTGAACAGCACACAGCCTGCGTGCGATTGCAGAGTAGCAGTGTGCCATGAAGGAATCACAAAATGATCGCGCGGGCTGAACGGGTACACAGTGCTTGCGCCATTGAATTCAATGCTGACAGTGCCATGGCCTTCGACCACGCTGAACACCGTGCCATCGGTTTGCCGATAGGGTTTGCCGTTGAATCCTGCGGGCAAGCGCTGCATGAAAGTTGCCATGGTCGGCATCGGAGAGCCGCCTGTCGCCGGGTTGATGTAGCGCAGCTTGACACCGTCCCATGCATCAACTTCTTCGTGTTGCTCCAGATTGTGTAGCGCCTCACGCGCTTTTTCGTACGGGTAGCTGAAGATTGGCGATGTCTGGCCAAACGGTGCAACGTGCCGTACTGGCAGCATGTTGGCGCCATATTTGTGAAGGTTGATGCCCTCAGCTTTGGTCACTGCCTGACTGGCAGCGCTGCCGTTTTCTGCAAAGCCTGCATCAAAGAATCTCAGCATCGGAATGTCCAGGCCATCAAGCCAGACAACGGGCTCGTCAACCTCAAACTTGCCGGTATGCCCATGAGAAGTGGGAAGACCACGATGCCCGTGAGAAGTAAGAAGACCACCGTGCCCGTGGTCGTGCCAAGTCCAGCTCGGTGTGATGATGAAGTCGCCTGGTTTCATTTGGCATCGTTCACCATCCACAGCGGTGTATGCGCCGTGGCCTTCGACTACAAAGCGCAGCGCACTCTGCGTGTGGCGGTGGCTGGGCGCAACCTCGCCCGGCATGATGAGCTGCAGCCCGGCGTACAGCGACTGTGTGATGCACGACTGGCCTTTTAACGCAGGATTTTCAAGAATCAGCACCCTGCGCACGGCTTCGTCAGCGGTGATGAGCTGGCCAGACTGCATCAGGTAAGGCCGAATCTCGCTGTATTTCCAGTGGGAAGGCACGCATGGCGTATTCGGCGTAGCCGGCACAAGCGCATGAAGCACCTCCCACAACGGGCTCATGCTGTGTTGGCCTATTGCTTCGTAGAACGTTGTGCGCTCAGTAGTATTGTGGTGCGGTGTCATTTACTGTGTCAGTTACTGCTTCATTCACGGCTTCATTTACGGCTTCATTGACGGCTTCATTGACGACGTAAACGGGCAGGGTGCGTGCAAGTTCAATCATGGACGATGCAGACACTGTTGGACTATTCAATTTTGATGTTGCGCATCGTAATGATGCTGCCCATGATGGCGGTTTCACTTTTCATGCGGCTTGTCAAGCCTTCAGGCGATGTACCGACGGCCTGCCAGCCCTGGTTGAACAGCTTTTGGCGCGTGTCGGCATCGCGGATTATTTTTGACACTTCGGCATTCAGACGGGCAAGAGCTGCTTTGGACAAATTGGCCGGGCCCACCAGCGCAGTCCAGACTTCTAAATTGAAATTGCGAATGTCCGCATCGGCCAAAGGCGCGATCTCTGTGGCCAACGCGCTGCGGCCACTGGTCAAGCCAATGGCCTTGAGCTTGCCTGCGCGGATTTGCGGCAACGCAATACCGGGCGGTACCAGCGCCATTTGAATTTGCCCACCCAGCAAGGCTGTCACAACCTGTGGGTTGCCCTGGTACGGGATGTGAACGGCTTTGAGGTCGCCTGCTTTGGACTTAAGCAACTCCATGCCCAGATGACCGACCGAGCCATTGCCAACAGAGCCGTAGTTCCACTTGTCGCCGCCGCCTTTAGCCGCATCAAAAAACGCACTGCCAGACGGCAGGTTGGTGGGTGCTACCAACACCAGCGGCGCAGTAGTCAGCAACGAAATGGGCGTGAAATCCTTGGCAGGATCGTATGGCAGTTTTGAATTGAGCAGCCGCGCGGATGTCAGGTTGCCATTGATCACAACGCCAAGCGTATGGTCGTCGGTGGCTTTGGCTACCTGGTCAGCCGCAATATTGCCCGACGCACCCGGCCTGTTTTCAATGATGACAGGCTGACCCAATATTTTGGACAAAGGCTCGGCCAAAGTGCGGGCTGCCATGTCAGGGGTTGAACCACCCGGGAAGCCAACCAGGATACGCACCGCCCTGGTTGGCCAAGCAGCAACGGGTTCGGCAATATTGGATGCTTTTTGGGCTGTAGCCAAGGTAGATAGCGCGCAAGCAGCTACTATAAAAATAGCACTGAGCGGCGCAATGCCTGAAACTTTAAAAAAGGAAAATGAAATTTTCATCGGGTGGACTTATGAACTTGAAAGATGATCCAGGCAATTTTAAAGGGCGACTTTTTCGACGCGATGAAACAATCTTTATTCAATACTGACTGGCTGGCAGCGTCACCGTCAATCCATCGAGCGCCACGCTCAACACAATCTGGCAGCTCAGGCGGCTGTTGGGTTGGCTTGGAGTAGCGGTGAAAGCCAGCATGGCCAGCTCTTCTACATCTGGCTGACCAAGTCGAGTTAAAAAAGGCTCTTGTACAAACACATGGCAAGTCGCGCAGGTCATCAAGCCACCACAGTCTGCGGCAATGCCGTCAAGATTATTTGCCGTGGCAACTTCCATCAGGCTTTTGCCGATTTTGCCTGTTAGCGTTGTAGTGACGCCGCTAGCTGCTATGAAATGAATAGTGCAGGTTTGACTCATGAAGATTTTCCCGTTTAAATGCGGCCGAAATATTCGCGCCGTTGCCATTCGGCTTTGTCAACAGCTGCTTCGTAACGCGTAATTTCCTGCTGCTTGATGCGGGTGTAGTAATGGATGAAGTCCATACCAAAGGCTTTCGCAAACGCCGCATCGTGCGCCAGAGCCTGCAGGGCTGCACCCAGGTTATTCGGCAGCTGGGCGCAGCCGGTAGCGTAGGGCGAGCTGGTTGCAAGTGGTGCTGTCAATTGGCGCTGGATGCCGTCAAGCCCGGCATAAATTTGCGAGGCTATATACAAATACGGATTGGCTGCAGGCTCGCCAATGCGGTTTTCAATTCGGGTGGAAGCATCATTCGCGCCACCAATAACACGCAACATGGCACCCCGGTTGTCACGCCCCCACACAGCCGCGTGCGGGGCCAGCGCATTGGGCTGAAAGCGGCCATAGCCATTGATGGTGGGCGTGCAAAACGCCGTCATGCTGTGCGCATGAGCCAGCAGGCCCGCAAGGAAATGCTCGCCCACCGCTGACAGGGTGTGTTGCGCCTGGTCTGGGGTGCTACCCGCCAGCAGACCGTCGCGCAGGAAAGCATTGATGCCAGTGCTAATGTGGGTCAGCGACTGGTGCAAATGCCAGCCACTGGACATGATGTGGGGAAAGGGCGGCCTGCACATAAACGTGGCGTGATACCCGGCGCGCCACAGGGCTTGCCTGACAGCGCTTCTGAACAGCACCATGTTGTCGGCTGCCTGCATTGCGCCCGTGGGTTCAAACACAGCTTCTACCTGGCTGGGGCCGAGTTCAATTTCCAGCGACAGCAGCGGCAAGCCGAGTGCCTGGGCGGTGTGCTGCACGATGCGCAAGGGCTCGTCTGCCATGTCGGCCCACTGCTCAGACAGCAGCTGGTAGCCGGGGTGAATCATCGACACACAAGGCGCTGGGCCGGGCCAGTCGGATTGCATTGGGTCTAGCTGGTTTGCCGCTGTGCCTTCCTGGAGTTTGTAGATATGAAATTCGACTTCCAGCCCGCAGGTCATGCGGTAGCCAGCTGTGGCCAACTTTGCCAATGCGGTTTGTAAAACCCGGCGCGTGTCGAAGGCAACAGGTTGCCCCACCTGTTGCTCATTGGCATGCCAGGTCTGACATTGCACCCAGCCGGTTTTGCTGGCCCAGGGCAACTGCTGGTAACTGGCTGGGTCGGCCAGCAGCATCACATTGCCCGCAAATTCAAAACCGTTAATTTGCGATGCATCAGCGCCATCAAAGACCTGGTACGCCGTGCGATCAGCGCTGTCTTTGAGCAGCAATGTGCTGACCATGCCGACGCCGCTCATCATGGCTTTGATGGCAGCGGACGCTACCAGGGTTTTGCATCGCAGCATGCCGTGCAGGTCGCACCAGGCAAAGCGCACCAGCTCCACGCCGCTGGCGTCGATCAGTTTGGCGGTGCGCTCAAGTGCAGATTGGCGTGCTGCGTTGTGCATGCCGCAGTTTTGGGCGAAGTTTGTCATTGCAGGGATACCCTCACCCTAACCCTCTTCCCGCAAAGGGAGAGGGGACAAGATGGAGCAACTCTCCCACAAGCGAGAGAGGAAGTTATTTTTTATATAAAAACAAGCTCTAGTCCACGTAAATAGCGCGCAAGCAGCTATTAAAACAGTAGCATATAAAAACTCCCTCTCCCGCCTGGCGGAAGAAGGCAGGGGTGAGGGTGTCGTCACCACGGTACACCACTCCGCTTCGCATCAGCTGCCGCCTGCCACCACACCTGCCAATCGTCGCTTGGCGCAATACCATCCACCGTGTCTGGCCCGGTCATTTGATGCGCCAGCGCCGCATCGGCAATCCCCGGTGCCACGCCGTCGTTTTGCACGGTGTCAATTGCCCTGATCAAAACCCGCCTGTTCGCCATGATGACCTTGTCAGTGGTACCCAAATGCTCGCGCGTGCGGTCAGCTATCGGCCCCATGCTTTCTACTGCCCACTGGTCATGCACATTGATGTCTTCTTCGCCCATGCCCAGATACGTGCTGCTCATCTGTTCATCGGCATCAAAGCCCCAGTTGTTGTGCCTGCCAGCTTTAGGGATGTAGTCGGGAAGCAGTATGAACTGCTGGCGTTGCGCGCGCATCGCTTCCTTGTCAAGCGGCGCCGCAAAGCTGGTGAAAAAGCTGTACCAGTAGGTATGGGTATCGTCAACCGGCACATGCATTTGCGTGATGGTCATGGTTTCTGACAGTGGGATCACAAACGTTGCCGGAAAAATCGCTTGCGTCACACGTACATGGGTTAGCTTGTCGGTCATCTGCCGCAGTGCAGTGAGCTGCAGGCCCCACGGTTTGTCGATAAAGCTGATATCGGGCTGCGCAAACTCGCGCATGATGCGCGTCATTGGCCACTCTTCCCCGTTTAATTCTCCATCTGCAGAGCCCGCTGCTGCACTGCGAAACTGCTTGCCTGCTGCGTTGCTGCCGATAGTTTCAAGCGCTTCGTCTTGCAAAAAACGATGCAAATACGAAGGATGCGCCGGGTCAATACCCACTTCAAAAGCCTGCAGCCAGTTGGCGTTCCACAAACCCTTGAAGGCAAAGCTGTGGCTGCCGGGGGCTTTGAAGCAGTCAAATTCAGGGAAGGGTGGGGGTGTTGAATCGCCCTCGCCAAGCCACGCAAACAACACGCCACTTTTCTCCATCACCGGGTAACTGCGCTGCTTGATGCGTTCACACAATTTGCTGCCCGCAGGCTCTGCGGGTGTCTCCAGGCAACGACCATCGGCAGCAAACTTCCAGCCATGAAAGGGGCAGCGCAACCCGCCGCCCTGAGCCGACGTTTCCAGTCTGCCAAAAGACAAATCAGCGCCCCGGTGTGCGCAGTCACGATCCAGCAGACCCCAAGCGCCAGATGCATCTTTGAACAGCACCAGGTCTTGCCCCAGCAGCTTGATGGCCTTGACTGGGCGCTCTGCCATACGCGCGTCAAGTGCCGAATTGAACTCATCCACCAAAGCCGCGGGCTGCCAATACTGGCGCAGCAACTGGCCGCACGGCGTGCCGGGTGTGATGCGGGTCAAGCGTTCGTTTTGTTCAGCGTTCATGGCAATGTGGGGCGATTCAGGTAATCACGATAATCATAGCCATGCAAAACACTGACGAAATAAACGAGGCCCGCTTGTGGGTGGCCGACGGCTGGACCGCCAAGGTGCTGAAAAATGAAGACGACGACGGCTGGGCAGTCGCCATGATCAAGGACGGCGAACCTGAGCCCGCGCTGATTGGCCCGTGGACGATGGGGCGCGACAAAAAGAACCCCAAACCGCTCGATGTCAATGCCTTTCACACGCTGGTCAAGACCGCGTCAGAATTTGTACGCAGGCATGAGCAGCAACTGCATTCAGAGCTGCATCAAAGCCTGACGATTACAGCGGCGCGGGGACGGGTCACGGTGAACCTGGACATTACCCCCGACGAAGAAAATCCGTACGCAACATTGAGTGCGCGTGATGAAAGTGGCGATCTGCTGGCTGAAGTAAAAGTTGCAGCGTCTTTCAAACTTAACCGTGCAAGCGCTGAGCGATGGGCAGCGGACAAATTCAAAAAACCCTGACACATGGCCCGATGGGGTGAGTCGGGTGTGAGTGAATAAACCGGTTTTCGCCATTCCTGCGAAGGCGGGAATCCAGTCCGGTGTTTGAGGCGTTAGTAGTGTGACTACCGGTCTGGATACCCGCCTTCGCGGGTATGACGGAATTTACCAATCACGCTCTAGTCTCAGGTACGGATATTGACAGGCATGCTATTATTTATATAGCTGCTTGCGCGCTATTTACTTAGGCTACAGCCCTATTTGACGTCAAAAACAGCTCTTTTTGAAGGCAAGCTGGCTTCAACCGATGGCAAATCAATCATGACCGGCTGCCCCGGCACTGTGCAGCCGGTGTCGCAGCATTTGCCGGGTTGGCGGTTTTTTGTAATCGCGCGGTTTGGGTCGTGCGCAACGCCTTCTCCATTCACACCTCGTTCAAGAATTCGCTCAACCAGTTCCACCTTGCTGCCAATAGGGTAGTTGCGATAAATTTCCTGCTTCATCGCAGCCGGGGAGCCACCGCCGTGCAGGCTGATCACGCTGTACCAGCCGCCCTGGTACCCGGCCGTCAGGTCTTCAATGAAGCGCGCGGTTTCAATCCGCTGCTCATACGGCACGTCGGGGTTGGCGCGCAAAACTTCAGACAGTTTCGCGCCCGTCTCGGGGTTGTGGTCTTCGTCGGGGCCGGGCAGGGTGACGATCAGGCCGCCGCTGACGTAATGCGCGATGCGGTGCATATCGTAAATTTTGGTTGCCAGCAGCAGCTTGCCGATGTTGGAAAACACCGGGTCGGGCATGAAGGTTTTGCTGTGTTCGTCTGGCTTGCCGTACACGCTGGCCGCTACGCCGCAGGCGTAAAAACTCTCGGTGATGGTGATGAGTTCAACCATCTGCTCGCGCAAATGCGTCTCCTTGCCAGGGTCAAAGCCATTGGCCTCGCACATCAGCGCGCCAGCACCAATCAGCAAATCACCAAAGCCCGCACGCGCGCCAATGCAGGTGTGGCGGTGGTGGGTGGCGTAGCTGTAAGTCAGGTGGCCCGAGTGTTCCCATTCGCCTGCATAAAACACGTTGTCGTGCGGCACAAACACCTTGTCAAACATCACCACGCCGGTGCTCTGGCCATACTTGCGGCTGAACAGCGGCGCGCCATGCTCCACCTTTTCACCGGGGCGGCCGGCCGGGCGGGCAATGATGGTGATGCCGGGCGCGTCAATCGGTACGGCGCAGCAAACGGCAAAGTCCGCGTCTTCTTTGCCCATATTGCGGCACGGCATGACCAGCAGCTCGTGCATGTAGGGCGCGCCTGTCACGATGGCTTTGGTGCCGCTGATGATGATGCCCCGCTTGCCGTTCAAAAGGGCGTTGCGTTCAACAATGTGCAGGTAGCTGTCCACATTCGATTGCTCGTGCGGGCGCTTGCTGCGATCACCTTTTGCATCGGTCATGGCAATGCCAAGCGTCAAGTCCTGGTCTTGCACGCGGTGCAGGTAATTTAAAAAACGCGAGGTGTTCTCGGTGGTGCCGCGGGCGTCGTCAATCCGGGCGCTGACTTGCCCAATGGCGTTCAGCGCGTCATGCGTCAGGTAGCGCTGGGCGCAACCGGTTTCCTGGCATACCAGCCGCACGGCTTCCAGCTTGTTGAGCAAGTCGCCGCTGCTGGTGTTGATGTGACTCAGGCGATTGACCGTTTTGCCGCTGGTGTGCTGCACAGCCGTCATGATGGGCGCGTATTTGGCTTTGAGCGCATAGTCATAGGTCAGCGCAATCGCGTTGATGCCGGGGCCAAAACCGCGCTCGTCCGCCACGCTGCCTACCTGCTGGCCATCCAGAAACACGCGGGGTTTGTAACGGCGAAGCGACTCGCGAAAGTCATTGCCAGACATGAGGGTGGCGGTAGGGGCAGGTGCGTTCATATGCTTTCTCCGGATTTGTGGGTGATCTTGCGTGCGATCTTGCATCCAAATGATCTCAGCACCATAATACGTGACTACAGTAATTACGCAATATTGGTGTGACCATGCAACTCGACCCTTCAAAATCTGAGCCGCTTCATCTAAAACTGATTCCTATCGGTAACTCACTGGGTGTGCGTTTGTCGCGGCCGTTACTGCATAAATACGGCATTGAACACTCGATTGTTGTTGAGCAGCGCCCTGACGGAATTTTGCTAAAGGGTTCTGTTGCTGACAAGTCAACGCTGGAGCAAACTTTTATTGAGATGGCGGCGGCGCAAGAAGACTGGAGCGACCTGGACAGTGCCGCAGCCGATGGCCTGGACAAGCTGGCTTGGTAACACTGTGACCAAATCGCCAGCGACATTGAAAATTCAACGTTACCACCTGTATTGGGTTAACTTTGATCCAACGCAAAGCAGTGAAATTGCCAAAATGAGGCCCGCGATTGTGGTGAGCCCCGACGCCATGAACAAGCGCATTGATACGGTTGTTGTATGTCCGCTAACCAGCCAGCTGCATCCCACCTGGTCCAGCCGTGTGCAGTGTGACTGCGCGGGACGCGCAAGCGAAATTGCCGTGGATCAGATACGCACCATCAGTAAATCGCGGATAGACAAACATATCGGCAAAATAGATTCGCTGACCGCCAAACAATTGCGTGAAGTGATCGCCTTGTTGTATGCCACTGCTTGAAGATTTAAAGAAGGAAAACTTATGTTGCTAGATGCCGATGATTGCCAGCTCGTTCTGGTGGACTACCAGATTCGCCTGATGCCGTTTGTTTTTGAAAACGATCTGGTCATTGCCAATGCGGTGCGGCTGGCTCGTATGGCCCGGTTGCTGCAGTTACCCGTTTGGGGCACTGAACATTTGCCTGACAAGCTGGGTGCCAATGTGGACGCAGTGCGTGCAGCTATTGAGGAGGCGGGCGGCAAAACTCTGGCCAAAGTGCATTTCAGCGCAGTAGCCGAAGGCCTGGGTGACTGGCTGCGACCGCCTGCGCGCAAACCATTGCAGCAAGGCGATCAAAGCAGGGGCAATGCCCGCAGCTTGCCCAAGCACCTGCAAAAACCAGCCCCCGAGCCGGAAGAAGGCAAAAACACCATCGTCATCGCAGGTTGCGAAAGCCACGTGTGCCTGATGCAAACGGCGCTTGATTTGCTGGAAGAAGAGTTTGATGTGTGGGTGGTAACGGATGCCTGCAGCTCACGCACCGAGCGCAATCGCGACGCCGCATTCGACAGGTTGGCTGGCAATGGTGCAGAGCTGGTCACCACCGAGATGGTGGCGTTTGAGTGGCTTCGCAGTGCCGAGCACCCGGCTTTTAAGGACGTGCTTGAGCTGGTCAAACAGCCCTAACGTGGAGCTAAGCGAATCGCACCATCCAGCCGAATGACTTCGCCATTGAGCATGTCGTTTTCAAAAATGTGTTTGGCCAGCTTGGCGTAGTCTTCGGGCGTGCC
This sequence comes from Polaromonas sp., assembly GCA_043754255.1. Classification (GTDB taxonomy): domain Bacteria; phylum Pseudomonadota; class Gammaproteobacteria; order Burkholderiales; family Burkholderiaceae_C; genus Polaromonas. The sequence goes on along the minus strand of JAYUVG010000004.1, from coordinate 843 downwards.
CAGGCGGCTGGGAAAGGGCACTGATGCAGCCAGCGAATCCTGCACTTCTTTGGGCATGCCAAACATCATCGGTGTGCCGAAAATACCGGGCGCAATCGTCATGTTGCGAATGCCGTTACGCGCCAGGTCGCGGGCAATCGGCAACGTCATGCCGACCACGCCGCCTTTAGACGCGCTGTACGCAGCCTGACCCATCTGGCCGTCGTAGGCGGCAACTGATGCGGTAGAAATCAGCACGCCGCGCTCGCCTGTGGCTTCAGGCTCGTTCTTGGCCATCGCGTCAGCGGCCAGGCGAATCATGTTGAAGCTGCCAATCAAATTGACGGTGATGGTTTTGGTAAATACGCCCAAGCTGTGCGCTCCGTTTTTGCCCACCGTTTTTTCAGCCGGGGCAATGCCTGCGCAATTGACCAGGCCCATCAACTTGCCCATGGACACGGCCTTGGCCACCACGGCCTGACCATCAGCTTCATTGCTGACATCGCATTTGACAAAAGCTCCACCAATATCTTTGGCAATTTGCGCGCCTTTTTCTTCCTGCATATCCGCAATGACAACACGGCCGCCATTGGCTGCCAGCATGCGCGCGGTGCCTTCGCCCAAACCCGATGCGCCGCCCGTGACGATGAAAATTTTGCCTGCTATGTCCATGATTTTTCCTGTTAAGTTGAAGTTGACGTATACGTAAGATAGCTTCAAATTATGGCGCAATCGGTATCCAGAAATTCAGATTTTCGGGATGAAGTGCAAGGCGCACGGAGCGCAGGACACCGGAATGCACTTGTGTGCATGAGGATTCCGAGCACCGCGCAACGCCGCAATTCGCCCGAAAAATGAATTTAT
>JAYUVG010000003.1:0-7444 GCA_043754255.1 Polaromonas sp. | reverse complement strand
CTAACTTGGCGCCAGCTGTCAGTGACCCAATGGCCGAAATGGCCGAAATGTCTGAAATGACCGGTCAGCGGGTCTACATCGACACCAATGTGTTTATTTACTTTTTAAGCGGGCACTCGACGTACTTTGAGGCTTCATCGCGCGTCATCAATGCCTGCGCAGAATCCAGCATATTTGGGTTTACAGGAGACGCTGCCGTTGCTGAAGTGATGGCGGGCGCCTACAAGCATGCCGACCCAACGCTAGCCACACGCTTCAAACTGTTTTTTGCGCAAAGAAATTTTTTGACCATCGCCACCCATGACGCGCAAACCTTTGATGCCACAGCGCAGCTGGTTGCCAAAGGTGGTTTGAAATTTATTGACGCGCTGCACATCGCGACAGCAATCAACAGCCAGTGTGTGTATTTTGTGACGAATGACAAAGGCATCAAGTCCAGCACGCACTTGAAAGTGGTTCAGCTAGAGCAGCTGGTTAGTAAATAACAAACTCAACGTTGTTGGCTCACACAGCGCGCGGCTTCACCATCCCCGCCGCTTTCTTCGCATTCACCCGCGCCACTTCCACATCTGCATCAAAAGCCAGCGCCACGCCCATACGGCGGCGGGCGTTGCTCTCTGGTTTGCCGAACAGGCGAATGTCGGCGTTGGGCACGCGCAATGCATCCGCCACGCCGTCAAACACAATCCCTTTTGCATCCACACCACCGTAGATGACTGCACTGGCGCCAGGCGTGCGCAGAGCGGTGTTGACAGGTAGGCCCAGAATAGCCCGGGCGTGCAATTCAAACTGGGTTTGCACTTGCGTGCACATCGTGACCATGCCGGTGTCGTGCGGGCGGGGGCTGACTTCGCTGAACCAGACGTCGTCGCCTTTTACAAACAGCTCAACGCCAAAAACTCCCTGGCCGCCCAGGTTGTCTGTGACAGCCTTGGCAATCTCGCGGCTGCGTTTCAAAGCTGCCTCACGCATCGGATGCGGCTGCCAGCTTTCTACATAGTCACCGCTGACCTGGATGTGGCCGATGGGTTCGCAAAAGTGGGTTTCAACCTCGCCGTTTGATCCCATTGCCCGCACAGTGAGCTGGGTGATCTCGTAGTCAAAGTCAATGAAGCCCTCAACAATCACACGGCCGTGGCTCACGCGGCCACCGGCCATGGCGTAGTCCCAAGCCGTCTTCACATCATCAGGCCCGGTAATTTTGCTTTGGCCTTTGCCAGATGAACTCATCACGGGTTTGACGATGCAGGGGTAGCCAATTTTAGAATCGACAGCAGCCTGCAGCTCGGCCAGAGAATCGCAAAACACATACGGGCTGGTGGGTAAGCCCAATGTTTCAGCCGCCAGACGGCGAATGCCTTCGCGATCCATCGTCAGGCGGGCAGCGCGTGCAGTAGGTATGACCCGCGCAACACCCGCAGCTTCCAGCTCTTCAAGCATGCTCGTGGCTATTGCTTCAATCTCCGGCACCACAAGATGTGGTTTTTCTTTTTCAATCAGCGCTTTAAGCTGCGCAGGGTCGCTCATGGTGATGGTGCGCGAATGGTGCGCTACCTGCTGGCCAGGCGCGTTGTCGTAGCGGTCAACAGCGATGGTCTCGACACCCAGGCGCTGTAGTGCAATCAGCACCTCTTTTCCAAGTTCGCCCGAGCCGAGCAGCATGACTTTGGTCGCATGTGGGGACAGGGGGGTGCCGATAGTGGTCATGTTGAATGTGGATAGAGCAAGGTTAATAGGCAAAATATCGAAAAGAAGTTTACCTGCTGCCATCGCTTCTAATCGAAGCAAGAAGTGTCGCCACCAGGCCTGAAAGTACAAACATACAACTTGCTAATTTGCCCGTCATTCCCGCGAAGGCGGGAATCCAGAAGATATCGAGCGGATTCGGGCAGTGGATTCCCGCCTTCGCGGGAATGACGGATATTGCAGGTGTCTCAAGCAGGCATTCAACTAACTCAGAAGGCACAATAAGCACATGAATCCAGTCAGCGCAACGCCGATATTTTCAATTCAAGGCCTTACCAAAAAATACGGTGAAACCACCGTCGTCAACAACCTGTCATTCGACATCAAACCGGGTGAATGCCTGGGTGTGATTGGGCCCAACGGTGCCGGCAAAACCACCACCATTCGCATGTGCCTGGGGTTAACTGCTCCTGACGCAGGCAGTGTGACGTTTCACCAGCCGGGACAAAACGCTCTTCAAATGCCGCACGATGCGCTGGCCATCAAGGACAAGCTGGGCATTGTCAGCCAGTTTGACAGTTTGGACCCAGACTTTTCGTGTGCTGAAAACCTGCTGGTGTTTGGCCGTTATTTTGGTTTGAAAGACGCGGTGATCAAAGAGCGCATTCCCAAGCTGCTGGAGTTTGCAGCCCTGACCAGCAAGGCCGATGCCAAGTTAAGCGAGCTGTCAGGCGGCATGAAGCGGCGCCTGAGCCTGGCGCGGGCTTTGGTCAATGACCCGCAACTTTTGTTGCTCGACGAGCCCACCACCGGGCTTGACCCGCAAGCACGCCATCTGATGTGGGAGCGCCTGCAACGTCTGTTGCAGCAAGGCAAATCAATCTTGCTGACGACCCACTTTATGGACGAAGCCGAGCGCCTGTGCAACCGGCTGCTGGTGCTTGACCATGGCAAGAAAATGACCGAGGGCACACCGCGCCAGCTCATTGCTGACAACCTGGAGCCCGATGTGGTGGAGGTGTATGGAGTTGGGGCTTTGGCGCTGATGGAGTCTCCGCTTAAGGCGATGGCCGCGCGGGTTGAGGTCAGCGGAGAAACGGTATTTTTCTATACGCAGGATTCAAAGCGCTTGCTGCAGGCGCTGACCGATTACCCACAGCTGCGCACATTGCATCGCCCGGCCAATCTGGAAGACTTGTTCCTCAAGCTGACTGGTCGGCAAATTCGGGAAGACGCATGATGGGTTTGAACATGACAAAAATCTGGTCAGCACCGCGTATCAGCATGCGCTGGGTGCCGGTGTTTCGCCGCAACTTTCTGGTCTGGCGCAAGCTGGCCATTCCCAGCCTGGTGGGCAACATTGCCGAGCCGCTGATTACCTTGGTGGCGTTTGGCTACGGGCTTGGCATGCTGGTGGGTCAGGTCAGTTTGAACGGGACAGCCGTACCGTACATCTTGTTTTTGGCCAGCGGCTCTGTTTGTTCGAGTGCCATGAACGCCGCGTCGTTTGAGGCGCTTTACTCCGCTTTTTCCCGCATGCACGTGCAGCGCACCTGGGACGGCATCATGAACGCACCGGTGCGCCTTGACGATGTGGTGTTTGCCGAAATGCTGTGGGCAGCTTTCAAGGCGCTGTTCACCAGCGTTGCCATCTTGGGCGTCATGCTGATATTGGGCATCAGCCACAGCCCGATGCTGCTGCTGGCTGTGCCACTGTTGGCGCTGGTAGGCATCACGTTTTCTTGCATCGCGCTCATTTTTAATGCGCTGGCCAAGGGCTACGATTTTTTCACATACTACTTCACGCTGTTTTTAACGCCGACGATGTTTTTAAGTGGTGTGTTTTTCCCGCGGGATCAGCTGCCAACTGTGCTGCGGCATATTTCAGACTGGCTGCCGCTGACGGCTGCGGTCGAGCTTGTCAGGCCGCTGTTTTTAGGTCAGTGGCCGGCGCAGGGTTTGCAGCACTTTGCTGTGCTGCTGGTCTACGCAATCGCTGGCTTTTGGGTAGCGCTGGCGCTGACACGCAAGCGTTTTAGCAGTTGATATAAAAACGTCTGCTGAGGGTGAATTTATGCATCAAACAGGGCTCTAGCCCTTGTATTCAGCGCGCAAGCAGCTCCTGAATAAATAGCATCTAATGCGGGTTTGCAGCAAACCGCTGTTGCAGCTCAGTCAGTCCCTTCCCGCCCAGACCCAGCTCTGCCAGCACCTGCTGCAGGCGATGCTGTGCGGCGCTGGTTTTGGCCAGATTCGATGTAGCGGGTTTGCTGGCCAGAATCAATTCGTTTTTCATCGAGTGCTCCCAGCCAACCAGCTCAGTGACTGTGACGTTGTAGCCGCTGGCCTCCAGCCGCAGGCAGCGCAATACGTTGGTAACCTGGCTGCCAAATTCGCGTGCATGCAGCGGGTGCCGCCACAGCTCGGCAAGTGGCGTTTTGCCCAGGCTGATGGCGCGAGTGGCTTTCAATACGCCTGCCACTTCAGCCTGGCAACACGGCACCAGCACCATGTGCTGCGCCCGTTTGACCAGGCCAAAAGAAATCGCGTCGTCGGTGGCTGTATCGCAGGCATGCAAAGCCGTCACGATGTCAATATGTTCTGGCAGATCCTTTGAAGTGGCTGATTGCTCAACGGACAGGTTTAAAAAAGACATGCGTTCAAAGCCGAGGCGGGCTGCCAGAGCGCGGGATTTTTCAACCAGCTCAGAGCGGGTCTCTATGCCGTAAATGTGGCCAGCAGTGGGCTGCCCCGCATGGGCGACATTGAAAAACAGGTCATACAAGATAAAACCCAGATACGACTTGCCTGCGCCGTGGTCAGCCAGTGTGAAAGCAGCATTCAATTTCACTGCTGATTCAAGCAGTGGCTCAATAAACTGGTACAGGTGGTACACCTGCTTGAGCTTGCGGCGCGTGTCCTGGTTCAGCTTGCCCTCACGCGTCAAAATATGCAGTTCCTTCAGCAGCTCAATCGACTGGCCAGGGCGCAGCTCTTCAATCACCTGAGGCTGTAAATGCTTGTTTTTCATTTGTATTCGTGTGGGGTTTGCCACATCAGACATTTGCAAATTTCGTCATTCCCGCGAAGGCGGGAATCCAGGGGGTCAAGAACTGATTCGGGCACTGGATTCCCGCCTTCGTGGGAATGACGGTTGGTTCATTTAGGGTTGCAGCCCACGTAAATAGCGCGCAAGCAGCTATTAAATATATAGCAAATAAAGCAGTTAATGCAACAGGTCAGGCCAAGATGACAGCCAGGCTGGCTTCCAGATGTTCAGACGGCAGGCGCTTGAAGCCCGAACGTGCAAAGCGTTGCAGGCGCCCGACCATAAAGGCGACTGCTACTGACGCCCTGACCTGTGCATCCACGGTTGGCGTGGCAGCGCCGCTGGCCATGGCCGCGTCGCGCAGGCTTTGCTTCAGGCTGGACTCAAGTTTGTCAAAAAACTGGTTCATGCGCTCTTGCAGGCGGTCGTTTTCAAACACCAGCGCGTCGCCCACCATGACGCGGGTCATGCCGGGGTTTTTTTCAGCAAATTGCAGCACCATCACCACCAGGCGGCGGCAACGGGTGGCAGGCTCACTTTCGCGTTCCGTGATTTGATTGACGAGGGTAAAAACGCTTTGCTCAATAAACTCGATCAACCCCTCAAACATTTGCGCCTTGCTGGCAAAGTGTCGGTAAAGTGCGGCCTCACTTACATCAAGTTTGGCTGCCAGGGCTGATGTGGTGATGCGCTCTGCACCGGGCTGCTCCAGCATGGTAGCCAGCGCCTGCAGTATTTGCACCCGGCGCTCACCCGGTTTGGGGCGTTTGCGGACGGTACTTGGCTCAGTTGCGCCATTTTGCGGCGTGTCGACATCAAGCACTAGGTCTGTCATATGCAAGCAAATAAAAGTATAAAAAACGGGGGATGTCGCAAACAGCTAACTGTGTGAACAAATGATTCTCTCACAGCTAAATGACGCTTATCAGGCGGCAGTGTGCGGGTTTTCCTGTTCTAACCATGCTTGCGTGGAGCCTACATTTTTTACGCAGAATACATGATGGATTGACGTTATATGAATTTTCACTCAATCATCCCAGTCTGGCGCAGTCCGAATTCAGCTGAAACGCGGTTTAAGCCTGTTCCGACTTCAATGCGAGCGGATCATCGTCCCAAAGGCCTGCTCGGTCAAAATCTCGAGCAGCAGCGCATGCGGTACACGCCCGTCAATGATGTGGACAGAATTCACGCCACTTTTTGCTGCATCCAGTGCACCGGCAATTTTCGGCAACATGCCGCCTGAAATAGTGCCGTCAGCAAACAGCTCGTCAATCTCACGGGCGGTCAGGTCAGTCAACAGCTGGCCGTTTTTGTCCAGCACGCCGGGTATGTTGGTCAGCAGCAGCAACTTTTCAGCCTTCAGCACCGTGGCAAGTTTGCCAGCTACTACGTCAGCATTGATGTTGTAGCTTTCATTGTCAGTACCAAAGCCGATCGGGCTGATCACCGGAATAAAAGCATCGTCCTGCAATGCTTTGACCACGCTGGGGTCAATGCTGACAATATCGCCAACAAAGCCAACATCGTGCTCTTTGCCTGGATTTTGGTTGTCCGGCATTTTGAGCTTCTGCGCACGAATCAGCCCACCGTCACGCCCCGTCAGGCCGACAGCTTTGCCACCCGCCTGGTTGATCAGCCCCACGATGTCTTGCTGCACTTGCCCGGCCAGCACCCACTCAACCACTTCCATGGTTTCATCGTCCGTCACGCGCATGCCCTGCACAAACTCGCCTTTTTTACCCAAGCGGTTCAATGCTGTTTCAATCTGCGGACCACCGCCGTGCACCACTACCGGGTTCATGCCCACCAGCTTGAGCAGTACCACGTCTTCAGCAAAGTCGGCTTGTAACGACGGGTCAGTCATGGCGTTGCCACCATACTTGATCACCATGGTTTTGCCGTGAAATCTGCGAATATAGGGCAGCGCCTGTGCAAGTATTTCAGCCTTGTCACGGGGGCTGATATGGGATAAATCAGGATCAGGTGGTGCAGTCATAGCTCAAATAACAGAGGTTTTCATAAAGCAGATTAACGCACATTAGCTGACCAAAAACTCATCCTTTGTACGGCCTTCTGCTACCAAGGTTTTCAGCCAGCGCGGCATCAAACCCCGGCCGCTCCAGCTTTGCCCTTCAGCGCCGCGGTACTTGGCAGCCACTTTGATGCCAGTCGTTTTGCTGGCGGCCTTGCGCGGCTTTTTGGCATCTGCAGTTGTGGAACTGTTTGGCTTGTTCGATCTGGCTGATTGCAAATCTTTCACCGTTATTCCAAAAGCATGCATTTTGTCTTTGATGTCCTGCACAGTTTTGGCAAATTCCTTGGTTTTGATTTGCTGAGCCTGCTTCTGCAGTTTTTCGATTTGAGTTTGAATATCAACTAAATTGTTCATTGTGATTACCTTTTAAGACCGACACCTGATGAAGAAGACTAAATTAATTTGTTAAACAATACAGCGGTTATGCGCCTTTCGCATCCGTATTATCATCTCTAAAGCTTGCAATTATCCAGTGGCGAAGTAACCATAACAACGTTAACAGCCCCAGCAGCAAACCACCAAGCGCAGCAAGCATTTTTGGTCGGGGAGTCTCTGCCCTGTCTGGCACTGACGGCGGCGAAATGAATTGGGTACGAGAAAAAAATCTGGCAGATATTTCAGCAATTTTTGCAGCCTTCGACAACAAAATCTCGCGCTCAGCCTCTGTCTGGACT
>JAYUVG010000002.1:0-29520 GCA_043754255.1 Polaromonas sp. | reverse complement strand
GGCTGTAGCTCAGTTGGATAGAGTACTTGGCTACGAACCAAGGGGTCGTGGGTTCAATTCCTGCCAGCCGCACCAGAATTTACGTTCTAGAACCATAGCCTGGAGGCTTACCCCTCCAGGTTATTTTTCTTTGTGCGTTGATTTGTTTGCGTTAGTTTTGAACTTGATAAGTTCCTGGCAACAAAATGCCTTCATTGACTGCGTTGATGTCGGTTTTGCCGCAAAACGCCATCGTCAAATCGAGCTCTTTATGAATAATTTGCAGCGCTTTGGTGACGCCTGCTTCGCCCATGGCGCCCAGCGCATACAACCAGGCACGGCCGATGTAGACGCCTTTTGCGCCCAGGGCAATGGCTTTGATGACGTCTTGCCCGCTGCGGATGCCGCCGTCCATGTGTACCTCAATGTCTTTACCCACGGCGGCCACAATGCGGGGCAGGGCGCGAATGGATGATTCAGCACCATCGAGCTGCCTTCCGCCGTGGTTGGAAACGATCAATGCGTCAGCACCGCTTTCAACAGCCAGGCGTGCGTCTTCTTCGTCCTGAATACCCTTCAAAATAATTTTGCCGCCCCAGCGTTTTTTGATCCATTCCACATCGCCCCAATTCAGCGCCGGGTCAAACTGTTTGGCTGTCCAGTCGCTGAGCGATGACATGTCTTCAACACCTTTGACGTGGCCTACGATATTGCCAAAGCCATGGCGTTTTGTGCCCAGCATTCCGAGCCCCCAGCGCGGCTTGGTGGCCATGTTGATGATGTTGGGAATGGTCAATTTGGGCGGAGCTGACAGGCCATTTTTAAGGTCTTTGTGCCGTTGGCCAAGAATTTGCAGGTCGAGGGTGATGACAAGTGCCGAGCAATTGGCAGCCTTGGCGCGGTCAATCAGTCGTTCAATAAAGTCGCGGTCTTTCAATACGTACAGCTGAAACCAGAATGGATGCCGGTCAGTTGCATCGGCTACGTCTTCAAGCGAGCAAATACTCATGGTTGACAGCGTGAACGGTATGCCGAATTTTTTGGCCGCGCGTGCGCCGCAAATCTCGCCATCGGCGTGCTGCATGCCGCTCATGCCGGTGGGTGCAATCGCCACTGGCATGGCGACGTTTTGCCCAATCATTTGGGTGGCGGTGGTGCGCCCTTCCATGTTGACCGCAACACGCTGGCGAAATTTGATTTTTTGAAAATCAGCTTCATTGGCGCGGTAAGTACCTTCGGTCCATGAACCTGAATCAGCATAGTCATAGAACATGCGTGGCACGCGTTTTTTGTGGAGGATGCGCAAATCTTCAATGTTGGTGATGACAGTCATGTGTTTCCTCAGGTTGCCACCATCGTAGCCTCCAGCTGGCTGAAGCAGCATGTACTTTGCTTCGCGCCAGCTGAATTATCCGCGTGCCTGAAGGCTTGAAACCACGATTTACTGCATCAAATGACCCTTTAGCCCACGTAATATGCGCGCAAGCAGCTACTAAAAGTATAGCAAATGGCTGGCGCTTGAGCATTTGCCCGGCAACCAGCTTGATGCGCCTTATGCGGGCAGCTTTGACGTCAGTTGTCTACAGGGTGTTGCAGCTCATTCGCTGATAGCGTGCCAGAAACAAACATTCTGCAAAATCAGCAAAGGCGCTTTTCAAGTTTGGCAACTGCTTTCCGTATTTTCGACAACACAGTAGCTAACCGTAATTTTGCGTCTGCCAAATGACAAATGCCAGTTGACAGTTGACAGTTGACAATCCACCATTGATCTTTGACCCAGGAGGCCTGATGACTTTTAAAACTGCAACCAGCCCATTCGCCAGAATCACAGCTACAGGTATTTTTTGCCTCAGTCTGGCTGCTTGTGGCGGCGGTGGTGGCGACACACCTGCTGCAAGCGGCGCTCCGGCCGCCGCGTCAAGCGCGCAACCCGCGCCCTTGCCTACACCTGTAACAACTGCGGTGCAAGCAACTCCAACGATTTCAGCCAATGTGCCCGCTGGCACGTCAACGCCAGCGAGTGACTTTAGTTGCGGTTTAAACGCCACTGCAGGCATTCAGGCAGAAGTGTTGCAACGGCTGAATGCCTTGCGCGCAGCCGGGGCGGTGTGCGGCAGCAACGCATTTGCAGCGACTGGCCCACTGGCCTGGAACAACCAGTTGCTACAAGCTGCCATCGGGCATTCTACAGACATGGCTCAAAACAATTACTTTGCGCACACCGGCCTGGACGGCCGCACACCCGCACAGCGCGTCACTGCTGCCGGGTACATCTGGTCAAACGTGGGGGAAAACATCGCTGCGGGTCAGCGCTCTGTTGAAGAAGTCATGAACGGCTGGGCCAACAGCCCTGGCCATTGCCAAAACCTGATGAACCCCAATTTCCGGGATGTGGCGGTGGCATGCGTGCGCAATGATGCAGCAACCTACCGGCTGTATTGGACGATGGAGTTGGGGCGCAGCCGCTAGGCAGGCGAGCTCGAAGCAGTTGGCGCTTCAGCCAGGCTGGTTCAATCGCGTCAGGTGCCGTGCAATTTGCGCCCGCACCTGTGCCGGCGCTGTGCCGCCCAGCGTGGTGCGCGCGTTCAATGAGCCGCGCAAACTGAGCACGTCGTAAACGTCTTTTTCAATCTTTGAATTAAATCCCTGCAGCACTTCAAGCGGCAACTCTGACAAGTCCACGTTGTGCGCGATGGCTGCTTTTACCGCGTGCGCAACCGCTTCATGCGCATCCCGAAACGGCAGGCCTTTTTTGACCATGTAGTCGGCCAGGTCAGTTGCTGTGGCGTAACCGCGCAGCGCGGCTTGCTCCATCGCTTCAGGCCTGACGGTGATCCCGCCTGTCATTTCCGCAAAAATCCGCAGCGTGTCCTTGAGCGTGTCTACCGTGTCAAACAGTGGCTCCTTGTCTTCCTGGTTGTCCTTGTTGTAGGCCAGTGGCTGGCCCTTCATCAATGTGATCAGGCCCATCAAATGGCCCACCACACGGCCGGTTTTACCGCGGGCAAGCTCAGGCACATCCGGATTTTTTTTCTGCGGCATGATCGACGACCCGGTGGTGAAACGATCAGCAATGTGGATAAAACCAAAGTTCTGGCTCATCCACAAAATCAGCTCCTCGCTCATGCGGCTGATGTGCACCATGGCAATCGATGCAGCGGCAGTAAATTCAATTGCAAAGTCCCGGTCGCTCACCGCGTCAAGTGAGTTCTGGCAAATGCACGGCTGGCCTTGCGCGTCAACCATGCCCAAAGTGACAGCCACAAGCGCGCGGTCAAGCGGGTAACCGGTACCGGCCAGGGCAGCCGCACCCAGCGGCAGAAAATTAACGCGCTTGCGCACATCCAGCATGCGCTCAGAATCACGGGCAAACATCTCCACATAGGCCAGCATGTGGTGGCCAAAACTGACAGGTTGGGCCACTTGCAGATGGGTAAAACCCGGCATCACGGTATCGATATTTTTCTCTGCCAGCTTGACCAATGCCAGCTGCAAATCACGCAGCAATTGGGCAATCAAGTCAATCTCGCCACGCAGCCACAGCCGCACATCGGTAGCAACCTGGTCGTTGCGCGAGCGGCCGGTGTGCAGCCGCTTGCCAGCGTCGCCCACCAGCGCTGTCAATCGGGCTTCGATGTTCAGGTGAACGTCTTCCAGATCCAGTTTCCAGTCAAACGCGCCTGATTCAATTTCCGCTGTGATGGTTGCCATGCCTTGCTGGATGGATGCATGGTCAGCAGCGTTGATGATGCCTTGCGCAGCCAGCATGCCGGCATGTGCCAATGAGCCTTCAATGTCGGCTTGCCACAAGCGTTTGTCAAAAAATACGCTGGACGTATAGCGCTTGACCAGCTCGCTCATGGGCTCAGAAAACAGCGCCGACCAGGCCTGGGTCTTTTTGTCGAATTGGTTCACGTTAAATTTCCTGCGCACTGCTCATTGGTGAATATTTGGTGGTTGTCGGGTTGTACACATTGGCTGTCAATGCAATACTTGCGCCATAGATTTTATCTGCCAGTCACACACCACCCAATCGGGCAACCGCATGAAGCCGCACCCACCAGCATTCGCTGAATCGACACTGCAAAGCAATTTGATGCCGCTAAGCGATGGCCTGGCCGCGACCCAGGCAGTGCCAGCCAGCGCCAACATGTTTGATGCCTGCCATGTTGGCGTGGTACTGCGGGCAGTGCTGTTTGTGCAGGCTGTGGTTGGTGTGGGCGCCATGTTTGTAGCCAGCCAGCCGCTTGATTGGCTGCTGCGATTTGCATTGTTGACCGGCGGTGTGTTGCCTGCCACGCTGGCCTGGCTGATTGCCGGTTGCGCCTTGAAAACGCGCCTTGCCCGGCTTGTGCCAGCAGGGCAGTGGCTGGCGGGCATTGGTCTGGGGGCTGTTGCCGGCCTGTATGGTTGCGGCTTGCTTGGTTTTATGGGAATGCTGCAGCCAGAGCCGTGGTTTGCCAGTGCAGCAGCGGGTGCGTTGATGTCCGCCATGCTGCTGGCCGGGCTTTTCTGGCGGGCTCGGGCGCGCACCCCGGCAGCGACCACAGCACGGCTGGCCGAGTTGCAGTCGCGCATCCGGCCCCACTTTTTATTCAATACCCTGAATAGCGCCATTGCCCTGGTGCGGGCTGAGCCGTTAAAAGCTGAAGCAGTGCTGGAAGATTTGAGCGAGCTGTTTCGCAGCGCTTTGGCTGACCCGGCAGAGTCGGTGACCCTGGGTCAGGAAATTACGTTGGCCGAACGTTATCTGGCGATTGAAAAAATCCGCTTCGGTGACCGGTTAGAGCTTAGCTGGCAGCTTGATGCCAATGCGATGCAGGCGCGGCTGCCGCCGCTACTTCTCCAGCCACTGGTTGAAAACGCCATCAAGCACGGGGTTGAACCCAGCGCAGCAGGCGCGCAGGTCAAAATTTCAACCGAAAGGCGTGGCGCCAGCGTGGTGGTCAAAGTCACCAACACCACGCCTGAAGGTGTTGGTGAGCGCGGCCATGGGCTGGCATTGGCCAATGTGCGCGAGCGCTTGCTGCTGCTGCATGATGTGCAGGCGCGTTTTCAAACGGTGCATCAGGACGGTGTTTTTCAGGTCCGGCTGGAGTTGCCCGCATGACATTGAAAGTATTGCTGGTAGACGATGAACCGCTGGCCAGGCAGCGCCTGCGCACGCTGCTGGCCGATTGCACCGCGCCTGGCGCTGAGGTGCTGGCTGAAGCCGAAAATGGCTCGCAGGCCATCACAGCCATTGCCCAGGGCGGGTTTGATCTGGTGCTGCTGGATGTGCGCATGCCGGGCATGGACGGCGTGCAACTCGCACACACCCTGGCCCACATGGCAAACGCTCCTGCAGTGGTGTTTGTCACCGCTCATGCCGAGCACGCAGTGGAGGCCTTTGACGTGGCAGCAGTGGACTACCTGACCAAACCCGTGCGGCTGGAGCGATTGCAGCAGGCGCTACAAAAAGTAGAGCGCCTTGCGCGTACAAATCAAGGGCTACAGCCTGATTTGATGCCTGAATGTTTGATTATTCAAGATCGGGGCCGGACTGAACGCGTACCTTTGACCGAGGTGCTGTACCTGAAGGCTGAATTGAAATACGTCACGGTGCGCACGGCTGCGCGCAGCTACATTCTGGACGGCTCGCTCAATGAGCTGGAAGACAAATACGCCGCGCAGTTCATGCGCATTCACCGCAACGCGCTGATTGCCCGGCATGCGGTGCGGGCACTGGAAAAGCATTACGACGCTGAAGAAGGCGAAGGCTGGGCCGTGCGGCTCAATGGCATTGCCGAGTTGCTGGCCGTGTCCCGGCGCCAGCTCAGTGCGGTGCGGGACGCTGTTGCAGACAGATAATCGGACAAATCGTCAAACTTCATTTGAATTTATTTGTCATGCCAAGCCCTGCAGATTTCAACACCCGCCACATTCGTCAATTCAGCAATCCGCCTGCCATTGAGCAGCAGCTTGTACAGGCATGTTTTGCCGGTCGGCCAGGGTTTTATGTGGATGTAGGCGCTAATGACCCGGTGCTTGATTCACAGTCGCAGCACCTTGAAGCCTTGGGCTGGACAGGACTGCTGGTTGAGCCTGACCCGGACTGCTGCGATCTGTTGAGAAAAAATCGCACCGGTATCGTGGTGCAGATGGCTTGCTCCAGTCCTGCGAACGCGGGTAAACAACTGTTGTTAAATCGCGCTGGCCCGCATTCCACCCTGGAGGACAAACCAATCGCGCTGGGAGCGGTAGTGCGTTCGACAGTCGCCGTGCAGTGCGACACACTGGATGCCATCCTGGAAAAACACAACGCGCTTCCTGGGTTTGAATTGCTGTCCATGGACATCGAAGGTCATGAATTAACGGCACTGTCAGGTTTTAGTTTTAATAAATGGCAACCACAGCTGGTGTTGATTGAAGACCATGTGACCCACCTGGACAAACATCGGTTAATGACCCGCAATGCCTATCAATTGCTGATGCGAACAGGGCTAAACAGCTGGTATGTTTCAGAAAATTCCTCTTACAGCCATTCACTGTTGGCAAGGTTTGAGTATTTCAGAAAGTATTACATCGGATTGCCGTTGCGTAAATTTCGCTACGCCTGATGCCAGTATCAGCAGTGACTTAAAAAATTTACGTTGGGCAATCGCACCCACCATCAAGGAATGTTATGCCCAACGATCTACAAACGCCGGACGCACCCGAAACCCCCGAAGCGTCGCACATTACCCATTTGCAAATGCCGGTCAGCATACGCAGCGTATCTCTGGCTGTCATTGCGTTTTTGGCTGGTGTGTTTGTGCTGCATTGGGCCAAAGCAGTGTTCATTCCGTTCATGGTGGGCCTTGTCTTCAGCTATGCGTTGTCGCCCATCGTCAATTGGCTGGAGTCCCGGCGCATACCTCGTGCGCTGGGTGCGGGGGTGCTGCTTTTGGCGTTGATGGGAGCCATCGGCAGCACGGCCTATTCGCTGTCTGATGAGGCGGTGCAACTGGTAGATTCACTGCCTGCCGCTGCACAAAAATTCAGGCAAACCATCAAGACCCGACAGGGCGGGGCGGGCAGTCCGCTTGAATCTGTTCAGAAAGCGGCTGCGCAAATCGAGCAGGCCGCCCAGGAATCAAATGTTGCCTCTACCAGCCGTGGGGTCACACGTGTGGTGATTGAGCCTGCCCGGTTCAACATCAAGGACTATTTGTGGACCGGCACGATTGGTCTGGCAACTTTGGTCGGGCAAACCACGGTAGTGATTTTTTTGACCTATTTTTTGATGGTGTCGGGCAACACCTTCAGGCGCAAACTGATCAAGCTGGCTGGCCCGTCACTCAGCAGCAAGAAAATCACCCTGCATGCGCTGGATGAAATTACCGGGCAAATCCAGCGTTACCTTCAAGTGCAACTGGCCACCAGTGCCCTGGTTGGCGTGCTGACAGGGCTGGCGTTGTGGGCCATCGGGCTGGAAAACGCGGCCGTTTGGGGCATCGCTTCCGCCGTGTTGAATCTGGTGCCGTATGTTGGCTCGATAGTGATGGCGGCCGTCTCTGGCGGCGTGGCATTTCTGCAATTTGGCTCCAGCAACATGGCAATGCTGGTGGTGGGTGCTTCGCTGGTCATCCACACCATTGTTGGCAACCTCATCACCCCTTGGCTGACCGGCCGCGCCAGCCGGATGAACCCGGTGGCAGTGTTTGTTGGATTGTTGGCATGGGGCTGGTTGTGGGGAGTTTGGGGATTGCTGCTTGGGATGCCCATATTGATGATCGTCAAGGCAGTGTGCGACCGTGTCGATGATTTAAAACCAATTAGCGAGTTTTTAGGTTCTTGACGGCAATCGCAAACTACGGGGTTCATGGCTGTTTGCCGGATTGATCAGTATTTCCCGTATGGTTATGACCGTATTGGTTAACATGACAAATTGCTTTATTTATTCAAATGTGAGAAACCATGCTCGAATTGTTGTCTGACCCGCAAATCTGGATTGCGTTTGCCACCCTAACCCTGCTTGAGCTGGTGCTGGGCATTGACAACATTATTTTTATTTCGATTCTGGTCGACAAGTTGCCAAAGGCACAACAGGAACTTGCACGCAAAATTGGCCTGTTCATGGCCATGTTCATGCGCATCGGCCTGCTGTTTATCCTGTCATGGATTGTTGGTTTGACCGAGCCCTTTTTCACCGTATTTGGCAAGGATGTTTCAGGCCGCGATTTGATTCTGATCCTGGGTGGCCTGTTTTTAATCTGGAAAAGCACCGGCGAGATTCACCAGTCCATGGAAGGCGAGCAGGCTCATACATCGAACGCAGTCAAAGCCACTTTTGGCGCAGTGATTGTGCAAATCATGATCATCGACATGGTGTTTTCGCTCGACTCGATCATCACTGCCGTCGGCATGGTCGATGAGCTGGCCGTGATGATTGCAGCAGTTGTGGTGTCGGTGGCTTTGATGATGCTGTTTGCATCCGCCATTGGCCGCTTTGTGTCGGACCACCCGACCATCAAAATGCTGGCGCTGGCGTTTTTGGTGGTGGTGGGTGTGGTGCTGGTGGCTGAAGGTTTTGGCCACCATGTGCCAAAAGGCTATGTGTACTTTGCCATGGCGTTTTCGTTGGGTGTGGAAATGCTCAATATCTGGATGCGCAAACGCTCAGCCAAACCAGTGCAATTGCACGATGCATACCGGCAAGCTGACGAGGACAAAAAGCAGCACTAGATGACCGAGCGGTTTCAGCGCACCTCGCGCGCTTGCCGCCTGCGCTTGCTTTTGTTTTTTGACTCCGGGCCAGGCGGCGCATCGCGCAGGGCACGTTGTGCCTGTTGATGGGCTTTTATGGCAGCGTCGGCTTTTTTCTTCTTGCGAAAATGCATGATGGTTCTGCCAATCGCAAAACTGACAGACACGCTGACAACCAAAAAAATGACGTGTGAAGTTTCCATAAGTTCAGGCCAAAAAAATCTGCTGCAAGTCGTTTAAAAAGTCAAAGCCGCGCACGGTCGGTTTGACCTGCACAAGATCCCGTTCGATCAAACCCTTGCGCTCTGCCTCGTCCAGTCCACTGGCAATGGCAGTCAGGGGCAAGCCGGTTTTTTCGACAAAATCCTGTAGTTTGAACCCGCCCTTCAGGCGCAGGGCATTGAGCATGAATTCAAACGGCAAATCAGCACGCAAAACTTCAGCGTCCGTTGTAACAGCGTTGCCTTCGATTGCTTTTTGCATGTAGAGCTGTGGTTCCCGCACGCGAACATGCCGCACCACATGGTGCGCAAAACTGAGCTTGCTGTGCGCACCCGCGCCAATGCCCAGGTAGTCACCAAACTGCCAATAGTTGGTATTGTGAAAACAGTTGTGGCCAGGCTTGGCAAAAGCTGACACTTCGTAGCGCGCCAACCCCGCAGCTGTTGTCAGCTCGCAAATTTTGTCGAGCATGTCGTAGGCCAGGTCTTCTTCAGGAATGGCTGGTGGAAACTTGGCAAAGTAAGTGTTGGGCTCAATCGTCAGGTGGTAAATGGAGATGTGTGGCGGTTGCAATCCAAGCGCTGTTTGCATGTCCTGCTCAAGTTCTTTCATCGACTGGCCGGGCAGCGCGTACATCATGTCCAGATTGAAGGTCTCGAAAGCCTGCGCGGCTTCTTCAACAGCAGCAATCGCCTGGGCCCGGTCATGCACCCGACCCAGCGCTTTGAGGTGCTGGTCATTAAAACTTTGCACGCCAATGGACAAGCGATTGACGCCGGCACTTTTGAAAGCCTTGAAGCGATCTTTTTCAAACGTGCCGGGGTTGGCTTCCAGTGTGATTTCGCAGTCAGCATTGAGTTTTAGCCGAGCCCGAATATCACCCAGCAGCCGGTCAATACTACCGGGTGAAAAAAGGCTGGGCGTACCGCCGCCGATAAAAATGCTGTGCACCGTGCGGCCCCAAATCAGCGGCAGCGAAGCCTCCAGATCCGCCACCAGCGCGTCGATGTAGCGCTGCTCTGGCAGGCTATTGTTAACAAGTCCGGCGCTGGGCCGCCCCAAGCCGGACGCGCCCCCTCGGGGGGCAGGGAGCGACACATCGTGCGCAACCGTGGGGGCCAGTTCATGCGAATTGAAGTCGCAATAAGGACATTTTTTAATACACCACGGCAAATGCACATACAAAGACAACGGCGGCAAGCTTTTCAGCTGCAGTGTGCCGGGCCGCATGTAATGCTGGATGTCTTTCATGGTGGCAATTCAGTTCAACCAGTGCTCGCGCATCAATTGCATCATGGCACGTGCCGCCTTGCCGCGATGGCTGATGGAATTTTTGACATCCACTGGCAGTTGTGCAAAGGTCTGGCCAAACTCGGGGATCCACATGATGGGGTCAAAGCCAAAGCCGTTGCTGCCTACCGGCGCGCGTGCGATCTCTCCCACCACGCGGCCAACAGCAATCAATGGTTCTGGGTCATCGGTCGAGCGAACGCCCACCAGTGTGCTGACCAGCGCTGCACGCCGGTTGTCAATGCCCTGCATTTGCTCCAGCAGCGCCTTGACGTTGTTGTCATCGCCCTTGGCATAACCAAACTGGGTGGCGTAGTACGCGGTGTCAACGCCCGGCAGGCCGCCAAAAGCATCTACACACAGACCTGCATCATCGGCCAGCGCGGGCAAGCCACTGGCGCGCGCTGCATGGCGGGCTTTGGCCAGGGCGTTTTCAACAAAGGTGCGAAAAGGCTCGTCAGCCTCACCAATGCCAAGATCAGACTGGCGCACAAGCTGCACGCCCAACGGCAATAGCATGGCCTGCAATTCGTTCAGTTTGCCCTGATTGTTCGATGCGAGCACGATTTTCATGGTCATATTGGCCTCTAGCCGACGTAAAGTGCGCGCAGGCAGCTATTGAATTGATAGCGACTGTTGCTGCAACATCACCAGTTCGAGAATGCCTTTTTCGGCCAGCACCAGCAGTGCGTCCATCTCGGCGCGCGAAAATGCAGCGCCTTCAGCTGTGCCCTGCACTTCAATAAAGTGACCGGCACCGGTCATCACCACATTCATGTCGGTGTCGCAGGCTGAATCCTCGGTGTACTCCAGATCCAGCAGCGGTGTGCCTTGCACAATGCCCACCGAAATGGCTGCAACATGGTCTGTGATGGGCGAATCTTTCAGTTTGCCGCTGGCCATCAGTTTACTGACGGCGTCATGCGCTGCCACAAACGCGCCAGTGATGCTGGCGGTGCGCGTGCCGCCATCGGCCTGGATCACATCGCAGTCGATGTAAATGGTACGCTCGCCAAGTTTTTTCAAATCAAAAACAGCCCGCATGGATCGCCCGATCAGGCGCTGGATTTCCTGCGTGCGCCCGCTTTGCTTGCCACGCGCCGCTTCACGGTCATTCCTGGTGTGGGTCGCGCGTGGCAACATGCCGTACTCAGCGGTGACCCAGCCTTCGCCGCTGCCCTTTTTATGGCCAGGCACTTTTTCTTCGACCGACGCCGTGCACAAAACCCGAGTGCCGCCAAATTCAATCAGTACCGAGCCTTCAGCGTAAGCGGTGTAATGCCGCGTGATGCGTACCGGGCGCAAGGCGTTGGCGCTGCGCGCGCCTGTTCGTTCAAAGGTGCTCATGAGGGGTTACTTTCAATGGTGGGAATATGCCAGGCCAGGTGCACGCAACTGGAGGCTGCCGAAGGCGTGTTCAGGCTTTTCGGGCGGCTGAACGGCGAATGGCTTCGTTGATTTCGGCAATTGAACGTTCAATGGTGGCTTCATCCAGATCGTCTTCATACCCATCCAGGCTGCTTGCCTGAATTGTCGATGCATACACGTCATTAGAAATCGAGTCAGTAGACACGCCCCGCGTCGATTCAAAAACGTCAGGCGTTTCCCACTCCATTGCCAGCACCGTGACATTGTCACAATGCTCTCCGCCTGCCTTGAGGGCTGCTTCAACCAGGTCGGGCACAGCGTCAGACACGCTTTTGGCCACCAGGTGCCTGACTATTTCTTCGTCACTCAATGTGCCCCACAGGCCGTCTGAACAGAGCAGTATTTTGTCTCCCTGCTGCAAAAATATCGGCCCGGTGATGTCAAACACTGGCTTGGTTGGCGAGCCCAGGCAGGTAAACAGGATGTTGCGGTTGATGTGCTCAATCCGGCCGCCGACAGCGCCTTGTTGTTCAATGTAGGAATGGTCACGGGTACGGGTCAGCAACTCGCCATCACGCACCACGTACAGGCGCGAGTCGCCGCAATGCACCCAGGTAGCTCCCGGGCCCTGCAAAATGGCGGCAACCAGCGTGGTACGCGGTGTGTCCAGCATGCCTTTTTCACTGGCATAGCGGATGATCTGGTGGTGCGCCGCCATCACTGCACTGGATAAAAACTCGGCGGTGTCCTTGATGGCTGGCCGCGCCTGTTTTTGAAACAGGCCAGAAACGGTTTGCAGCGCCAGTTGCGCAGCAACTTCACCTTCAGGGTGGCCGCCCATGCCATCGGCCAGCACAAACAGACCCGACTCGCGCGTGTAGCTGTAGCCCATGCGGTCTTCGTTTTTTTCGCGTCCGCCACGGCGACTGACCTGAAAGACAGAAAATTTCATTTGTACCTTGTGACAGCGCCCACGGCTTTTTTGGTGTCAGAAATGATGTTGTCAAACTGGAGCCTGACCTTTTCGCTCACACTGAGTTTGGTGTAGCGGCGTTCGCTTTCACGGCTGAGTTCTTTTTGCAATGCAAAAACAGACTGCGGCCGCGACAACGGGTCTAGCGACATGCACCATTCAACCACTTCAATCAGGTTGTCTGAATAAACGCCCCGCAAGCGCGACAAGGCCAGCGACAAACGGTCTTTTTCTAACCGCTGCGGCGCATCATTGGGCGGGTAGCCCTGCATGCTGGCGTAAATGCAGGCGCCAATGGCATAAATGTCAGTCCATGGGCCCATCGACGAATCACGCCGATACATCTCTGGCGCAGCAAAGCCGGGTGTATACATCGGGCGAATGAAGTTGCCTTCCTTGCTCAGCACCTCTCTGGCAGCACCAAAGTCAATCAGAACTGCGCGGTTGTCGTCGGTGATGAAAATATTGGCGGGTTTGATGTCCAGGTGCAGCATCTTGTGCTGGTGAACAATGCGCAAGCCGCGCAATATTTCATCAAACAAAGAGCGAATGGTGGACTCGCGAAAGACTTTTTGCTTTTTCAATTCACGTGCGGTGATGATGAAGTCCTGCAGCGTGCCGCCTTCCAGGTAATTCATCACCATGTAGACGGTTTCATTTTCCCTGAAAAAATTCAGCACGCTGACCACCGAGCCATGCGAAATTTGGGCCAGCGACCGACCTTCTTCAAAAAAACTTTTCAGGCCCAGACGGTAAAGCGACAGCTTTTCAGGCAGCACCTGCGGCAGCAGCTCGCCTGGCAGGCGGCCTGCCAGCGACGAAGGCAGATACTCTTTGACGGCGACTTGCTGGCCTTCGTTGTCTACAGCCAAGTAAACTACTCCAAAGCCACCAGCCGACAACCTGCGCACCACCCGATAGCCACCTATAACGGTGTCGGGGGGCAAGGGAGCTGGTTTGGCCTTTGACATAATTTAAAAGTTGCGCAAAGGTAAATCTGCCTTTAGCTGCCCTGAAGTCCTGTTTTTTTATTGAATACTAGCAATCACGATGTCAGTTTACAGCATGACGGGCTATGCAGCCGTCCAGTCCAGCACCCATGCGCCGGTGCAAAGCCAAGCCAGTACCACCTTGCGCAGCGATGTGCGACTGGGTCTGGAAATTCGCTCAGTCAACAGCCGTTTTCTTGATCTGGCCTTTCGTTTGCCCGATGAATTGCGCCAGCTGGAGCCAGCCCTTCGGGAACTGTTAACCGGCAAACTCAAGCGCGGCAAAGTCGAGCTGCGCGTTGGCATAACCGACACATCTACCAGCGGTTTGCAAGTGCCCACAGCAGCAACTTTGCAGCGCTTGAACACACTTGAAGACACCATCAAGTCGTGGCTGCCGCAAGCCGCACCTTTTAGCGCAGCAGATGTCATGCGTCTTGCCAGCCATGAAGACAAGGCGCCACACGACCACAGTGAAGAGCTGCTCAAGCTGGCAAAAAAAGCACTGAAAGAACTGCTGACTGCGCGCGAGCGGGAAGGTGCCCGACTTGCGGCGATGCTGCTGGACCGGACAACGCAAATTCGCGCGTTGTGCGTTTTGGTCACTCCCATGGTGCCCAAACTGGTCAGCCAGCAGAAGGCCAAATTTTTAGAACGGTTCAAGGAGGCGATGGCGCTCAGTGGCGATGCTGGCATGCCTGATGCGGCCGCAGACAGGGCATTGACCGAAGCCACAGCCTTTGCCATCCGCATTGACGTTGCAGAAGAAGTGGTACGGCTTGGCAGCCATCTTGATGAAATTGAGCGGCTGTTGAATGCAGGCGGTGAGCTCGGCAAGCGGCTTGATTTTTTAACCCAGGAATTGCATCGTGAAGCCAACACACTGGGCTCAAAATCATCTTCGCTTGAGCTGACACGGGTGTCTGTGGACATGAAAGTATTGATCGAGCAAATCCGCGAACAGGTTCAAAACATTGAATAAGCCGTCACCACGCCCATCAACACAAAGCAACATGGCATAAAGAAACATGGATTACCCAGGAAATTTATTTGTGGTGGCTGCGCCCAGCGGTGCGGGTAAATCCAGTCTGGTCAAGGCGCTGATGGAGATTGATGCGCGTATCCAGCCGGCTGTGTCCCACACCACCCGCTCACCGCGTGGCCAGGAAAAGCATGGACGGGAATACTTTTTTATCTCGCCGCCCGAGTTTGACGCGATGGTGCAGCGCGATCTGTTTCTGGAATGGGCGCATGTGCATGGGCAGCGCTACGGCACGTCGCGCCAGGCCATTGAGGAGCGGATGGCTCAGGGTGCCGATGTGATTCTGGAGATTGACTTTCAGGGCGCGCTGAACATCAAGCAGATCTTTGCCAACGCAGTGCTGATATTTGTATTGCCGCCCAGCTGGGACGAGCTGCGCGCACGGCTTGAAAGGCGCGGCGAGGACACGCCGGATATCATTGCGCTCAGGCTCAAAAACGCCGCCACCGAGATGGCGCAGGCCGCAGAATTTGACTTTGTTATAATTAATGAGCTTTTTGAACGTGCTGTTTTCGACCTGAAAACAATCGTGCACGCCCAGCGGCTGAAGTTTTTGGCCCAGCGGATTTTCAGGGCTGAAACGTTTAAAGCCCTGCACATTGTTTGACATCCTGTTTGATACCTCACCTGAATTTTTCACCCGAATTTTGACCCCACCCGGAGAACCTTATGGCCCGTATCACTGTTGAAGACTGCCTAGCCAAAATCCCGAACCGTTTTCAGCTGGTTCTGGCCGCCACGTACCGGGCCCGGATGCTGAGCCAGGGTCATGCCGCCAAAATTGACAGCAAAAACAAACCGGCTGTGACGGCGCTGCGCGAAATTGCTGAAGGCAAAGTGGGCCTTGAAATGCTGAAAAAAGTCCCAGGCTAAGCCGCCCTGCAGTTTTACAAAGCACCGCTTGCCGGTGCTTTCTTATTTAGCACCGCTTGCCGGTGCTTTTTTATTTGTCAAAACAGGTTCATCCGGCATCTGAAGTCCACTGGTTTTCTATTTTTTTCGCGCCACGATACATTTAAGCCATGAGCGTCCTGTATCCACCTGTCCAGCTACCCAAGCAAGACCGTCCCGTCAAACCGGATCGGCTTGCCAAGCCAGCCATCAAAACCACGTTGGCAGCAGCCAATGCGGCTGCGGCCAGCTTTGCTGCATTGACGGCCAAACTTGACTACATGAGCCCCGGCGATGTGGACAACGTTCGCAGTGCCTACCGGTTTGCCGATGTTGCGCATCTGGGGCAATTGCGCAATAGTGGCGAGCCTTACATCACCCACCCGATTGCTGTCGCTTTGCAGTGCGCGCTGTGGAAGCTTGATGCGCCGGCTTTGATGGCCGCGCTGCTGCATGACGCAATTGAAGATTGTGGTGTGACAAAAGTCGAGCTGATCGAACGCTTTGGTGCACCGGTTGCAGAGCTGGTTGACGGGCTGACAAAACTGGAAAAACTGGAGTTCAACACACGGGAAGAAAACCAGGCGGAATCGTTTCGCAAAATGCTGCTGGCAATGGCGCGGGACGTGCGCGTGATTTTGATCAAGCTGGCTGACCGCAGCCACAACATGCAAACGCTTGGCAATGCACCGCGTGAAAAGTGGGCGCGCATCTGCCGCGAAACATTGGACATTTACGTTCCCATTGCCCACCGGCTTGGCCTGAACAGCACCTACCGCGAACTGCAAGACCTGTCGTTTCAACACCTGCACCCGTGGCGCTACCGGGTTCTGAACAAGGCACTGCTCAAAGCGCGGGGACGCAGGCGTGATGTCGTCAAGCGGGTACAGACAGAAGTCGAGTCGGCTTTTGCGACGCAAAACATACCGGTGCAAATTTCTGGACGCGAAAAAACGCTGTATTCCATCTACCGCAAGATGGACGACAAGCACTTGTCTTTTGCCCAGGTCACTGACATTTACGGTTTCCGGGTGATTGTTGGCAACCTCAATGCCTGCTACACGGCGCTTGGTGTCATGCACCAGCATTACAAGCCGTTTCCGGGCAAGTTCAAGGACTATATTGCCATCCCCAAAATCAATGGATACCAGTCGCTGCACACCACGCTGGTGGGCCCGTTTGGCACCAATATTGAGTTTCAGATGCGCACTGATGCGATGCATGTGGTGGCCGAGTCGGGCGTTGCCGCGCATTGGCTGTACAAGGCTACTGCACCTGACAGTGACACGTCCCACCAGCTGGGTACCCAGTGGCTGCAGTCGCTGCTTGATATTCAACACGAAACGCGCGATGCGGCAGAGTTTTGGGATCACGTAAAAATCGACTTGTTCCCTGATGCGGTGTATGTTTTTACCCCCAAAGGCCAGATCATGTCGATGCCGCGTGGTGCCACCATCGTGGACTTCGCCTATGCCATCCACAGTGACATTGGGCACCGCGCTGTTGCCGCCAAAATCAATATGGAGCAAGTGCCTTTGCGCTCGGAGCTCAAACATGGCGATGTGATTGAGATCATCACATCCACCGTTGCCAGCCCCAATCCCGGCTGGCTGGGTTTTGTCAGAACCGGCAAGGCCCGCTCAAAAATCCGGCATCACCTCAAGACAATGGCGTTGACCGAATCGCAGGAGCTGGGCGAAAAAATGTTGACGCAGGCCTTGCGCGCCGAAGGCATTGAAAAGCTGCCTGACAACAGCAAGTCGGAGCGGCTGATCTGGGAAAAAATACTGCGCTTTAGTGGCAACAAGTCACGCGCCGACCTGCTGACAGACGTTGGCCTGGGCAAGCGCATTGCCAGCATGGTGGCCAAACGGATTGTGATGCTGCTGGCTGAAAAAGGTGAAAAGCCGGATGTATTGCTGCTCAGCCGTGAGCGCTACATTGCTCATGATTCCATTTCGCAGGGCGCATTGGTGCTGGACGGCAGTGAGGGGGCGTCGGTGCAGTACGCCAGTTGCTGCAAGCCGATACCGGGCGATGGTGTTTTGGGCTACCTGGGCCGCGGCGAAGGCCTGGTGGTGCACACCGATGACTGCTCGGTCGCCAAACGGCTGCAGCACCGCGATGCCGAGCGTTTTATGGCGGTGGACTGGTCAGACGAGCCGCAGCGGCTGTTTGAAACGGCGCTGCTTGTTACTGTGAACAACGGCAAGGGCGTGCTGGCCAAAGTAGCAGCTGCACTGGCTGTTGCAGAAGCAGACATCACCCACGTCAACATGGGCCAGGAGCGGGCCCAGGATGCCACTGAGCTGAAGTTTGGCCTGGCGGTGCGCGACAGGGTGCACCTGGCAGAAGTGATGCGCAGCGTCAAGCGCACCAGTTCTGTGCTGCGGGTACAGCGGGCAAAGCCGGGCAATTAACAGGCAAGCCCTGTGTTTGCCTTCAGGCAACTGGCCTGGGGTACTTCGCACTGACCACGCTTAAAGTGTGCATTCCATCAGGCATCAACATCTGCACTTCATCGCCCACATTTGACTTTAAAAGCGCAGTGGCAACCGGCGACAGCCAGCTGACCTCACCGGCCAGCGTGTCGGCCTCGTCAATGCCCAAAATGGTGATGGTGGTTTGCACAGCTGCGTCGTCTTCGTAGGTTACTGTGCAGCCAAAAAACACCTGGGTTTTGCCATGGTGCACGCTGGGGTCAACAATCTGCGCAATCTCCAGCCGCTGGGTTAAAAACCGGATGCGCCGGTCAATCTCACGCAGCCGTTTTTTGCCGTAAATATAGTCACCGTTTTCGCTCCTGTCGCCATTGCTGGCAGCCCAGAAAACTGCCTCCACAACTTTAGGGCGGTCAACATCAATCAGGCGCAACAGTTCATCGCGCAGTCTGGCATAGCCTTGAGGGGTGATGTAGTTTTTGCCAGATTCCACGCGCGCAGGCGGAACTGGCTCGCCATCGTCATCGTCGGCATCAGATTCTTTGGTAAAGGCTTTGTTCATGGTGTCGTCCAGCAGGGCGGTTTAACTTGTGCTCCCACAACCCACCGGGAGCGTAAAAACATCTAATTTTATGCTCAAAAGTGCCTCTAGCCAACGTAAACAGCGCGCAAGCAGCTATTGAATGTATAGCATGCCTTGTGCGTCTGTGGAAATTCCCGTAGGCGCCGGTATCCCCCGATAGTCCCCGGCCTCGCATAATCAGGCCATGGAAACCAAATGGTTGGAAGACTTTGTCAGCCTGGCTGAGACCCGCAGCTTTAGCCGCTCGGCCACGCTGCGGCATGTGACGCAGCCCGCGTTTTCGCGCCGCATTCAGGCGCTGGAGGCCTGGGCCGGTGCAGACCTGGTAGACCGCAGCTCGTACCCAACGCGCCTCACGCCAGCGGGTCTCACGCTGTACAGCCAGGCGCTTGAAATGCTGCAAGGCCTTCAGTCCACCCGCGCCATGCTGCGCGGCCACACCTCGGCCGGGCAGGACGTGATTGAGTTTGCTGTGCCGCACACGTTGGCGTTTACGTTTTTCCCGGCCTGGGTCAGCTCCTTGAGGGAAAAGTTTGGCCCGATCAAAAGCCGCCTGATTGCGCTGAACGTGCATGACGCGGTGTTGCGGCTGGTCGAAGGAAGCTGCGATTTGCTGATTGCCTACCACCATGCGTCGCAGCCTTTTCAGCTGGACCCGAACCGCTATGAAATGGTGACGCTGGGGGGCGAGGTGCTGGCGCCGTTTGTCAAGCCAGATGCAACTGGCGAGCCACTTTACAGATTGCCCGGCAGGCCAGGGCAGCCATTGCCCTATCTGGGCTATGCGCCCGGCGCCTATCTGGGGCGCGTGGTAGACCTGATCTTGAAGCAGTCCGGCACTGCCATTCATCTGGATCGGGTCTATGAAACCGACATGGCCGAGGGCTTGAAGGCGATGGCGCTTGAAGGCCACGGCATCGCGTTTTTGCCTTTCAGTGCGGTTAAAAAAGAGGTGCGCGCCAAAAAGCTGGTCAGTGCGGTTGGCAGCGCGGACACGCCCCTTGACATGGCCATGGACATCCGCATGTACCGCGAACGGCCAGCGCCTAATACCGCTGTCAAAAGCTCTGCCCAGGCGCTGTGGATTTATCTGGAGCAGCAGACCCGTGCAAAAATTATTGCCAGGTAGCTCGGGTAAACGTTGGTACAAACCCTGTTGCCGACTGCCTAAAATGCGACGTTGAGTTATTTTCAATCACTACAGGATTCCTCATGAAATTTAAACTTGCTGTTATCTCCATTGCCCTGCTGGCAAGCACGGCCTCGTTTGCCCAGGCAACTGACACACTGGCCAAAGTCAAGGCTTCTGGCGTTGTCACGATGGGCGTTCGCGATTCGTCAGGCGCTTTGTCTTACACGCTGGGCGAAGGCAAATACACCGGTTATCACGTGGAAGTTTGCAACAAGGTCATTGCCAACCTGGAAAAGGCAGCTGGCCGCAAGCTGGAGGTCAAATACCAGCCCGTCACCTCACAAAACCGCATTCCTCTGGTGCAAAACGGCACGGTGGACATCGAGTGCGGTTCCACCACCAACAACGCAACACGCCAAAAAGACGTGGCATTTCTGCCCACCACTTTTGTTGAAGAAGTGCGTTTCGCTGTCAAAGCCAACTCGGGCATTACCGCCATTGCGCAGTTGAATGGCAAAAACGTGGCCACCACCACAGGGACTACGTCGGTTCAAACGCTGCGCAAAAACGAGCGCGCTACCAACGTTGACTTTAAAGAAGTTTTTGGCAAAGACCACTCTGACAGCTTTTTGCTGCTTGAGTCTGGCCGTGCTGATGCGTTTGTGATGGACGGCTCGATCCTGGCAGGCAATATTGCCAACTCCAAAAACCCGGCTGATTTCAAGATCGTTGGCGAAGTGTTGAGCGTTGAGCCAATCGCCATCATGATCCGCAAGGACGACGCTGCTTTCAAGAAAATCGGCGACGACACTGTCAAGGAAATGATCAAGTCTGGCGAAATTGCCAAGCTGTGGGACAAATGGTTCATACAGGCTATTCCACCGAAAAATACCAAAGTCGGTTTAGCCGTCAGCGAAAGCACCAAAGCGGCCTGGGCCACCCCTAATGACAGGCCCATGGAAGACTACGCCAAGAAGTAATCCTGCAACGCAGGCCGCTTGTCAACAAACCCCGTTCTGGTTTCATCATCAGCGGGGTTTGTTGTTTTAAGCGTTGCAAAATCAGCCTTGGGCACAACCCGTAACAACACCCTGGAGCCTTCATGAATTGGGACTGGAAAGTATTTTTGAATGACGACGGCAGCGGCCGTACTTACCTGCAGTGGATGTTTGATGCCTGGGGCTGGACGCTGGCTGTTGCAGGCGCTTCGTGGGTGGTTGCGATGCTGGTGGGGGCACTGATTGGCACTGCTCGCACGCTGCCCAACAGCCCGTGGCTGGTCAGGCTGGCCAATGCCTGGGTGGAGCTGTTCAGAAATATTCCATTGCTGGTGCAAATTTTCATCTGGTACTTTGTGGTGCCCAAAATGATTCCGGCGATGAAGGAAGTTCCCAGTTTTATTCTGGTGGTGTTTGCACTGGGCTTTTTTACATCGGCACGTATTGCCGAGCAGTTTCGCGCTGGCATTCAGGCGCTGCCGCGCGGCCAGCGCTACGCGGGTATGGCGATGGGGTTTACCACTGCACAAACTTACCGCTACGTTATTTTGCCAATGGCTTTTCGCATCATCATTCCGCCGCTCACAAGCGAGTCGATGAATTTGCTGAAAAATTCATCGGTGGCTTTTGCAGTGTCGATTGCCGAGCTGACGATGTTCGCCATGCAGGCGCAGGAAGAAACCTCGCGCGGAATTGAAATTTATCTGGCAGTCACGCTGCTGTATGCCGCTTCAGCTTTTGCAGTCAACCGGATTTGTGCGTTCATAGAAAAGAAAGCGCAGATCCCCGGCTTTGTGCTGGCTGGCGCATCTGGCGGAGGGCACTGACATGCTTGGTCTGGACATGAGTTTTTTGAACTGGGAAATTATTTCCAAGTTCGTGATCAAGGGTTTTTGGTTCAGCATTCAGCTGACCATCGTCGCCACCATCGGCGGCATCATCTTTGGCACTGTTTTGGCACTGATGCGTTTGTCGGGTAAAAAATGGCTGGCAACACCTGCCACCTTTTACGTCAACGGCATGCGTTCAGTACCGCTGGTCATGGTGATCCTGTGGTTCTTTTTGCTGGTACCGGCAGGGTTTTACGCGTTGATTCCGGGCGGTGCCAACAACCGCGCCGAGATTTCCGCCATCATTACTTTTGTTGCGTTTGAAGCGGCTTATTTCAGTGAAATTATGCGGGCTGGTATCCAGTCCATTTCACGTGGACAAGTCAATGCCGGGCAGGCGCTTGGCATGACCTATGCGCAAAACATGAAGCTGATTATTTTGCCGCAGGCCTTTCGCAACATGGTGCCGATTTTGCTGACGCAAACGATTATTCTGTTTCAGGACACATCGCTTGTGTATGCGATTGGTGCGTATGACCTGCTGAAAGGTTTCAGCACTGCGGGCAAGATTTACGGTCGGCCCGAAGAAGCCTATTTGCTGGCGGCGGTGGTGTACTTTGCGATGTGCTTTGGCTTGTCGTACATGGTCAAAAAATTGCAAACCAAAATCGCGATCATTCGCTGAACATCCGCACATAACTGAATAAGGATTGGAGAAAAAGATGGCAATGATTGAAATGAAGGAAGTGTCCAAGTGGTATGGCACGGTGCAGGTTTTAAATGAGTGCACCACCAGCATCAACAAGGGCGAAGTGGTGGTGGTGTGCGGGCCTTCTGGCTCCGGCAAGTCCACACTGATCAAAACCATCAACGCACTGGAGCCTTTTCAGAAAGGCCAGATTTTTGTTGATGGCCAGGCGGTGCATGACCCCAAAACAGACCTGCCCAAATTGCGCTCTAGAGTCGGCATGGTGTTTCAAAACTTTGAGCTGTTTCCGCACTTAAGTGTGACTGAAAACCTGACACTGGCGCAGATGAAAGTGCTGGGCAGAAAGCCCGAAGAAGCCAAAGCACACGGCTTGAAGTATCTGGAGCGTGTGGGCCTGATGCTGCACAAAGACAAATTCCCAGGCCAGCTGTCGGGCGGCCAGCAGCAGCGTGTGGCGATTGCCCGTGCACTCAGCATGGACCCGATTGCCATGCTGTTTGACGAGCCCACATCGGCGCTTGACCCAGAGATGGTGGGCGAGGTACTGGACTGCATGATGGATTTGGCCAAAGATGGCATGACGATGATGGTGGTCACGCACGAAATGGGCTTTGCCAAAAAAGTCGGCAGCCGCGTGATTTTTATGGATGTGGGCGGCAAGATTCTCGAAGATTGTTCTACTGACGAATTCTTCAAGCATCCCGAAAACCGCCAGCCGCGCACCAAAGAATTTTTGAACAAGATTTTGGCGCATTGATCCATCGATACGTGATAAAAAACCCGCAGTTTGCGGGTTTTTTTGTATCTGTGGCCAATGCGACAATTCGTCGATTTAGTTAAAAAGTGCGAGTTTTAGTAAACCGTCATTCCCGCGTAGGCGGGAATCCAGAGGATCAAGAACAAATGCGGGGACTGGATCCCCGCCTTCGCGGGAATGACGGGCGTTTATGTTCAAAATTTGTTCCAGAATCAAAAGTTTTTTATGCCAACGCAAACCAACACGCTAACCTCCCTCACCATCACCCGCCCGGACGACTGGCACCTGCACGTGCGCGACGGCGACGCGCTGTACACCGTCGTGCCGCACACCGCAGCCCAGTTTGGCCGCGCCATCATCATGCCCAATTTGCGCCCGCCTGTGACCACGGCGGCGCTGGCGCTGGCTTACAAAAGCCGCATTCAGGCAGCAGTGCCAGCAGGCGTCAAGTTTGAGCCGTTGATGACGCTGTACCTGACGGACAACCTTGCGCCTGATGAGATCAAACGCGCCAAAGACGCGGGCGTGGTGGCTTGCAAGCTGTACCCGGCAGGTGCCACCACCAACAGCGACGCTGGCGTGACGGACTTGCGTAAAACATACAAAACGCTGGAGGCCATGCAAAAAGAAGGCCTGCTGCTGCTGGTGCACGGTGAAGTAACTTCGCCCGACATTGACCTGTTCGACCGTGAGGCAGTTTTCATTGACACACAGCTCATTCCGCTGCGGCGCGATTTCCCTGAACTGAAGATTGTGTTTGAACACATCACCACCAAAGAGGCGGCGCAGTATGTTCGCGATGCTGACAACTACACAGCAGCCACCATCACCGCGCACCACCTGCTGTACAACCGCAACGCAATATTTACCGGTGGCATTCGTCCGCACTACTACTGCCTGCCCGTGCTGAAACGTGAAACGCATCGCTTGGCGCTGATAGATGCGGCAACCAGCGACAACGCAAGATTCTTCCTGGGCACAGACAGTGCTCCGCACCCAGCGCACCTGAAAGAACACGCCAGCGGCTGTGCAGGCTGCTACACCGCACATGCTGCAATGGAGCTGTATGCAGAAGCGTTTGGGGCCGCTGGCGCTCTGCATAAACTGGAGGCTTTTGCCAGCTTCAACGGTGCTGATTTTTACGGCCTGCCGCGCAACACAGGCACGGTCACGCTCAACAAGGAAAGCTGGACACCGCCGGAGAGTTTTGCATTCGGGGAAGGTCAGCTCAAGCCGTTAAGAAGTGGTGAAAGCCTGGCCTGGCGCATGGTGTGAGCGGTGGTGTGATTGACTGGAGCGCGCCGTGGCTTGCGCCGTATGCAGTCACTGCGCCGAAGTTTCCAGCCAATGATGTGGCCTCTGCATTGAATGCAGTGCCTGGCTCGCCCGTACGTTTTGTCGGCCAGGCAGCACTGGCTGATGGCCAGGCTTATGAACAGTTTATTTTTGACACCCAAACCATTCCTACCCGCGACAACCTGCATGATTATTTCAATGGCCTGTGCTGGTTGACCTTCCCGCAAACCAAAAAAAAACTCAACCAGTTGCAAGCTGCACAACTGGCTCTTGATGGCGTTCAGCAAACCCGCGGCCCGCTGCGGGATGCGCTGACGCTGTTTGATGAAAATGCCGCTTTTTTAATTGCGCCACAGCCACTGTGGGACGCCTTGATTGCCAGGAACTGGCAGCGACTGTTCGTTGAACTTCGCCCGGTGTGGGCAAATGCGCAACTCGTTTTGTTCGGCCATGCCTTGCTTGAAAAGCTGGTTTCACCACGAAAAGCCATCACAGCCCACGTATATTGCGCGCAACCAGCTATAGATTCAATAGCAAAGCTTGATGCGTGGTTAGCGGCAGATTTGACTGCCTCAAAGCTGGCCAGCAAACCCTTTACGCCGCTGCCCGTACTGGGCGTACCCGGCTGGTGGGCTGAAAATGAGAAACTTTCCTTTTATGAGGATATTCTTGTTTTCAGGCCAGAAAGCCAGAAAATATCGCGGTAAGCTGGATTGAATTCAAGCCGCAAAGCCTTAAATAACTTTTTGTCATACCGGGCTTGACCCGGTATCCATGAGTCCAGCTTGGTGTAGCACAGCGTGCGTCGTGGATTGCGGATCAAGTCCGCAATGACAGCGGGGCGTCTCGGACAGGATTTTTGACTTTTTTTGCAACGGAGATTTCATGAAACGCATCTTTTTATTCGTTATGACCAACCTGGCCGTCGTCGTGGTGCTGGGCATTATTGTCAACATTCTGGGCTTGAACCGCTTCATTACCGCGCAGGGTTTGAACCTGACGTCGTTGCTTGGTTTTGCGCTCATCATGGGCTTTGGTGGCGCGTTTATTTCGCTGCTGATCAGCAAGCCCGTGGCCAAGTGGAGCTCGGGTGTCAAAGTCATCAAAGAGCCGCAAAACGCTGACGAAGCGTGGATTGTGGACACGGTTAAAAAGTTTGCAGACAAGGCAAACATTGGAATGCCAGAGGTCGGTATTTTTGAAGGCGCGCCCAATGCGTTTGCTACGGGTGCGTTTAAGAATTCAGCGCTGGTGGCCGTGTCAACCGGCTTGCTGCAAGGCATGACGCGCGAAGAAATTGAAGCCGTGATTGGCCACGAGGTGGCGCACATTGCCAACGGCGACATGGTGACGATGACCTTGATTCAAGGGGTGATGAATACATTTGTGGTGTTTATCAGCCGCGTGGTGGGGTACTTTGTCGACAAAGTTATCCTGAAAAATACCAACGATGGCCCCGGCATGGGCTACTACATCACCACCATCGTGATGGACATTGTCTTGGGTGTGGCTGCGCACATGGTGGTGTCATGGTTCTCGCGTCACCGCGAGTTCAGGGCAGATGCGGGTGCAGCGCAGCTGATGGGCAGAACGCAGCCGATGATGAATGCCCTGGCGCGCCTGGGCGGCATGGTGCCTGGCGAGCTGCCCAAGTCAGTGGCGACCTTTGGAATCACTGGAAACATCGGCAAGCTGTTTTCAACCCACCCGCCGATTGAAGAGCGCATTGCGGCACTTCAAAATGCGCAGCCTGGCAAGGTGTGATGTTTGGCTCCCTCTCCCTCTGGGAGAGGGTAGGGGTGAGGGCTAGCGGTCAATGCACAGATTTGTTGTCTGCTAATGCTCGTTGACCCTCACCCTAGCCTTCTGCCCGAGTGGAGAGGGAGCAAGAACTCCATTTAGTCGCCTTGCTCAGCCCTCACACGCGCCAGCACGTGTGTCACCAGCTTTAAATCCATGCCGTACATGTCAGCAAACTCAGTCTCGGTTTTGCCACTGGCTTTAAAAGTATCCATCAATGCCTCACGTTTGGCAGCCTCAAGCTTTAACTCAGTCAGCGCATCGTCCAGCAGCGCATTGGTAGCTTCATCCTGCACTCGCACCAACGTTGCATAGTCCTCAGGGCTTAAGTCAGAGTTTTCAATTGCCTGCTTCAAAAGGCCTGTCAAACGTGGCCGCAAGTCGTCTTTAGACCGCGCCTGGCGCCTGCGAAACACTTCCAGAATCGCGTGGTGCACATGCTCCGGCGCTACGGGTTCAACCTGCACACCGTCGAGGTCATGCCGGTCAAGCCCGGCGGCTACGCATTCGAGGTAGCGGGTTGAGCGGGCGTGCTGGCCCATGGCAAGTTTCAATTCGTCTTTTTTGAACACATCCGGGTGCCGTGCCAGCAGGTCATGAAAAATACCCAGCTTGAGGGGTAAAAACCTGGCGCCAAATAACTGCGGGTGCAGCTCAAACAGCTTTTCCAGTACGGGGCTTGGCTGGCGCGGGGCGTGTTGCTTTGGCTTGGTGGGTGTGACTTCTGTCATGGATCAATACGTCAATTTATGGTTAAAGTCTGTCATCCCGG
Organism: Polaromonas sp.; assembly: GCA_043754255.1. Classification (GTDB taxonomy): domain Bacteria; phylum Pseudomonadota; class Gammaproteobacteria; order Burkholderiales; family Burkholderiaceae_C; genus Polaromonas. Next base: position 2,721 of record JAYUVG010000002.1, on the reverse strand, counting down.
GCTTGACCCGGGATCCATGACTTGCTCGGTTCTGGCACCAACGCGGCTTCATGGATTGCGGATCGAGTCCGCAATGACAGAAGGATTATCGCTGCCCAGTCATGCTGCGCGCCACGGCTTCGGCCACTTCAATCCCATCAACGCCAGCCGACAAAATGCCGCCCGCGTAACTTGCGCCTTCACCCGCCGGGTACAGGCCTTTGACATTCAGGCTTTGAAAGTCATCGCCGCGCGTGATTTTGACGGGCGATGAGGTTCGCGTCTCCACACCTGTCAACACCGCGTCAATCATGTCAAAGCCGCGAATCTTTTTGCCAAATACAGGTAGCGCTTCACGCATGGCGGCTATGGCGTAGGCGGGCAGGGCGCTGTGCAAGTCGCCCAGCAACACGCCGGGTTTGTATGACGGCTCTACGCTGCCGAGTTGGGTTGACGGCTTGCCTGCAATAAAGTCGCCAACCAGCTGGCCCGGCGCGTGGTAATTACTGCCTCCCAGGGTGAAGGCATTCGCCTCCAGTTCACGCTGAAATTCGAAACCAGCCAGCGGCTTTACGATATTTTCGGGGTAGTCAGCAGGCGTGATGCCCACCACAATGCCAGCGTTTGCATTGCGTTCATTGCGTGAATATTGGCTCATGCCATTGGTCACCAAGCGGCCAGGCTCTGATGCAGCAGCCACCACCGTACCGCCGGGGCACATGCAAAAACTGTAGACGCTGCGGCCATTGGCTGCATGGTGCACCAGCTTGTAGTCCGCCGCGCCCAGCAGCGGGTGGCCAGCGTGCTGGCCAAGGCGCGCGCGGTCAATCACGCCCTGTGGGTGTTCAATGCGAAAGCCGATGGAAAAGGGTTTGGCCTCCATGTACATGCCGCGCTCATGCAGCATGGCCACCGTGTCGCGTGAACTGTGGCCCAGCGCCAGTACGACATGGTCTGCGCGCAGGTCGTAACTGGTCGAATCATTGAAATTTTGCACAGTCAGTCCGCGAATGTAGCCATCCTCAATCAGCACATCACTGACCCGCTGCTCAAACCGGACCTCACCGCCCAGCGCAATGATCTGCTCGCGCATATGCTCCACAACCTTAACGAGTTTGAAGGTGCCAATGTGCGGTTTGCTGACCAGCAAAATCTCTTCAGGCGCGCCGGCCTTGACAAATTCCAGCATCACCTTGCGGCCCAGATGGCGCGGGTCTTTGATCTGGCTCCACAGCTTGCCGTCTGAAAATGTGCCGGCCCCGCCTTCGCCAAACTGCACATTTGACTCAGGATTCAACTCACCTTTGCGCCACAGGCCCCAAGTGTCTTTGGTGCGCTCACGCACCTTTTTGCCGCGCTCCAGCACAATGGGTTTAAAGCCCATTTGCGCCAGCAACAGCGCTGCAAAAATTCCGCAGGGGCCAAAGCCGACGACGACGGGCCGCAAAACGGGCGGCGTTTTCAGTTGCACAACTGGGTAGTAGTTTTGATCGGGCGTTGCTCGAATGTGCGGGTGCGCTTCAAACTGTTGGAGCAGTGTTGCTTCAAGCGCGGAGGTCACCTGCATATCACAGATATACACCAGCAGCAGCTTTTTCATACGCGCGTCGTAGCTGCGTTTATAGACGGTGTGGCTGATGAGTTCGCCTGGCAAGATGCCGAGCGTTTTGGCAATCAGCGCAGGCAGCGCGTGCTCGTCGTGGTCAAGCGGCAGCTTGAGTTCAGTGATGCGGATCATGGCAATTGACAAGGCCGGTTAGGTGGATCTGTATTTCGGATCAAGCCGCTATTTTAAGCGATGGTTTTTGAATTGACTTCATTGCTGTCAATGAGTACAATGACAGCACTTAATTCCAGGAGCTCATCATGTCCGTGCTCACTGTCCGTAATCTCGACCCTGATGTCAAAACCAAACTACGCGTGAGCGCTGCCCAGCAAGGTATTGCCATGGAAGAGGCGGTACGCCGTATTCTGACCAAGGCCGCCAATGAGTCGGTTGCACCAACGTTAATCCAAACCGATTTGGGTCGCCGTATTCAGGCACGATTTGCAGGGCTCGGCGAGATACCCATTGCACCGCGCAGCCCAATGCGTGCCTCGCCGTTTGAGCAAAGTGACATGATTTGATGAGTCTAAAAGCTAGCCGCAGATGTACCTGATTGATACGAACGTCATCTCTGAGCTGACCAAACCTGCACCGAATCCCACCGTTGTTGACTGGTTTGCCAACACGCCATTACAAAGCGTCTACATCAGCGCTGTAACGCTGTGCGAAATGCAACGGGGCTTGGCATTGATGCCCGAAGGTAAGCGCAAGAACGCGCTAAAAATAGCGACTGATGCTGTGATCCAAGAAGATTTCGCCCAGCGGTGTTTGAGCCTGGATGCGAGGTGCGCCCCGGTGTATGGCGCTCTCGCAGCCGGGCAACAACAACAAGGCCATCCTTGCAGTGCTGAAGACGCAATGATTGCCGCTATTGCACTGGCGAATCAATTCACGCTGGTTACACGCAATACAAAAGACTTTGAAGGCATTGATAACCTGGTATTGCTAAATCCGTGGAATCCAAACCCGCTGATAATCAAGCCGTGAAGCACGCCAGACCGCCGCTGGTGCATAGCTGAAAAGCCGACGCGCAAGCATCGGGGGGAAACCCCGCACTGGAGGAACGTCCGGACTGCACAGGACAGCGTAGGAGGTAACACCTCTCCACCGTGAGGTGAGGATCAGAGCAACAGAGA
>JAYUVG010000001.1:0-4579 GCA_043754255.1 Polaromonas sp. | reverse complement strand
CACCTGGCAGATCTTGCCCGGGTATGCCCGGGTCGCGTGGCTTGACGCCTGTGGCCAGCACCACATCGTCGTACTTGGCTGCTATCAGTTGTGCAGCATCCACCCGCTGATTCAAATGAATTTGCACACCTGTCAGTTGTGCGCGCTGGCCAAAATAGCGCAGTGTTTCTTCAAACTCCTCTTTGCCAGGCACCAGCCTGGCCATGTTGAACTGGCCGCCTATCTTGTTTGCCGAATCAAACAGATCAACGCTGTGGCCGCGCCCGGCCAGCGTGGTGGCAGCGGCCAGGCCGGCTGGGCCAGCACCGATGACAGCGATGCGTTTTTTGGCCGATTCAGATCTAACGATATTGATGACCAGATCAAGCTCATGCCCCGCGCGTGGGTTGACCAGGCAACTGGCCAGCTTGTTTTTAAAGGCATGGTCCAAACATGCCTGGTTGCAGGCGATGCAGGTGTTGATCTGATTGCTGCGGCCTTGCGCGGCTTTATTGACAAACTCCGGGTCGGCCAAAAATGGCCGTGCCATGCTGATCATGTCGGCGCTGCCGTCTGCCAGCACCTGCTCAGCCACCTCGGGCATATTGATACGGTTGCCGGTGATGACGGGAATGTTGATGCCTGCGGTGCGCAGCTCTGTGCGCAGTTTTTTCGTCACCCAGGTGAAAGCGCCGCGCGGCACGGATGTGGCAATCGTTGGCACACGTGATTCATGCCAGCCAATGCCGCTGTTGAGGATGGTGGCGCCTGCTTTTTCAATCGCCTTGGCAAGCTCCACCACTTCGTCCCAGCTGCTGCCGCCAGGAATCAGGTCGATGATCGACAAGCGGTAAATGATGATGAAGTCAGCGCCCAGTGCCTCTCGCGTGCGGCGCACGATTTCAATCGCCAGCCGCATCCGGTTGGCGTAACTGCCGCCCCAGTCGTCTGTGCGCTGGTTGGTATGGGTGACGAGAAACTGGTTGATCAGATAGCCTTCACTCCCCATGATCTCAACACCGTCGTAACCCGCCTCACGCGCCAGTGATGCACAGCGGATGAAAGCGCGAATTTGCCGCTCGATACCAGCAGCACTGAGTGCAAACGGGGTGAAGGGCGATATCGGGCTCTGGATGCGCGATGGTGCGACGCAAAGCGGGTGGTAGCCATAGCGGCCGGTATGCAAAATTTGCAGCGCGATTTTGCCGCCTTCAGCGTGTACTGCGTCAGTAACTTGTCTGTGGCGTTTGGCTGCGCCCCGGCTGGCCAGCATGCCCGCAAACGGTTTGCTCCAGCCTGCAATGTTGGGTGCAAAGCCGCCCGTGACCATCAAGCCCACGCCGCCGCGCGCCCGTTCGGCAAAATAAGCCGCCAGCGCCGGGAAGTGCTTGCGGCCGTCCTCCAGCCCCGTGTGCATGCTGCCCATCAGGACGCGGTTCTTCAGCGTCGTGAAGCCCAGGTCGAGTGGGGCGAGCAGGTGAGGGAAGGGTGATGTCATAGTTATTGCTATTAAATCAGGAGCTACTTTCGCAGGTATTTATTGGGCTAAGAGCTGTTTTGAATGGTTTTTAGGGCATTTGCAGCATCTTTGACCAGTTCTGGGCCTTTGTATATCAGCCCGGTATAGATTTGGACCACATCAGCGCCAGCCCTGATTTTTGACACCGCATCAGCGCCACTCATCACGCCGCCCACCCCAATGATCGGATAGCCTTTGCCCAGCGCCGCGCGCAACTGGCCGATGACGCGGTTGCTTGCTGCCAATACGGGTGAGCCACTCAGGCCGCCTGCTTCTTCAGCATGACGCATGCCTTTGACTGCATCGCGGGCTAATGTCGTGTTGGTGGCCACCACGCCGTCCATGCCATGGCGTTTGAGCGTAGCCGCAATCACATCCACCTGCGCCTCGTCCAGGTCAGGCGCGATTTTGATGAAGATAGGTACGCGCTTGTCATGCTGCTTGACCAGCCTGTCACGCCGTTTGGCAATGGCACTCAACAACGCATCGAGTGCTTCATCGCTTTGCAGCGCGCGCAGGTTTTTGGTATTCGGGCTGGAGATATTGACCGTCACGTAGTCAGCATGCGGGTACACGCCGTCGAGGCAAATCAGGTAGTCATCAACTGCATTTTGAATCGGCGTGCTGGCGTTTTTGCCGATGTTCAGACCCAGAATCAAAGGCGATTTATGCGATGTTATGGAGCTGGACTGCCGTACCTTTGACTTCTGGACATTGGCAATAAAAGCGTCCAGCCCGTCGTTGTTAAAACCCAGCCGATTGATCAGCGCATTGGCCTCAGGCAATCGAAACATGCGTGGCCTGGGGTTGCCGCTTTGCGCTTTGGGCGTCACCGTACCGACCTCCACAAAACCAAAACCCATCGCAGCCAGGCCATCAATGCAATGCGCGTTTTTGTCCAGCCCGGCGGCCAGGCCAACGCGGTTGGCAAACGTCAAGCCTGCGAGCTCAATGGGGTCGTCCACCCGCGCGTTGCAATACGCCAGTGAAAGTGGTGTGCCCTGCGTGCGCGCCAGGCTGGCCATGGTGAGTTCATGGGCAGTTTCGGCGTCAAGGCCAAATAAAAAAGGGCGGGCGAGGGCGTAGGGGATCAATGCCATGAGCTCTGTTGTGTATTGTGTTTTTGCAAGGACTGATTGTCGCAAACTATCAGCTCGCCAGGCACCGCCAGACCATTCGACTACTTGCGTGACGCGAACCCGGATGACCCGGCGTGCTATGCCGAGTCACGCACCATCAGGGTATGCGCCAGCGTGCGTGATGCTGGCGCGCCACCCGCAAGGCATTCAAGCAACAGGGCGGCAGCAACCTCACCGAGCTCTCTCATCGGCTGGGCAATGGTTGTCAGGCCTGGCTCATAGACTTCAGCAAGGGGAAGATTGTCAAAACCCGCCACCGCAATGTCTTCCGGCACACGTTTGCCTGCACGTTTGAAGGCCTTGATGGCGCCAATCGCCAGCGTGTCAGACACTGCAAACACAGCGGTAGGCGGCTTTTGCAACGTGAGCAAACCGCCTGCAGCCTGTTGCCCCATCGCGTAATCTGTGCCGGCAACCTTGCGTACCAGTTCAGCTTCAAAAGGCAAGCCAGCGCGTTCTAGCGCTAGCGTGTAACCCGTGGTGCGCAGTGCTGCCCAGCGATAGTCTTCATTGGCGGTGATCAGTGCGATGCGTTTGTGGCCCTGGTTCAGCAGGTACTGCACAGCATCCTGCGCGGCCTGGCAATGGTCAATGCTGACGTAGGGCTCGGTTGATCCTGGCGTAAATTCAGAGCACGCAACCCAGGGCAAACGCCGCAGCTCGTCAAATTCACCAGAAGATTCGTCCAGATGTGCAAGGCTGATGACGCCGTCAGCCAGGCGGTCATAGTGCGCACCAGTGCGCTGCTTTTGCGGGGTGTCGGTGCCTGACAAGTCAGACAACAATATTTTGTACCCATGCTCGTGCGCCACATGGCTCACACCCTGCACAATTTGTGCGTAAAAGGGGTTTGAAAAGTCGGGCACCAGCACCAGAATCAACTGGCTGCGTGCATTCGCCAGGCTTCGCCCAAATGCGTTGGCGCGGTAATTCAGTTGTTCAACAGCTTGCTCAACCCGCGCGCGGGTTTGCGCATCAACTGGTTTGCTGTTGTTGAGCACGCGCGAAACCGTGGCTATCGACACGCCCGCCATTTGCGCCACGGTGGTGATGGAGGGAGCAGATTTCATGTGATGCATCTGGCTATTAATATTCTCAACTATAACAGCCTCAGGAAAACATTTTCCCGGTAATTTTTGATCAAGTTTGAAAAATACTGTTGATTTATATAAAGAAAAATATTGTAAATGTTCTTATAAATTCGGGTTTTCCCGAGTAACTGTCATTTAGGAAAGCGCTTACATTGCAATTTCAAATGATTCATCAGGTGCTAGTCAACTGGTTCGTGAGCAGCACTTTTCCCAGTCAACAGAACCACGGAGACAACCCAAATGCAACGACGTAAATTTCAACTTCTTCCCTTGATCGCTCTGCTTGGCGGCTTGTTGGCCAGCGCAGCAGTACAGGCGCAGGATGTGACGATTGGCATGTCTTTCCCGTCGGCCACCCACGGCTGGATGGGGGCCATCATCAAAAATGCGCAAGACCAGGCCAAAACCTCTGGCGTCAAACATGTGATGACAACGGCTGCTGACCCCAACAAGCAGACCAACGACATTGAAGACCTGATCGCCAAAAAGGTCAGCGCCGTGGTGATGCTGCCGATCGAGAGCAGTGCCATGACCCGAGCTGCCATCAAACTGAAAGAAGCCAAGATCCCGCTGATCGTGGTTGACCGCGAAGTCAATACCGAAGATTTTGCAGCGCTTATCAAAGGCGACAACATCGGTATTGGCGTGAACGCAGCCAACTTTATCGGCAAGGCTTTGGCTGGCAACGCTAACGTTATCGAAATCATTGGCGTACCCGCCTCTGTCACCACGCAGCGCAGTCAGGGCTTTCGCGAAACGGTTGCCAAAAGCTTTCCGGGCTTGAAGGTCGTCGCCAGTCAGGCGGGTGATTTCCAGCGCGAAAAGTCACTCAGTGTGATGACGAACCTGCT